>DAIPZN010000018.1:0-51862 GCA_036782195.1 Cyclobacteriaceae bacterium | reverse complement strand
ATATATAGAATTGGATATTAATTATCTCGGTCTTTGTCCTCAACCTCACGGCCTTGGTCATCAAATTTGATAGCTCGCTCTTCACCTTGGTGACGGTATTTCAACTTATAATAGGTCTTTCCATCATCCTCGTCAGTAACTCTCCAAGCTTCGCTGATACCAGCCATGTTGATATTTTGGTTGCGTTCTACAGCCTGTAGAATCTGTCTAGGAAGTTGATTAGGAGCAATTTGAGTTTTGTCCTTGTCTTTATCTTTCTTCTGCTGTCTGGTTTCTGTTTGCGTTTGACCTTGTCCAGTTGTAGTTTGGGCAGAGGCCATCATTGGCGCTCCAGCTAGTGCAAATGCAAATGCTGCGGGTAGCAAAAATTTAGTTTTCATAACTTTTAAAATTTAAGGTTAGAAATGGGTAAAATTTATTTAAATCAAGGAGAATAAAACTGTCTTTCCAGTTCGTTGGCATAAAACTGGATTTCCTTATTTTCAGAATGTGCATACACATTTAAATGGTAGTTTGTGTAGCAAAGGAACGTCATTAAAAGAAATGCTATTCCTAATATCAAGACAGTTATTATCCTTTTCATGAACATATAAAGACATTTACTATGCCAAACGGCAAAAAAAGGATTTAAACAATAATAGATTATATTTTAAATTTTTGTATGAGGAAAATCTGGTCAGATTGGGTACTGAAGTCTACATATAGGGTAGGAGAGGTCACAAAAATTTGCCTTGTATGGAGAAATGATTTGGGTATAATTTTTTCTTGGATGAAATCTGAACTTTATAGCCTTCCATAATCTTCTAAAAAAGAACTAACTTTGGAACAGAATTTAATTTGCCCTAAAGCTGATGAGTGACCAGATCAAACATGAATGTGGGATTGCCTTGTTGAGGTTGAGAAAGCCACTTCAATATTATATTGACAAACACGGTTCTCCGCTGTATGCCCCAAATAGATTGTATGTGCTGATGCAGAAGCAAATCAATAGAGGTCAAGACGGTGCGGGAGTAGCCAATATCAAGATCAACACCAATCCTGGGACTAGGTATATCAGTAGGTACAGATCTATTGAACCGCAAGCAGTCAATTTTATTTTTGATAAAATCCACCGAAAGTATAAGAAAGCCAAAAAGCTCGGGGGTAAAAAAAGCCTTCAGAACGGCGACTGGTTAAAAGAAAATATTGCATTTACAGGTGAGGTATGGTTGGGGCACCTGAGATATGGTACTCATGGAGAAAATAGCATAGAGACCTGTCATCCATTTTTGAAACAGAACAACTGGAGAAGTCGAAACCTAGTAATGGCGGGCAATTTTAACATGACCAATGTTGAGGAGCTTTTCCATAAACTGGTACAATTGGGTCAGCATCCCAAAGAAAAGACAGACACAGTCACGGTAATGGAAAAAATCGGTCATTTTTTGGATGAAGAAAACCAGCGGATTTTTGACAAATACAAGCATGAATATTCCAATGAACAGATCACCCAAGTCATAGAAGATGAGTTGGATGTAGCCCGCATATTAAGAAGGTCATGTAGGGATTTTGATGGAGGATATGCCATGGCAGGACTGATCGGCAACGGGTCCAGTTTTGTTGTAAGGGATCCATCCGGAATCAGGCCGGCTTATTATTATGCTGATGATGATATCGTAGTGGTAGCATCTGAAAAACCAGCCATTAAATCTGCTTTTAATATTGATTATAAAGAGATCAAAGAAGTTCAACCTGGGCATGCATTGGTGATCAACAAAGATGGATCCTATGCCGAACATGAAATTTTACCTGCCAGAGAAAAGAAATCATGTAGTTTTGAA
This sequence comes from Cyclobacteriaceae bacterium, assembly GCA_036782195.1. Classification (GTDB taxonomy): domain Bacteria; phylum Bacteroidota; class Bacteroidia; order Cytophagales; family Cyclobacteriaceae; genus DAIPZN01. The sequence continues at coordinate 50,042 of DAIPZN010000018.1, read as the reverse complement.
AGGATTTATTTCTCTCGGGGAACAGATCCGGATATTTATAGAGAAAGGAAATTGTTGGGTAAGGCTTTGGTTCCCCAAGTCCTGAAAGCTATAGATTTTGACCTCAAAAATACCGTGTTTTCCTACATCCCCAACACAGCAGAGACTGCGTTTTTGGGTATGATTGAGGGGCTTGAAGATTATTTGAGTGCAAAAAGGAGAGAGGTCTTGTTGGAAGGCAAACCTCATCTAGAAGACTTGGAGGAATTGTTGAACTTCAGGCCAAGGGTGGAGAAGTTGGTCAGTAAAGATGTGAAACTGAGAACCTTTATCACCAACGACAGTGACCGAGACGCTATGGTAGCCAATGTGTATGACACCACATATGAGGTTGTACGGGCAGGGATAGATACTTTGGTAGTGATAGATGACAGTATTGTGCGTGGTACAACATTGGAAAAAAGCATATTGACTACGCTAGATAAACTTAATCCGAAGCGGATTATCATTGTTTCCTCAGCACCACAAATACGATATCCGGATTGTTATGGAATCGATATGTCAAAAATGAAGGATTTTATTGCGTTTCGTGCTACAGTAGAATTGCTCAAGGATAGAGGAATGGTACAGTTGATGGATGAAGTTTATGAGCGTTGTCTACACGAGCAGGTTTTGTCAGAAAACTATGTGAAACAACTCTACTCCCCATTTACAGACGAAGAGATATCCAACAAAATTGCGGAAATCATTACTTCTCCAGAAATAAAAGCTGAGGTTAAAATTGTATTTCAAACAGTTGAAAATCTACACAAATGCATTCCAGATCATGCAGGTGACTGGTATTTCACAGGGAATTTCGCGACCTCAGGAGGAATGCGTGTGGTAAATAGGGCATTTGTCAATTTTATGGAAGGAAAAATGGTCAGGGCATATTGATCAATAACTGGAAGCAGCAAAATTCATGGGGTGCAACTACAAAGTTGGACCCCATGTTTTTATCCATTAAGAATAGGAAGGCTTGAGGTCTTGGATTACCGACAGCAATTCTTCTGGATTGATCGGTTTTGAAATAAAGGCATCCGCGCCTGCCTTTTTCGCTTCTTGAGCTACAGCATCATCCCCATATCTGGTAATGAGTATAACTTTTGAATCTGGGTTTTTTGATTTGATTTTGGAGAGGATTTCTACACCAGTGACATCTGGAAGCCTGTAGTCCAGAATGGCCAGACTAAAAGTATTCAGCTCGATTAATTCAAAGGCATCACGTCCTGTCTGCGCATCCATCACTTCAAAATCGTTTTTTGCCAAAAACCGGGTAAGGAGTTTGCAAAAAACCACGTCATCTTCTACGATTAATATTTTTTGGCTCATGAGATTTACTTTTAAGCTTCCATAATTTTATTACTGTTTACAGATCCGAATGTATTGATGGCATTCTGATCTATGGCATACACAGCCATGGCACTTTGAACAAAACCTTTGATGAGTTCATCCACTCCAAGTCCCAGTTGTCCAAAATTTCTGATGTCGAAAAGCATCAACCGTTCATCTGCATAAGTCCAGCCATCTTCTCCTTTGACAGATAAATTCGTTCCGTAAACCTCCCAAGAATTCATCCCTTCAGGCAAAGGCTTGTTGAGCGGGAAGCGAGACCTTCTCGAATATACGGCCAACGGTCTCAGTCCTTCAATAGTGGCATGCATCATCAGCCTGAGGTCGAATGCATAGCTTCTTCCTTTACCGTCGGGAATGGTGCCGACGTGATACCAAGCCCTGTTGGGATCCAGCCCGCTGCTGTAGTTGGAATGGATCAGCTGTTGTACCAAATATAATTGAGTTTGGTCGATCTCTTCCAAAGCTTTATGAAGTTCTTCTTCGCTTATGACAGTGTAAACGCCCTGACCGGCATTTGAATCAGGGACCTTAATGACCATACTTCCTCCTAATTTATAGAAGTATTCTTGAAGATTCTCATAGGGAACATTACGGTATGTCTCAGGGGTAAAAATGCAGATCCCTTTTTCTTCAAATTCATCATTAAATTGATCATAGGCCTTGCTTGCCACTTCTTTGTTTCTACCCCCGGATAGACAAGCTTCAATTGGGTTGAGAAGCAGGGTTTTGGAATTTTCGGGAATTCTGTTCCACGGCTCTTGCGTAACATACCGAAATGCCGCACGGATTTCTTCCCAACCGTTTTGCTGTCTGCGGACATACATTTTTCCATCGCTGAACTTCACAGGAGGTTCTTGGTCATCTTTGTCATACTTGGCCAAGAAAACATTTTCCTCAAATACATCTGCAATGGTAGCCGCATATCCGATATTTTCCATGGGGTTTTTATCATAAATCACTGCCAGAGATCCCTTTTCCCCATATTCATCTACCATAGGTTTGAAGGTTTGCTCGATCAACCTCCTGTAGCCACCCTGTTCTACATTTAAATCAAGGAGAGGCATTGATTTTTGGCCTGATGGGCAACTGTTGGTTTCAATGACGGTCAATCTCCTGTTGCCCTCATTGTTGGTCACATGCATCAAATCAGTACCGGCCCACCTGAAATATTTGGGTTGGTATTTGAGGATGCCTAAGATGGCATCTGTATTGGCTTGAGGGTGCAGCCTTTTATAGCGCTCTACCATCTGCTCATGAGAAAGGTTAAGAAAGTAGGCGACCAAAGGGTGGATATTGGAATTTAAGACTCTAGGATACCAATGGTCTGTAGCTTCAAAATCCCCGGGTTCCACCAAATGCACATTTTTGGCAATAGATAATTTCATGTTGGTTAATTTTCTGTTTTTAAACTTGGCAGATTTGATCAATTATACTCTTTGAGCCAATTCAGCTATATATTCTTTGTTTTTCCATAGCATCAGGACCCCACTGATGACCATACTGATGACCACGATTTTTCTAAAGAACAGATCTGAAATCCTGGCCAAAATCAATTTTCCAAAATACACGGCGACCATGGAAGTCACGCCGATCAACAAGCCATATTTCAATACTTCTGAATTTACATACCCTAAATACGCATAGCTGATGATTTTGGTGATGTGCAATAAGATGGCGTTGGCTGAACGGGTTCCTAGAAGAGCTTCTTTACTGATACCATAATTGAGGTAAGCCGAGTTCATCAGTGGCCCTACACCGCCTATAAGACCAGAAAGGAATGCGACGACCAGTCCCATTGGTGCAAAGTGCCAAGCCTTGATTTTGATTCTTGAAGGTTTTTCTTTGGCATTATACTGTACAACCGTAGACACCAGCAGCAGCCCAATCAAAATCTGAAGAAAATCAGAAGAGATCAGTGAAAACATTTTGGCGCCGATTATGGAGCCAATAATGGTGCTGGGAAAGAGCCAGGCAAAAAGCTTCCAATCGATGTGTTTCCAGAAAAAGAATACTTTTGAGGTGCTGCTTAGCCCAATGCTGATAGCCATGACTGGAGGCACAGCCTTTACTCCTACTACCACTGCTACAAGTGGCATTAAGAGCAAGCTTGCCCCACCGCCTGTAAGCGTACTTAAGATGAATACAATAAAAGCACCGACAAGAATGAGGATCAATTGCATGTTTATCAGGTATGTAAATCGGGGTTAACCCGCTGATTTCACCTGTTTTAGAAGAAAATTTCGTACCAAAATTATTTTTTCACCTATTCAAAACTCCCATAATACCGTATATTGGCTGTGGAAATTCCCCACATTTTGGGGAGGATGAGCGTAGAAAAATATGACTATGGAGGTAAATGTTTCACTGCTTAAGCAGATTTGTGAGATACCCGGAGCCCCGGGATTTGAAAAGAAAATAAGAGATTTTGTTATTGAAAAAGTCACGCCTTTTGCTGATGTGGTCAATGTGGACAACATGGGGAATGTAGTAGCAATAAAAAAATCAAAAAAAAATCCTGAAGGCAAGAAAGTTATGCTTGCAGCCCATATGGATGAGATAGGTTTTATTGTTACACATATAGATGACAAAGGGTTTCTCCGCTTCCATACCTTGGGAGGTTTCGATCCCAAGACATTGACTGCCCAGCGTGTCATCGTTCACGGCAAACAAGACTTGGTAGGCGTGATGGGAAGCAAGCCTATTCATGTGATGAGTCCCGAAGAGCGAAACAAATTGCCTCAACTTACCGATTTCTTTATTGATTTGGGAATGCCCAAAGAGGAAGTTGAGAAGTTGGTAAGTGTCGGCGATCCGGTCACTCGTGACCGTGAATTAATTGAAATGGGGGAATGTGTCAACTGCAAGTCCATCGACAACCGGGTGGCTGTTTATATATTAATTGAAACTTTGCGAAAGCTGGAGAATCCGGCTTATGATGTATATGCAGCTTTTACAGTTCAGGAGGAAGTAGGAATAAGAGGAGCCAATGTGGCCGCACATGGAATCAATCCTGATTTTGGAATTGCACTCGATACAACGATTGCCTTTGATGTACCAGGAGCCCAGCCTCACGAAAAAATAACGGAGTTAGGCAAAGGCGCAGCTGTAAAAATCATGGATGCATCGGCGATTTGTGATTACAGGATGGTGGCTTTTATGAAACAAACTGCGGAAAGGAATAAGATCCAATGGCAAAACGAGATTTTGACCGCAGGAGGTACGGATACAGCAGGTGTACAGCGGATGGGAAAACAAGGCGCCATTGCCGGTGCGATTTCAATTCCTACCCGTCACTTACATCAAGTAATAGAAATGGCGCACAAAGCAGATATCTCCAGTTGCATTGACTTGTTGCTGGCCTGTCTGGAAGAAATGGACCAATATGATTGGAAGCATTAATTTGCTTCAAATCATTGTTTCACTTTTTTACCGTGGCAAACAATCAGCATAAACTTTAGCAATATCAACATTGAGGTTGTCACTTATGGCAACCTCAATGCTAAAGTTTTTCACCTGTAAATGGGCTGTATGAAGTTGTTGGCTTTCTAATAATTTTGAGTCCATTTGGCTTTTTCTTCAACCCTTTTGTAATTAGAAGCAATAGCCAACACTTATGCCCACCTCTGCAAACAAGTAATCCCCTTCTTCCTGTAAAGGATACTGTCCAAAGATCCTAAAATTCAAGTTGCCTGAATTAAGTGGCAAAAAGCGATAACCGAGGATAGGGTATAGCATATATGGGCGGTCAGTGTCACCAGCGATAATGGTTCCTCCCATGCCGACTTCTAGGAAGTGTTTCTTTTTGCCAAGATTTGCAGTAACATGGTGGGGGAAGGTCACATAGCTTTTGGGAGGTGCACAAGGTCCAAAGATGCAAAGTTGAAAATCCTCGTTGTATCCCATTCCGATTTTTGTACTTATCAGTACGCTTGGACTGACAGGATGCAACCTGTCATAATGAAGGGAAATAATTGAAGCATCACCTATAAAATTCAGGTTAATGCTGTTTAATGGCCTGTCTGGCTTTGCTTTTTCTGGAGTTTGGGCAAATGAAAGGCCGCTGAAGGCCAGGACGAAAATTACCACAATAAGCTTTTTCATCAATGGGTCTTTTTTGAAGTGTGCGAAGACTGAAGGAAACCGGCTACTCTAATGAATGGTACTTACTTGGAATAGGTACTAAGCAGGGTAATCATCCCTAATTTAAATAAATTTTCACTATCCCATGCTTTTCACCAAATCTGAAAAAGGGAGTATTGAATCAGCTGAATGTTTGACGGCATTCAATTACAACATTCACATATCTGACAGCATATTTTTATATCGCTTGCGATACAAATTTATAATTCATAGATTTGTATCGTACACGACATAAATTCTGAGACATGAAATTTGTATATGAAACAGCTGCTACAGCAGTAGGAGGCCGAAACGGTAAAGTCACCACTGATGATGGGACATTGGACCTTGAAGTCAGATTGCCCCGATCAATGGGTGGTACAGGAACTGGCTATACTAATCCAGAACAGTTATTTGCTGCAGGATATGCAGCATGTTTTGACAATGCATTGAATTACATAGCAAGACAGGAGCGGACCGCAATTTCCTCCAAAGTGACTGCGCATGTCGCCTTGGTTCAAGGAGATGGAGGTTTTGACCTTGATGTTCGGCTCGACGTGGAGATCAATGGTGTTGAAACAAACGAAGCTGAAAGACTGTTGGCAATGGCACATAAGGCATGTCCTTATTCAAGGGCCTTGGGAAATAAAATAGAAGTAAAAACAAACCTGATATAGACATGGCAACAAATTTTCATGATTTCAAAGCGAAGACACTTCAAGGCAAGGAGGTATCTATGGACGAGTTCAAAGGAAAAGCTGTATTAGTAGTAAACACAGCAAGCAAATGTGGGCTTACGCCACAATATGAAGGTCTTGAAAAACTGTATAAAAAATATGGAGAACAAGGCTTGGTGATTTTGGGATTTCCGTGTAACCAATTTGGCGGTCAGGAACCTGGAGATGAGAGTTCCATTGCTGAAGGGTGCGTCCTGAACTACGGGGTCACTTTTCCCATGTTTGCCAAAGTAGATGTAAATGGTGATACTGCACATCCCATTTTTAAATATCTCAAGAGTAAACTGGGCGGGCTTTTGGGATCCAAAATCAAATGGAATTTCACCAAATTCCTGATTGACGCCAATGGTCGGCCTGTAAAGCGTTTTTCTCCGATTACCAAGCCGGAGGCGATAGAGAAAGATATAGCCAAAATTTTAGTTAAGCAGTGATGGAAAGCACTTCAACGGTTTTCTCCTACCGCCCCAAGCTGGGAATATTGCAACATATTGGGAGGGTGTTACTCGGACTGGCCTTAACCTATGCCGGGTATAGCCATCTGACTTTCAACAGGATTGAATTTCTTGCTCAAGTCCCCAATTGGGTGCCTATGGATGCTGACTTTGTTGTTGTTGCATCGGGTGTTGTTGAAATTGTATTAGGCCTTTCACTCATCTTCTGGAGACCGGTTGTGGTAGGGCTTGCCACCGCAACGTTCTTTGTTTTGATATTTCCCGGTAACATTTCCCAATATGTCACTGGGACAGATGCTTTTGGGTTGGATACGGATAGGGCAAGGCTGATCCGCCTGTTTTTCCAACCTGTCTTGGTTCTTTGGGCCTTATGGTCCACAGGCGCTTTTGCTTATTTTAAATCAAAAGGGAAAAGCTAATAAATGCCTTCGCAATTAATTTCTCATACATAATTCTGATAAGCGGAAAGTTTATGGACCAGCTCAAATTAGAAAACCAAATCTGTTTCCCCTTCTATGCGATCTCCCGGTTGATCATTAGGGGTTATCAGCCTTACCTTGAAAAATTAGGCATTACCTATCCCCAATACTTGGTGCTCTTGGTGCTTTGGGAAAAAGACAATGTTTCCGTACAGTACATCACCGAGAAGCTGATTTTGAATACCAATACCGTCACGCCTTTGCTGAAGAGGATGGAAAGTATGGGCTTGATCAGCAGGCAAAAAGCCAAAGATGATGAGCGAAAAGTTATGGTGTCATTGACCAAGGAGGGACAAGATTTGAAAATCTCTGCTGCACAGATTCCTCAAAAGCTCCTGGAGAATATGGGAGATGTGGCTATTGAGTTAGAGGACTTAGTTGCTATGAGGAATAAAATCCAAGATTGGATAGGATGCATGGGAAGTTCCCAGTCCTGAATTAATTACCAGATAACCTTTATTTATGAATCCCTTATCCCATTCTTTCACACTTCCTTGTGGCGTTGTAGTCAAAAATAGAATTTTTAAATCCGCCATGAGTGAAGGTTTGGGTGAAAATGGAGGTTCACCTAAAACTGCCCTTTCCAAACTTTACCAAACATGGGCAGAAGGTGGTGTCGGGATCTCTGTCACAGGCAATGTGATGGTGGATGGCAGGGCTTTGGGTGAACCAGGAAATGTGGTAATAGAAAATGAAAGTCATCTTGAAGCCCTGCGAAAGTGGGCGAAGGCGGCTCATGTAAATGGCTCTCAATGTTGGGTGCAATTGAACCATCCAGGAAAGCAAGCACCAAAAGGACTTAATCTAGAAACGGTTTCACCTTCCGCCATTCCCTTCCGAAAGGACATGCAGGCTTTTTTTGCGAAGCCTAGGGAGCTGAAGGATGTCGAAATCTGGCAAATCATTTCCCGATTCGGAAATGCTGCAGCAATCGTGAAAAAGGCTGGGTTTTCAGGTGTGCAGATCCATGCAGCTCATGGATATTTGATCAGCCAATTTTTGTCACCAAAGCACAATCAGCGTGAGGATGCCTGGGGAGGAAGTGCGGAAAAGCGCAGGAAATTTGTTAAGGAAGTTTACTTGGCCATCCGTCAGCATGTTGGTCCGGATTTTCCTATTGGTATCAAGTTAAATTCTGCAGATTTTCAAAGAGGAGGTTTTACGGAAGAAGAATCCATTGAAACGATAGAGATGTTGGCTCATTTGGGCATTGATTTGATTGAAATTTCGGGCGGGACTTATGAAGCACCTGCCATGGTAGGGAGCAAAGTTGGGCAGAGTACCTTGGAAAGAGAAGCTTATTTTATGGATTTCGCAGTCAAAGTCCGCAAAGCGGTGAAGGTACCTTTGGTGCTGACTGGAGGATTTAAATCATTCAAAGGCATGGCGGATGCCATTTCTTCAGGGGATGTAGATATGGTAGGACTTGCTCGTTTGTTGGCCATTGAACCTGATGCCCCGAATAAACTTCTCGCCGGAAAAAATCCCGGATATCAGATACAAAAGATCAAAACGGGTATTGGACCCATTGACAGAATGAGTGTCATGGAAACAGTCTGGTATAGGGAGCAATTGGAACGTCTTGGTGAAGGCAAAGCACCTAAACCCAAACTTTCTGCTTTTTGGGTTTTTGTCAAGTATGTGGGCAGGTTTATCTTCAGGAAGAAAGCAGTACTCAGGGAGCGGGCAAAATAAGTTTGGATTTTTCCTTTATCTTTTGATGCAGCCGCTGGGCTAAAACATGTTTCGATTCAAGTTGTAAGGTTCTTTCAATCCATATTTCTGCTTCTTCGTAATCCCCTTTTTCATAGGCAACATAACCATAGGTAAAAGGGATGATGGGTAGATTGTTGTCATTTAGTCTCTTCTCCAAAGCCTTTGAGGCTTTTAGTGCTGCATCAAAATCGTTCAGTTCGGCATGAAGTTGGGCTTTATAGCTGAGCAAAAACGGAGTGATTTTGAATCCTTCCTTCTGCTGTTTTTCCAAAGTGTCCAAACTTGCTTTCGCCCCATAAATCCCATGGATAACTTCTATATATTCCGCATGAACATATTTTTCCTCTGGATATGCTCTTAAAAAATCTGAGAAATTAGTCTCCGAAGTTTGGTAAAAACTTTGAACCATTTCAGGGGTAATGCGGATGCCTCGGTCTTTTAAATCTATAATTTCCAAGCTGGAGAGATATACTTCTAATAGTCGCTTTTCCCATTCACTCAATCCTTCATTCTTTATTTTTAGCGACTGGAAGATCTCTGCTCTTTCCCCGGGGTCGCCACTGATCCTGCCAACCTGGCTCCAACCCAAATGGAAATCCTGGTCAAGTGTTACTGCAGCCCTAAATGCCTGCTCTGCTTTACCCCATTCTCCTTTATCCAGAATATATTCCCATCCTTTGTGATACTGGAGTAGCGCTTCTTGGTTTTTGGTGCCATATTCAAAGTTTTGGGCATGGCAAGGGAAAAGAAGACAGATGAAAACGGCAAGAGGAAGTATTGATTTCATAAGTGAGGCCTATGCCCGATTGATTTCAAATTGCTGTTTGTCCAATTGCTCATTCATCACACTAAACCACAGAGGAGGAAGCAGTGCCATCAACATGCTGCCTGGGTAGCCGGTCGGAAGTTGGGGGCTTTCTTCCATGTGTCTCAAAATTTGGTATTTCCTTGAGGCGAGGTAATGGTGGTCACTATGTCGGGTGAGTTCAAATAGCACTATCCTTCCCATCTCATGGTCCGAATTCCAAGAATGCCTGGGCAATACCCTTTCAGGCCTCCCACTTGGCAGCAACTTTCTTATCAAGCCATAGTGCTCAATGTAATTGATCGTCTCCAATAAAAGTACTGCAATTAGCGCAACAGCGACAGCGTAAGGAAGCATTTGCCATCCATACACTAAGGCAATTCCAAGTAAATAACCTGATTGATAAATGGTGAAGCGGATCATTTGGTTGTGCCAAGACCAAATAGGTTTTCCCTTTTTACTTAACCTTTCTTTTTCCAGTTTCCATGCACTGATATATTGTCCTGAAATCGATCTAATGTAAAAAGCATAGATCCATTCATTTTTCCTTGCTGTAGCAGGATCTTTGGGTGTTGCCACATGTTTGTGATGGCCTCGATTGTGTTCGATAAAAAAATGCTGGTAAAGCACTGGCAGAAGTCCAACTTTAGCCAAAAACTGCTCCCATTTTGCAGCGCGATGTCCTAGTTCATGCGCGACATTTATTCCCAATGCCCCGAGCACCACACCTATACTAAAGGTCAGTCCAAGCCATTCATGTGTAGCGAGGACTTCGGTGTGAATTGTTTGGAAATAGAAATAGAGTAAAACAAAACAAATAGGAGGGCAGAGGTAAAGCAGCAAATCAAAAAAACGATTCGATAACCGGCTTTTTTCTTCCTGTTCGGAAAAATTGGCTGTGGAATAAGGGACTATCGCATCTAAAAATGGAAATATCCCAAAAGCCAAAATTACAGTAGCCCAAGACCACCAACCCTGCCAAAGCAAAGCAAGTACAGCCGATAGCGGAAGGGAATAAGCAAGAAGGTATTTGACGTCTTTCATTGTTGAACCGCTTAGAACTTTGGTACTTCTATCCTATTACCTAATGTACTTAATCTTGAATATCTATTTCTGTTCGAATGATTTACAATTTACCAAAAATGAACTGTGTGCTCAAATGTGAAATTGTAATTTCTTCTACTTAATCTTTTGAATTTGTAGTCCTGTAGTATGTTTTGAGCACTTCAACTTTGGCTGGTTCTTGGGCAATGGATTCTGCAGAAAACATCATTATTCCTGAAGCTGGTTTTTTTGACCCTTGTCGCAACACTTCTTGGAAATCCTCAGGACTGATAACTTGAGGATTGTTATAAGCTTGTACAATTGGCCAGATGAGCGGGGATGGAGCTTTTGCTATGTTTTCTTTGAGGTCTCCAGAAACGTTTCTGATTGATTTTTCATCTTTTTCTAAATGTCCCCCCAACCAGGTCACATATTCTCCTACCCATGAAATAGGTCTTTCCTTCATGCTGTGGAATAGCATTGGGGAAAGTACATCTGCGCTTTGGGCAAATGCAAACGGATCAATACCCAGATTTTTGTACAAAGCAGAATCATAATCAGCCGGATACCAGGAACAATAAAATACACCCAGTTTGGATTTCGGCTGTTCTGCTTTTACAATTTGACCCATATCCACTACCCATCCGTTTAAAATATCTGCTCTCCACTTCCTCCAAGCCTTGTCTTGATTGCTAAGAATCCAGTCTGCTTTTTGGGTGATGTTGCTTCCTGGGATTTCACTATTGATGTCCTTGCCAAATAAGGAGGTGCAGCGATCACAAAAGCAGGTTTCCGGTAAAATGGGATCAGGGGTTTCAAATTGCGCATGCCAGTGTACATAATCCAAGAAAATTCCGTCAACCTGATACTCCTGTAATATCTCCCGGAGTTGTTGAGAGCGGTGTTCTTTGAAGCCGGGATGGGTAGGACATACACCCATAAACCAATCTGCCGGAGGAGAGGGTAAACCTAGCCTGTCAATTGGGTGGGCGTCAGGATATTGTTCAATATATCCCTTTCCGTTTAGGGTAGGGAATTCGACATATATTTTGGCTCCCTGATCTTTGGCGGAATTATAAAAAGGCGGGTTAAGAGAAATGCTCCTGACAAAAACCGCGTTGATCCCGAGAGAATCAAATCTGTAGCCTGCTTGTAACAAAGCGTCTGGATTTCCATATACTCCTTTTGTAAATGGTACCACTTCATGAGCTACTTGATTCTGTGAACAAGCCATCAGGAAAATAGTCAAGATCAATAAGCAAACAGGCTTCATCATGCGGAACGATTTTTAGTCTTAAGATACTATAATTATCCGCTATTTAGCCAGTAGAGATAGAATTAGCCGGAAATAATTGGATTATTTATTGAAGTAAAAAAACCGGCCCCGCAAACTTAAATAAGTATGTGATTTCAGTTTCAACGAATTCCTCTGAAAAAAAGTCATACAACTGTTGGTAAGTCACCATTCTAATGGCTCTATTTGCTGGAAAATAATCTAAATTTTTCACTACGAATTGATTAAGAAATCTTTCTGGATTATTTGAAATAACTTCTTCACCACCAAAAAATTTCAATTCCAGTTCTCCATTTTCTTTTAGGTAAACAATTCTCCGTGAGAAGCCACATCCCTTAAGAATTTCCTTTTCCTGTGTTTTTTCATTTACCCACTCCAAAAACATGAAGGTGTCAAAATCCATTATAGGAGTTTGCTTATTCAGACGCCATTCAATAGAGAATTTTCCTGTTCCACACCATGAAAAATTGGCAATGTGCTCCGTGGTTTGCTCACCTGAATTTGTGAAATCTACCGGAATAGAAGTAGAAACGGATTCTACATCATATAGGCCATATGGTGGACCTAAAGGTTTTTCTTCTTCTTTACACCCGATCAGAAAAAATAAACCAAGAATAAAAGGAAATGTAATTTTTCTCATGTTAAAATTTGAAATGATTCTGCCTTCAGGCCAATTCATAATTAAAAGTTTTGATAGGTCTGTCAAGATTTTTAAAAATACTTATAGATATCAAGTCTTCTATGCCTGAATCCAGTGCATTCTTTGCAAAATGATCCCATGCACAATTCTGAGGAAATCAATACAGGTAGCCTAGTCAGAAAACTAATGATAACATTCAATATCTTGAACCACTCTTAATATTTAATGCTTAATGAAAGTTTTCTTACAACTTTCAATATGAATCTATTTTGTCACGAATAACCCATCGAATATAATTTTAAGATAATCATGATTTATGAGATTAGTGAAATCATTTTTCTCTAATGATATTCCAATTATGAAAAAGCAGATGTAGCTTTTCAAGCCTGAGGTTTAATGACATGACTTAATTCTCTGACATTAGTTAGTTTTCTTTATTACCTGTAAATCGGTCAATCAAGGCTAAATTCTCAAATAAAGAGTTTCATAAATTCAATATTTTTTCATCCACCAGCTCAGGAAGCGTCACCTTCAGGCCCGGTGTCCTATCCATTTCCCGTCTGATGGCAAAGAGTGCCTCCCCGTTTCTGGCCCAGGCCCGGCGAGAGATGCCGTTGTTGACATCGTAGAACAGCATGGACTGGAGTCTGCTTTTGGCTTCTTCTGTTCCATCGAGAAGCATGCCAAAGCCGCCGTTGATCACCTCGCCCCAGCCTACACCGCCGCCGTTGTGGATGGACACCCAGGTAGCCCCACGGAAGCTGTCCCCGATCACATTGTGGATGGCCATGTCAGCGGTGAATTTGCTGCCGTCATAGATGTTGCTGGTCTCCCGGTATGGCGAATCCGTCCCGCTCACATCGTGATGGTCACGGCCCAATACTACAGGGGCTGATATTTCACCTGTTTTGACTGCTTGGTTGAATGCCTCTGCGATCTTGATCCTGCCTTCTGCGTCTGCATAGAGGATACGGGCCTGGGAACCTACCACCAGTTTGTTTCGGCCGGCTTCTTCAATCCATCGGATGTTGTCCTGAAGCTGTTGTTGGATTTCAGCCGGGGCAGAGGCTTTGATTGCTTGCATGACTTCTAAAGCAATGCGATCGGTTTTTGCTAGGTCTTCGGCCTTACCTGAAGTACAAACCCACCTGAATGGCCCGAAACCGTAATCAAAACACATGGGGCCCAAAATGTCCTGCACATAGGAGGGATACCTGAAGTCTATGGCGTTTTCAGCCATCACTTCCGCACCGGCCCGTGAAGCTTCCAGAAGGAACGCATTGCCATAATCGAAAAAATACATTCCTTTGGCAGCATGCCTGTTGATGGCAGAAGCATGTCGGCGGAGAGACTCCCGGACTTTAATTTTGAAGCTTTCTGGGTCTTCTGCCATCATTTTGTTGGCAGCTTCGAAACTCATCCCCACAGGATAATAACCACCTGCCCAAGGGTTGTGCAGGGAGGTCTGGTCAGAACCCAGTTCTATGGTGATATTTTCCTCGTCAAACTTTTCCCAAACATCCACCACATTGCCCAGATAAGCGATGGAAACCACTTCCTGATTGGCTTGTGCCATTTTCACCCGCTGCACCAATTCCCCCAAATCTCCAATCAGTTCATCTACCCAGCCTTGGTCATGTCTTTTGGTGGCAGCTTTGGGATTCACTTCTGCGCAGATGCTGATGCAGCCCGCAATATTCCCTGCCTTGGGTTGGGCACCGGACATTCCCCCCAGCCCCGATGTCAGAAAAACCTTGCCTTTTGGTTCCACTGATGCCCCCAGTTTTTTGCGGAAGGCATTCATGACGGTGATGGTTGTGCCATGCACGATGCCTTGGGGCCCGATATACATGTAGGATCCTGCAGTCATCTGCCCATATTGCGTTACCCCAAGGGCATTGTATTTTTCCCAATCGTCTGGTTTGGAATAATTGGGGATCATCATGCCGTTGGTGACCACTACCCTGGGGGCTTCTTTTGACGAAGGGAAAAGTCCCATGGGGTGGCCTGAATACATGTGCAGCGTCTGTTCGTCTGTCATTTCGGCCAGGTATTGCATGGTGAGCAGGTACTGCGCCCAGTTTTGAAATACCGCGCCGTTGCCACCGTATGTGATCAGTTCATGAGGATGCTGGGCTACCGCCGGATCCAGGTTGTTTTGGATCATCAGCATGATGGCGGCTGCTTGCGTGCTTTTGGCCGGGTATTCCGAGATCGGCCTCGCATACATGGGATAGTCTGGCCTGAACCGGTACATGTATATCCTGCCAAATTCCTGTAGTTCCGCATAAAACTCCATTGCCAGCTCGGCATGCCAGTCTTTTGGGAAGTAGCGCAAGGCATTCCTTACAGCTAATTTCTTCTCCTCCATGCTCAAAATATCCTTGCGCTTTGGCGCATGGGAAACAGCGGGATCTATTGGTTTCTTTGCAGGAAGTAAAGCTGGGATACCTTGGAGGATTTGGGCTTGGAAAGTCATATGGGTTTGTTGTTATTTTTTAATAGACGTACATAACGAGTTGTGGGAATCATTCAAACGCGCACCCCACCTTTGAAGACAAAGCTGGGTTTGAGTCTTCCCTGTTGATAGGTGATTTCCCGATAATCGTTGGTAGGGAAAAGGATGATGTCAGCCAAAGTTCCCGGTGCTAGCCGTCCCCGATCGGACAATCCCAAGGCTGTAGCTGCACGGGTGGTGATCGCTGCCAGTACCTCTGCATTCGTGAGTTTTTCAAATGTGCCGAGAACAGCTGCCTGCATCAACAAGTCACCCATAGGTGCTGAACCGGGATTCCAGTCCGAGGCAATGGCCAAAGCCGCTCCTGCATCCAATAATTTCCTTGCAGGCGTATAGGCCATCCCCAAACCCATAGAAGCTCCGGGCAAGGCCACAGCTACAGTATCCGATTCGGCCAGCATGGCGATCTCATCTGCATTACTTGCTTCCAGATGGTCAGCAGAGACGGCTCCGAACTCTACCGCAACCTGCGAACCGCCAGTGTGAAACTGATCGGCATGCACAGTGATGTCAAAGCCCATTTCTTTGGCTTGGTTGAAATAGAACAGGATGTCTTCTGGCGCAAAAGCTGTTTCCTCGATAAAGGCATCGATTCTGTTGGTCAACCCTTCCGATTTGAGTAAAGGAAAAAGCCGGGATGCCATTGTACTTAAGTATTCCAGATTTCCTACATCAGCATCTTTGGGTGCAATATGGGCGGCAAGACAGGTTGGGATCAGATCGGCTGCTGTACTGTTGCTTGCCAACTGGATTGCCCGCAGCATTTTGAGTTCTTCATCTACAGAGAGCCCGTACCCACTTTTCACCTCTATGGTCGTAATGCCGTCTTTCAGGTGCCTGTTGGCGCGTTGGGCTGTTGATTGGGCCAGTTTTTCGATACTTGCTTTGCGGGTTTGGGTCACGGTATCCCAGATGCCGCCACCGGATTGTGCAATTTCCAGATAGGATACACCTGCATTGCGCATGGCATAATCCCTTGCCCGGGAACCGCCATAGCAGATATGGGTATGACAGTCGATCAGGCCGGGCATGGCGACCATGTCGGCTTTTGGGTTGACCATCTCGGCTCCGATAGATTGGGCCTCAGGGAAAAGATCCCAATATGCTCCTACCTGATAAATCTGATTGTTCTTGAGCAGGATACCGGCTTCAGGGATAACGTCCAGTTGACTATCTGCCAATGCCCCTTTGGCAGATAGTCCAGCCATGGTCAAAGCCTGGCGCAAAGGGCCGATAAAAGTGTATTTAATGGGTTGCATATGTTTTTATGGTTGCCGGAAAGGGTATTGCCAAGAGGCACAAAGATTCTATTTTGATTTTACCAACATATTGGAGAATACCAAGGCAAAAAGAGATTTTAATTGCCAAAATCAAATTTTCATCTTTTTACTCAGTTCCTGTTGAATTTAAGGCTAAAACATCAATGATTTTCTTTGGATCCTTTACTCAAATTTACCTAAACTTATTTATAATCTTAAATATCAAATGTGTCAAGTGGTCATAACTTGAGGTTATGGAAGAAGGGGTAAATTTTTGTGAAGGTCAGAAGAAGCTGATCCAGGCATCCCGTGCCTTGGTGAAGAAACCCAAAATTCTTGTCGTGGACGAAGCTATGGCTGCCATGGATTGGGAAATTGAATTTTGTTACTCTTAGTTGTGAAATCTTATGTTCGCGCAAATCAAGCCTTTCTTTAATTGATTACACATCAGTTGGCTTAAGCATCCAAAATGGATCGGCTTATGGTTCTGGAGCAAGGGCAAATTAAGGCTTATGGAACGGCTGCAGAATTAATGCACATAGATAAGATGGTAGTCATTGACCACCATCTTAATTCAAATCAGAAATTTTCGTCTTACAGTTACTGAATACCCAAATTGTGGGTTAATGATTTTCAACTTTAGCCGCATTGGCTATTTTCAGATCATTAGCCACCTGATCCCGGATCAGCGCCCAATGAAACAGGTTGTCGTCGTTTCTGTCGTGGCTGCTGCCATTGTAATGGGTGAGCGGCATGTCTTTGTAAAGAGGGCGGGAGATGGCTATGACTTTGTCCCAATACGCCAATGCATCTGTAAATGCCGCAATGGCCTTAGTTTTTTCCGCGTCTCCAAGACCGGATCTATAGGACTGCAACGCAATGGCACCCCTGAGCTTTTGGGCCAAGTGCAGTCCCAGATTTGCCCAGATCCGGATATCTGCCAGTTCATACCGCAAGGATGCATTGTCTGCTGCTTGGATATCCTTGACCAGATCCAATGCCTTCTGACAGTCATGCTCCAACATCTGGATCAACATTGGGGGAGTGGTTTGGTTTTTCTTGTATTCCTTACCGGTTTGCAGTCCTTTTACATAGTCTTTGACCGAGATGTAATCAGGATCCATGGTTGGGTGATTGATCAATTGGTCTGCGGGAATATACCGGGTTTCATCACCTATTAAAGCCATCAACCCTTCCCCATATAAGGTAAAGTCCCACCTCGAATCGTAAAGCGAACCTATTCTGAGCTGGGTAGCTGAGGCGAGGGACATTGCCTCAAGCAAATTTTCACCTGCTTTGCCGAATCTGTGCTTATATGTAGCCGCAAATACGGCATCAGCCGTTTGCGGATTGTACAGCAACCTGCCCCAAAGCTGGTAAAAGAGCCACTGCCTCTGAAAAGCAAAATCCCAATCGACTGGGTCAGTCGAAGCGGTAAAGTAGTCTTTGGCAGGGATGTAGGTTTCTGACCCTACAAAATACCCGCCTACATATTCCTGGCTGTTTGTGGCGATGTGGTCTCTTACGAATTGCGGAACTCCCCACCTCAAGGCAAAGAAATCCTCATTTCTGGCTGTATAGGTGATTTTGTAGCCTTTGGGGAGGGGATTGTAGAAAGTGTCGAACATTTCCCCTCCATGCACCTTGACCAGCTTTGGGGTGGAGTGGGCATGAGACCAGTTGTATTTGAGGTCAGCCCAGATCGGTCCTTGGATGAAATCAAGCCTTGCTTCCCTTTCTATGGCATTCCGCGTCAGCCTTTCCAGCTCCACACTTGTGGCCCCCAGTGATTCTGTTGTACTGGAAAATGGGATTCTGTGGACCAGTTTCACCGGTCTTCCTGCCAGCCTTATGCCTTCGATATAGGTTTCAGAAATCCAGTCTTCCCTTTGCTGGGGGGTCATTCCTGCCATGCCTTCACCCAGCGTCAGTCCCATGCCAGTCAGCTCGGGATATTCCTGCAGGACCTGGGTTATGCTTTCCCGCATGTATTGCTTTACAATGGCTGAAGTGTCTCCCGCCACATAATAATGCGGATAGACATTCTGATGTGCCACACCATAGGCAGCGGCAAATTCAGGACTGACGAAAATATTGAATGGGATCAGGTAAGTGTCTATTGCCCTTTCTTTGGCCATGCGGAATATGGATCTGTGCAGTGCTTTCCACTCCTCCATTTCCTGAGGAGAAAAAGGGGAGGCCTCGGGAAAGTTTTTGGGTTGGATCATGAACACAAAAGGGTGCAGGTTCCAGATGGACAGGGAATTGAACCTGTTTGCTGCCATCATGTCCAGAAAAGCTTCCCAATATTTGACATCCTTGAGTGTTTCATAATGTTGGTCCAATGCCGAACTGGGCCTATAGGAATACCAGGCGGTATTGTGTTTGATCGCGCGAAGTGGGAAATGGGGTTTCTCGCTGCTGTTGGCGATATGCTCTAAGGGCGTTCCGTTTCGCAAAGCTTCTGCCAAGGAAAGCGTGCCATAGATCAGCCCCCTTGCATCTCCTCCGGAGACGGTAATGGTATTCTCTTCCCGCCTTATCAAATATGCCTCAGGACCTGCATCTTCGGCGTTGATCTGTAAGGTGATCTGGAACCGGTTCTTTCCGGGACGGTCGAGGAGCTGATGACCTTTGGCCTCAAGTTCAGGCTTAAGTTTGTTTACTGCGTAATTGGTCTCTAAAGAGGATTTGTCAAAAGACAGAAAGACTGTCTGCCCAACCGAATCGGTTATCAGTACCGCGGTCAGAAGAAAGAAGATTACAATGGGTTTCATGTAGGTTTGGATATTAGATGATCTAATATATGGAAAATGGCCAATTCCCTGTATTTAAAAATACCCGAAAGGGTTTTAGGAGGTTTGGTTTTAAATGATTATCTGAAAAATTGCAGATGGAGAAGGTTTTTGGATAATGGTGCGCAGCAAAAAATCCATGCAGATCCATTTGAAGCAGCGGAAGGTGCAGTTCAAATAAACTCGGTTTTGAGGTCTAAAGTTATTACAATTAAAAAAACTTAAATTGTCTGATAGCTTGGTATGCTATTCATGTTGGCGTCCTTTTCATTTGGATAAGCATTTTAGCACAACTACGCGTATTTAGACTTCAGGATTTACTATGGATCAATATTTTTTTTTTATAACCGTAAGCTTATAGCTTTTAAAATAAGTTAAGCAGAGAACCTGTTCCAGACCTTGTCTCGCATTAATTAATGTATTAATATCTGTCAAACTCCCCCGACCAATGTGTCTCCAATGCCAGACCTTCTTTTTCGGCTGTTGCTTTTGCCAGTCTTAGCAGTTCCCTGCTTTGGATGATGGAAATGGCAATCTCCATGTCCTCATGCATGAGCTGATCTTCGGTGACGTGCCTGATTTTGGTGCGTACATGTTGGTAGAGGGCCGTCATGATCTTTCCCGATTTGAGTGGGGCATGGAAGTCCACCGCCTGGGCAGCGCAGAAGAGTTCTACCCCGAGGATTTTCTCTACATTTTCAATCACCTGCAATGCCTTTCTGGCTCCGATACTGCCCATACTCACATGGTCTTCCTGGCCAAGGGATGTAGGAATGCTGTCTGCCGAAGCGGGAAAGCAAAGTCCTTTGTTTTCACTTGCCAAAGCGGCTGTAGTATATTGTGGGATCATAAACCCAGAGTTCAACCCTGTCTCGTGAAGGAGCAGTTTTGGTACGCCAGGTGTATCGCCTTCCAGGGAAAGGTAAATCCTACGGTCGGCAATATTGCCGATTTCGGAAGCTGCCAGACAGGCATAATCCAAGGGCAAGGCAATTGGCTGCCCGTGAAAGTTGCCGCCGCTGATCGTATGGTTTTCGTCAAAGACGACAGGATTGTCTGTCACCGAGTTGATTTCCGTTTCCAGCATGTGCTTGAGATGCAGCCATGCGTTCCTCGATGCCCCGTGAACCTGCGGCATGCAGCGTAAGGAGTAAGGGTCCTGAACCCGCGCACAGGTGGCGTGGGAATGCACAATCTCGGATTCGTGAAGCAGGTTGAGTATGGTTTGGGCTACATGTTGGTTGCCGGCATAGGGTCGTAATTGGTGGAGTTCGGCAGAAAATGGCTTGACCGATCCCAGCAATCCCTCCAACATCATCGCTCCGGTAAGGTCCGCATGAGCGAGGATGTTGTAGAATCTGTCTACTACTTTGACCCCGAATGCAGCGATAAACTGTGTCCCGTTGATCAAGGCCAGTCCTTCCTTGGGCCCCAGATGTATAGGATCCAGTTGGAATTCCTGAAGTACTTCGGCGGTAGGAATGGTTTCTCCTTTGTACATCACTTTACCGAGGCCGATCAGCGGCAAAAACAAATGGGAGAGGGGGGCAAGATCCCCAGAGGCACCTACAGAACCTTGCTTGGGCACGACAGGGATGACATCCTGTTCGATATGCCAGCATATCCTGTCCAAGGTCTCCTCCCTGATACCGGAATAGCCTTTTGCCAAAGCATGTACCTTCAGGATCAGCATCAGTTTGGAAATTTCCATGGGAATGGGATCTCCAAGGCCAACTGCATGGCTTTTGAGCAGATTCTCCTGGAGTTTACGGGTTTGGTCAGGAGTGATCAAAGTGGTACACAGCGGCCCAAATCCGGTATTGATCCCATACACAGGATCCCCTTTTTCCACAATCCCCGCTACAGCCGCGGCACTCGCCCTTACTTTTTCCCTGGTTTCCGAAGTAAGCATACCTCTTGTTTCTCCTCTTGCAATGTCAAGTGCAATTGAGGCAGATAGCTGCTGTTGGCCGTAAAGGAAGTTGTTGGTCATGATGTGATTTTTAATTTGCCACAAAGGCGCTAAGGCACAAAGTTTTTTGTTGGATCTCTAATACTCTCCTAAGAACTGATGTTTCTTCATGCAAAGGTACTTCTTTCTATCCATTACTATAAATACCAATAAATCGAATATGTAATAACTTTCAGTAATTAATATAAACGTTTATTTTTAAGAGTGAATTTGGATTCTGAATTACAACATTATAGTTTCCGGATAGATTTTATCTGATGATTATGTTGAAAACTGTCGTATTTGATGATGAAGACATAGGGAGAGCCATTGTAAATGCAGCTTACCAGATTCACAGCAGAATCGGTCCAGGCCTTTTGGAAAAAGTTTATGAGGTTTGTATGGCACATGAACTTCGCAAATGCGGAATGGATGTGAAAAGACAGGTCGCAATCCCGATAGTCTATGATGGGATCAAGTTTGATGAAGGACTTAAGCTGGACTTGCTTATAGAAGATAAAGTAATCATTGAAATTAAATCAGTGGAAAAAGTCAATCCTGTTTGGGATGCTCAAATCATTAGTCATCTCAAATTAACGGAATTGAACCTGGGTTTTCTTATTAATTTTAATGTACCGTTAATCAAGTATGGGATCAAAAGATTTCGGAATTAGAATTATAGAGACTATAATTGCCACAAAGGCTCCAAGGCACTAAGAACCATGGCTAAGTTCTATAGGCAAGGTTACAAATATTGATCTATATCAACCGTCCATAGAGCACCAAAGGCATTAACCAAAAAGAACATTGTGTCTTCGAGCCTTCGTGGCAATAACAACCTTGGTGTCTTCGGGTCTTTGTGGCCCAGAATTAACTTTGTGTCTTCGTGCCTTCGTGGCAAAAAACGTTAGCGTCTTTGCGAGAACCAACATGACCATAGAACTCCGACATCTTGAATACTTCCGGGCCGTTGCCGAGGAACTGAATTTTGGCAGGGCTGCTGATCGGCTGTTTATCTCCCAACCTGGATTGAGCAGGCAGATCAAGCAGATGGAAGAGCTGCTCGAGGTGCAGCTTTTTGAGCGGACCAAACGTAAAGTTGAGCTTACCGCGGCCGGCCACTTCCTCAAAGCCGAGGTGGATTACATTTTCAACCATCTTGATCTGACCAAAACCCAACTCAAAGAAATCGCCTCCGGCAACATCGGCGAATTGAGGATAGGTTTTCTTGGATCTGCCGCCCATACTGTTCTGCCCGAGTTACTGGTCAAAATTTCCCTGACTTTTCCCGGTATCCGGAGCAGTCTTGAAGAACTCAGCAATGCCACGCAGATTGAAATGCTGGAAAAGGATGCCCTGGATCTGGGCTTTGTGCGCCTGGCACGGGTACCCGCACCGCTTCAGATGAAAGTGGTGCATCAGGATACTTTTTCAGTGGTTTTGCCACTTGGACATCCCTTGGCTGATGGCTCATTTAAACATGTGGGACAGTTGCAAGCGGAAAATTTCATCCTGTTTTCGCATGATTACTCCTCCATTTATTACGACAAGATCATGTCCATCTGTGAGGACAGAGGTTTTACCCCCCGCATCACCCACAAATCCGTCCATGCACTAACCATTTTCAAATTGGTAGAGGCAGGCTTAGGGGTTGCCATAGTGCCGACATCCCTGCAGCATGGCTATGCACTCAAAGTAAAGTTTGTGGAGCTGGACAAGATCAGGCAAAAAACTGAGTTGTATGCGGTGTGGAAAAAGGGGAACAGAAATGCTGCTTTGGCTAAGGTGCTCGATTTGATTCAAGATGCTAGGATAAAATGAGAGGGGATTGTTTCTTAACAAGTATACCGGTAGAGGCGTTTTTTTTGATGCAACTGGCGCCACGGTAAATGCAAGGAGCGCAAAAGTATACCTTTTAATGGTATCAAGAAGTACTTAAGACTAAGACATTCTCACGTCTAAAATCTTGTGTTTTAAGTCTAATAACCAAATGTCGTCCCAATGTCGGGTTAAATCCGCAGGTTTTTCGGGGTATATTTGGGCAAATCCTCTCAACTTGCCATGGTCAAACAAAACCATATCATCATGAAACAACCGCAATTAGGCCAAAAGATCCAGGAGTGGAGAAAGGCCAAGGGAATGACCCAGGAAGAATTGGTGGAGCTGTGCAACATCAATGTGCGCACCATCCAAAGAATTGAAGCAGGGGAGGTGACTCCAAGACCCTTCACGGTTAAAGCTATCTTGGAGGCGTTACAGGTAGCTGAGGATGCTATAGCGCAGGAAGGAGAAAATGCCACAAGTCCTCAGTTTACCAAGCAATTCCGAACCTCATTTATAGCAGGCATTATCTATCTGGTGCTTGCTGTTGGGGAGACACTCTTAGATGTATCTGTAATGGCTGGTGAAATTTCGCCTTCTGGTCATTGGCAATTGGTTTATCCGGTATTGAAGTTGGCAGTACTGATCTCTTTTGCCGTATTCACCTTTGGGATTTTCAGATTGGGGCAACAGTACCGGACGCTTTTTACTCAGGTCATGAGCGGGTTGCTCATCCTCTTTACAGCAGGTTTTATCATTGAAGACATCGTCACGTTTTGGATGGGAATCAGCAATGTCAAAATGCTTGTTTTCAGATCGGTGATGATGGGTGCCCTATATGTGCTGTTCTCCACAAGTCTACTGCTTATTTCCGGATCCCGTGGCACTTTGTACTTGGTAACAGGCGCCGCTGGAATGATCACGGGAATCAGCTTTCTGACAGTTGTCATGGCTGTTCCTGGGCTAATTCTCCTGACGGTTTTCGAAATCCTGTTGATTGCAATGCTTTACAAAGCTTACCAACAAGCCGGTCCCCCTCATGGGGTACTGGCCTCTTAAATCAACTTGCCGGTTTCCTGCTTCACCCATTTCAGGATTTCCGCATTTTTCGGGCTTTCTGTAATGATCTCGAGGATCTTGGGATTTAGGCTTTTGTCAAAGAATGTGGTCAAGGCTGACTCAAGTCCCTCTTTTTCTTTTACCTGAAAGTACTCCATCTGATATTCTTCAGCCAGTTTTTCTGCTGTCAATGCCTGATGAGTCTCAAAAAACTCCTCCAGTTCGGGCTGCTTTGCCGGACCGTCTATCAACCTGAAGATTCCGCCTGCATGGTTGTTGAGCAGGATGATCCTGAGGTTGTTCATCGGGTAGTTGTGCCAGAAGGCGTTTCTGTCATAGAAGAAAGCCATGTCTCCTGTAATGAGCACCACAGGATCTTTGGTCGTGAATACACAGCCTACCGCCGTGCTGTTGCTGCCGTCAATGCCGCTTGTGCCCCTGTTGCAGATAATTTCCTGTGGCCTGGGTCCAAGAAAATTCAGGTACCTGATGGACATGCTGTTGGCCACATGGAGTTTGGCATGTGCAGGGATCTTTTGGACTACTTCATGTAAAGCCTGGTATTCTCCAAACGCTGCTTTTGCCAATATTTCAGGAAGTTGCCTTCTCATTTTTCGGTCAAAAGCCTTCCAGTCTTCTGCAAATGCTTGATTACTTGACAAGGTGTCTTTCAACATCCCCAAAACTTCAACCGGATCACCATGTATAATGGAATTCAAGGCCTGATAGGTGTCTGGGGTATAGCCCTGTGGCACGATATGCCAATGTGAAGCCTGGCTTTTCCTGAGAAAAAGCTTCAGGTTTTTTGAAATGATGGATTTGCCAAAGGAAATCACCAGATCAGGTTTGAGCAGTTCCGCAAATTCCGGATTGCCGGTAAAATGGTCATGGAAACATATGCTGTGTTCGGACTGAAGATTGGAAATGGTGTCGGTAACCGCCACGGCCTTCATTTCCCCTGCAATTCCATTGAGAATGTCCTGAAGTTTCGCATCGGGTTTTTGCTGGCCCGGAACAATCAGCACCCGCTTGAAAGGTCTGATTTTCTCCTTGAGCTGGGAAAGCATGGTGTCTGAGAGCACCTGTAAGGGTTCCAAATGCTCAATCTGCCTGACTTGGCCAAAGGTATATTCTTCCTCTATCTCTGGATAGAAAGGTTCCCTCAGAGGGATATTGATATGTACAGGTCCGGCAGGAAATGCATTGGCAAGGTTGATTGCCTCATTGCAGATCCTGTTTGCATGCCATACCTTGTCCTGATGGCTGAATTCATCCGGAAAGTCGAAGGTAGCCTTCACATGCTTGCCATAGATATTGGCCTGCCTGATGGTCTGTCCGTCCCATTGGTCGATCCATTCGGAAGGACGGTCAGCAGTGATGACCAAAAGGGGTATTTGCTGAAAGAAGGCTTCAGCCACCGCCGGCGCATAGTTGTATGCTGCAGAACCTGAGGTGCAGACCAGCACAACGGGCTGTTCCAGTTGCTGTGCCATCCCTAGGGCAATGAATGCTGCCGAACGCTCATCAGAGATGGTGCGTGCATGGATGGCGGGATGCCTTGCGAATGCAAGGGAAATAGGGGCACATCTTGATCCAGGGGAGAGGATGGCATGGGTAATGCCTTTGGCCGCACAAAGTGCTACCATGTCCAGGATTGGCTGAATGATCACAGCGGTGAAGTTAAGTTTAAGTGCCTGCCGATAATGTCACATTTCATTTCTGTTTCCTCCCATTCCTTTTCTGGAATGGAATCCTCAGTCACGCCTGCACCTGCATAAAGAATTGCCTGCTTTTCCATCAGCCGGGCTGCCCTGAGGTTGACATAAATGGAAGTTTCTGAATGAATGTTGACCGGTCCGATAAAACCCGCGAAAAGGGATCGGTCAAAAGCTTCATGTGTTGAGAGAAAAGACAAAGCTTCTTGCCTGGGCATACCGCACACGGCTGAAGTAGGGTGTAACAATTCCAACATCACAGAGCCTAGTTGTGGAAAATTAGTAGCGTCCATATCGACCTTAAAATCTGATCTCAGGTGAAGCAGATTTCCTGCAACAACTGTTTTGGGTCCATGCTCTTCATATTCTCTCAGCCTGATTTTTTTAAAGCAGTCTACAATATACCTACCTACAAGCGCTTGTTCTTCAATTTCTTTTTGGGTCCAGGCTACAGATTTTAAGGGATTGTCTCCTTGGGCTTTTTGTGTTCCTGCCAGGGACATGGTCTGGAAGATATTGCCTTTTGTCTGAATCAACAATTCTGGAGATGCACCAATCCAGGTTCCTACCCCAGGAATATGGAAAAAGTTGATAAACGCATTTGGGTAAGCCTGAATAAGCCTTTGCAGCGCCGCTACTAGGTCAAAGGAGCTGTCTAATCTCATGCTTTTTGTTCTTGCAGGAACAATTTTCATAAGATTGCCTGCTGCAATTTCTGCTTTACCCTTTTCTACTAGCTCTAAATATGTCTGTTTGTCTTCTGCATTGCCCTTGTAAAGCTTGCCAAGCTCAGCTGGAACAAATGACAACCTGATTCTATCATTACAATTTTCTACAGAATGCTGTACCTGAACTGGCTTGAGGTTATCAAGTTGTTCTTCAAAGGGCACATCAAGAGCAATGGTAAGCAGGTTGTTTGCTTCTAGGAAATAAGCTTTTTTATCAGGTTGATCTTCAAAAGGGTGAACAATAAATCCTGCCGGCAATTCCTCCAAATTCAGCGGTACTTTTTTGACTACTCCTGTTTGGTCTATCAATATCTGGATTTGGGAAGACCTCGGTCCTCTCCAAATGGCTATTTGGTTGCCCTCCTCAAGATTTTCGAGCAGAAGATGTGCTAAATATTGATGTAAAGTCGACTGGTCAATTGATGATAACGTCTCCATGTGTTACTTTTTCTCAATTACGGCAATAGTGATTCTGCTAATGCAGCACAAGACATGGGCCTCATTGTAAATTTTGATTTCCCATACTTGGGTCTTACTGCCTATATGCACAGGTTTGGTAACTCCCCGTACTAAGCCTTCTTTTACGGATTTAAGATGGTTGGCGTTGACTTCCAGGCCTACACAGTAGCATTTTTCAGGATCTACAGTAAGTGTGGCGGCCACACTTCCAAGAGTCTCTGCCAACACCACATTAGCCCCACCATGTAACAGCCCAAGAGGTTGTTTGGTTCTGTGGTCTACAGGCATTGTTGCCTCTAAATAATCTTCCCCTATCGCGGTGAAGTGGATATCTAAAAATCCTGTCATGCTGTTTTTTCCCCAACTGTTGAGGGTTTCTAAGCTAAGGTTTGGAGGAAATAGCATGTAATATGGGATATTATCTTTTTCTTTATAAGCTGAAACAAAAATAGAGAATCTTGTTAAGTAAAAAAATTTACCTCATCCGTCATGGGCAGACGGATTTCAACCTAAAGGGCGTGGTTCAGGGTAGTGGGATTGATGCGCCTTTGAACTGGAATGGGCATAAGCAGGCCAAAGCTTTTTTTGACTTTTACAAAGCTGTACCCTTTGATAAGGTTTACTATACAGGGCTGCAACGGACCAAGCAGTCAGTACAGGGTTTTTTGGATCTTGGATTGCCTCATGAAGCCGTACCTGAACTGAATGAAATTTCATGGGGTAGATACGAAGGTGTCCCGATGACGCCGGAAGAAAACCAATATTACCATCACATGTTAAATGAATGGAGTTCTGGAAATTTAGATTATGCAATTGAAGGTGGGGAAAGCCCTATTATTGTTGCGGAGCGGCTCAAAAAGGGAATGGCTAAAATCCTATCCCAAGCAGGAGAGACCATTTTGATCTGTATGCATGGTAGAGCCATGCGGGTGCTGCTATGTGTTTTGTTAGGATATGATCTGAGGCACATGGATATTTTCCACCATCAGAATCTTGGACTGTATTTGTTACACTTAGGTGATGATGGGAATTTCAGGGTTGTCCTCAATAACTGTGGAGAACACCTCAAGGAGCTGGAGTAGATCTAATGGCTTTAGCTGCTTTTTTGTTCCGCTGGATTTTTTCCTCATAGGACGCCAAAAGCAATTTGTATGTAGATTTACTTTCTTCTAAATCTACTATCTGAAAAGCTATTTCATTTAAAGATACAGTGGATTTGGGATTAAGTCGAATCATCATGTCTCCCAGTTGACATTTGTCAAAATTTCCAGAAGGCACCTGCACAAGAATAGCAGCATCAGAATTACCGGAAAAGCTTTTGGTCTTGAACAGATTCATCAGGCTCAGTTCAATATATTCGGTGCTGGTCTTGTTTAATTTAAGCTCAGATTTGTTGAATAGAATCAAAAAGGTCTTTCCTTCAGGAGTTTTTGAAAAACCAGAAGCAAAAGTAAGCAGGAGCAATATTGTGAAAAATAACCTTTTCATAACCGTAAACTATAAAAATTAAACCGATAAATCAATGCAAGGTTTCAGTAAAAAATAAAAGCAATAAAAAAAGCCCGATTTATCGGGCTTTTGTGGGAATCTTTAAACTCTGCTACGTTTTTTCTTTACTGTAGGATCTTCTTCGATCTCTTCTTCGACACCGGCGAAAATCCTTCCGCAATGTTCACAAACGATTAGTTTTTTCTTTTCTCTGATGTCTGCCTGACGTTGTGGTGGAACTACATTGAAACAACCTCCGCAAGCACCTCTTTTAACCAATACAACAGCCAAACCGTTTTTGGCGTTTTCTCTGATTTTGAGATAGGACTTAGAAAGTCTTTCTTCTATTTTCTTAATGGCTTTTTCTTTGTCGTTGATGAGCTTATTTTCTTCATTTTCGCTTTCGGCAATAATGGTCTGAAGCTCAGCTTTTTTATTGTCAAGGTCTTTCTTTCTTTCGGAAAGCACACCTTTTAAGTCTTCGACATCTTTGTTTTTACTTTCGATCTTTGTCTGCGCTTCTCCGATCTTTTTCTTGGAAACTTGTATTTCCAGATCCTGAAGCTCAAGTTCCTTCGTAATGGCGTCGTATTCCCTATTGTTTCGGACGTTCATTTGCTGATCTTGATATTTCTTGATCAGTTTTTCGGATTCCTTGATGTTTTCTTTATAACGTTTGATGTCTTCCTCAAGGGTCAATATATCCTGATTGAATTTATCCAGTCTAGTTTGATACCCGATAATTTCATCTTCAAGGTCTTGAACTTCTTCTGGAAGAGCACCTCTTATTTTAAAAATCGCATCAAGACGGGAATCTATTCTTTGAAGGTTTAAGAGTGCGTCTAGTTTTTGTGAAACTGTACTTTCCATGTACTATGTATAAGTTATCGGATTCGTAACTACTTTTGTCAAATAGAGTGCAATATTAGTAAAATTTTGTGAGATTATCTCTCCTAACAATTCTTTTGTATAAATTTCACTTTCATAATGACCGACGTCAAAAATAACTAACTCATTTTCAGCATCAAAGAATTCATGATACTTTATATCAGAAGTGATAAACACATCTGCTTTTGATTTTTTAGCCTGATTCAACAAAAAAATCCCTGCACCTCCGCATACGGCTACACGTTTGATTTTCCTTCCTAGAAATCTGGTATGTTTGATTACTTTGAGTTCTAAGTTGTTTTTGACATGATTGATAAAATCATCTGCTGACATTTCATGTTCCAATTCACCTATCATCCCTGCCCCGACTTCTTGGTTTTCATTCCTCAGTTGCTGCAGAAAGTAAGCTACCTCTTCATAGGGATGGGCTTTCATTAAGGCTTTCAAAACCTGGTTTTCCAAGTAAGACGGAAGGATCACTTCAATTCGGGATTCGGTTTCTTCATGTGGCACTCCTGAAGTCCCTTTGTAGGGATTTGCACCTGAGAGCGGGGTATAGGTGCCGGTACCGGTAGTGCTAAAGCTGCAGTTGGCATATTGTCCGATATTTCCGGCTCCGGCTGCAAAGAGTGCTTCCAATACCTTTTGCTTCGCTTCCAAGGGTGCGAAAGTGACCAATTTAGTAAGAATCTCCCGCTTAGGCTGAAGGATGCGTGTATGGATGAGTCCCAATTTTCGGGAAAGCTTATGATTTACTCCTGTGGAAATATGGTCCAGATTGGTATGAATCGCGTAGATGGCAATATCCTTTTTGATGGCTTTAATGATTGTCCGTTCCACATGATTATTACCTGTCAGACTTTTAAGTCCTTTGAAGATAACTGGGTGATG
The DNA here is from genome assembly GCA_036782195.1 of Cyclobacteriaceae bacterium. Lineage (GTDB taxonomy): Bacteria > Bacteroidota > Bacteroidia > Cytophagales > Cyclobacteriaceae > DAIPZN01. The sequence goes on along the minus strand of DAIPZN010000018.1, from coordinate 19,810 downwards.
TGCTACGATAAGGTTGCATCCTAAGGAGATAGCCTCTTCCACAACCTCCTCGGTAACATCAAGGGAGCATAATATCCCCCTTAAAGCCACTGTTCTGTCTCCTGTCAATAGTTGGGCATTATCATAACTTTCCTGATACGATGGAGGGGCAATTTTTTCGAGGAAAGAAACAATATCACCAATCGAATAAACCATATTTTTTAATTTACTTTGGCCAAAAATAAGCAAATTCGGTCAATGCCTTTTTATATTCCCCTGCTTTATCCTTTTGCTATGCTTTATGGAGCTGTGACAGCTACTCGGAATTGGCTATTTGACAAAGGGATACTACAAAGCAAGCAATTTGATTTGCCTACAGTGGCTGTAGGAAATCTTAGTATAGGAGGGACAGGAAAAACTCCTTTTGTCGAATATTTGATCATGCAACTGAAAGGGGACCATAAGGTGGCTACCCTCAGCAGAGGCTATGGGCGTAAAACAAAAGGATTTAGAATTGCAAGCTCATGCTCAACACCTGAAGATATAGGTGATGAACCCATGCAGGTGTATGCCAAATTCGGTCATGAAGTACATGTGGTAGTTTGTGAAAAAAGGGCTATGGCCATACCCAAAATGATAGAAAAATGGCCTGATCTCGGTTACATATTATTGGACGATGCTTTCCAACACAGATATGTCAAAGCCGATACTTATATCCTGCTTACAACTTACCAAAAGCCCTTTTTTACCGACCATCTTTTACCGGCTGGAACACTTAGAGAGTATGCTTCAGGGGCAAATCGGGCAGATGTGCTTGTAGTCACTAAATGCCCAGTGGAAATGAGCCAGGTAGAAAAAGAAATGTTTGTCAGCAAGGCTAAAGGACATTTAAAAAAGGATGTTAGGATTATCTTCAGTAGTTTGCAATATGGTGATCCCTATCCCGTTTTTAAAAAACCTATTCAGATACGGAGTAAGGCTGTTTTGGTCACAGGTATCGCAGATACTGTTGCATTGCTCAAAGAGGTAAAACATAAATTTGAATTGGTGGGACATCTTGAATTTGCTGATCACCATCATTACAGTGAAGAAGACGCCAAATCCATGGCATTGTTGATTCATTCGCATCCGGATGCTGTCATTTTGACCACTGAAAAGGATGCTACAAAACTTAAAACACCAGCTTTGGCTGAATATTTAAATGAAATTCCGATTTTTGCCCTACCTGTAAGTATCCGACTTGAGGAGGAAGATCAAAAGTTTCTTCTGAAAAAACTTGAAGAGGTTTCTATTGCCAAAGTAAAATTTCCGTGAACAACGCTAAACCTGTATTCATTTTCCTAATAGGCCTTCTGCTGACCACACAGACTTGGGCTCAAAGGCCGGTTCAAGGTCAGGGTCAGGGACAAGGTCAGGGTCAGTTTCCACAACAGCAAGTTCGGGAAAGGCAAGAAGTAAATCCTGATCAGGATGAACAAGGAGGTAGAAGAAAGCTGATTGATGATTCAACTAAGATGGTCTTTGGACCAAAAACTACCCTTTATTTTTTTCAGAAGGACGTAAAGGCTAATCGGATTAAGAAGTATGAAGTAGATACTTTGCTGAACAACTTCCAATATTATGAACCAGTAGCTAGAAGCGGCTGGCTTTATCAGGATTTAGGAAATATTGGCAGTGCAGCAATTCCTATTTTTTATGATGCACCCAAAATGATTGGGACTACATCAGGATTTCATGTATATGACCTGTACAACCACAGTTCCGATAGTATGAAGTATTACGACACCAAGTCGCCATATACCAATATGTCTGCATTTTTCGGAGGTGGCAACAGAAACATGCTGGATATAGCATTTGCCCGGAATGTAAACTCAAGGTGGAATCTCGGCTTTAATTTCAATACCATCAGGTCCAGAAAAACATTAAATCCCAGTGCAAGAGACGATAATTTGGCCGATAAAAATGCTTATTCTTTTCATACGAATTACAGGTCGAAGAATGAGAAATACTTTATGCTGGGTAACTTCAGCAGGACACGTCACGGTGTCAACGAACAAGGAGGGATCATTCCTCAGGATGTGGATGAGAATTCTCTGCTTTTTGCATATGAAGACGCTAAGGTCTGGCTGAATAGGGCAAGAGCCGTGGATCTGAGGCAAGAGTATCATTTGTATCAAGAATATGAGATTGTCAAAGGCTGGCAGGCATACCATATCCTAGATAGGCGCAAGCAGGCTATCAGCTTCTCGGCAAATTTTGCAAGGAGCGATTCAAGCTTTTTTAAAAGGTTTCACCCTGAGCGTTTTAATACGGCAGATAGCACCTATAACTCAAATAGATTTGCCAATTGGTCAAATGAATTGGGATTTAAGGGTGATTTAGGTCCGATCTATTACAATGCCTTTGTAAAATACCGCACAGGCAGCCTATCGAGTCCCTTCATGGTTGACAATTATGGGTTCAATGAATTCTATGTCGGTGGCGCCTTAAGAGGAGAAATCAATAGCTCATGGAGGTTTGAGGCTGATGGAGAATACCTGCTGCCAGGGGCGTTTAGGCTGCATGGTCTTTTTGTCTCCCCTTGGCTTGAAGCCTCATATACCAAAGCGCTTTACAAACCAACCGCCATGCAGATGGTCTATCGAGGCAACCACCACAGGTGGGTCAATGACTTTCTGAATACAGGAGTGGACCAAGTCAAAGGAGTGGTCAAACTGGATTTCAAAAGGTGGAGTTTCAGACCAAGCGTCACCATCAACAGGATCAACAATTTTGTGTATTTCGACCATGAGCAGCTGCCAACACAATCCAGTGCTGAGGCCTTTATGGTTATCCCGGGAGTAAAATCTGTTTTCAATATCAGAGGGAAATTCTTTTGGGAATCAGAAGCATATTATTCTTTGCTGACAGGTGACGGGAGCGACAATTTCAGGATACCGGAATGGGTGGTGAATTCGAAAGTTTATTATGACAGTCCAATGTTTGATGAAAATATTTTCATCCAAATAGGCATTGCAGGCAGATATAGAAGTGATAATTTTGCTTATGCCTATAGCCCTGTGATCCAACAGTTTCATCTCCAAGATCAATTCAATGTGTATGGGTATCCTGTAATTGACTTTTTTCTCAATGCCCGGATTAATAGGACTAGGTTATTATTCAGGATGAACCATATCAATATCAATACCATGGCCCAGGAAGGGTATTTTGTAACGCCATATTATACTGGTTTGAGAAGGATGTTTGATGTAGGGATTAGTTGGCCTTTATTTGACTGAGGTATGAAAGAATGGGTAGATTCTACAAGACAAAAAATGTTGCACCTCAAGCTGCCAACAGACCCTAGATGGGTGGATATCGCAAGTAAAAACATTGAGGATATTTTGGTAGACCATGCATACTGTGAACAAAAAGCAGCGTCTTCCTGCATATCTCTTATCATCAATTTTCATGATTTTGAAGAGATTGTCTCCGCACTTACCCCGGTTGTTGCAGAGGAATGGGGGCATTTTGAACGCGTCCTCGAAATGCTCAAAAAAAGAGGCTTCCAATTAGGAAAGCCAAGAAAGGACGAATATGTTGTGAAGTTACTGCAGTTTGTTCAAAAAGGGGGAAGCAGAAATACCCAATTGAGAGAACTGCTGCTTATGAATGCTTTGATAGAAGCCAGAAGTTGTGAACGTTTCAAACATTTGGCCAATGAGCTTAATGATGAGGAACTTCGGAAGTTCTATTATGAATTAATGGTGTCAGAGGCAGGACATTACGTAAATTTTATTGAACTGGCTAAATCTATCTGCCCCGAAGAAGAAGTAAGGAAGCGATGGGAGGAATGGCTGCTTTATGAAGCGGAAGTCATGAGACAGCTTGAATTCAGAGGAGATAGGATGCATTAAAAACGGCTTTTTTGCATTCATAATTTTTAAACCTAAGCCATCTGTATTTTAGAGATAATGTTTATTATTAATGCGTAGTTTGGCTTTTTAACCATAAAATTGTTCTAATCTGGACACTGTATGAATTTGATCGAAAACGTAAAGGAGGCTTTAAGGTCCGTAAAAGTGAATTTGTTGAGAACTGTTTTGACAGGAACAATAATCGCTATTGGCATATCCTCCCTAGTGGGCATGCTTACTGCCATAGATGGGATCAAAGCCCAGATTGAGGAGAGTTTCTCAGGTTTGGGGGCTAACAATTTTGATATTCGTTCCCGAGGTTTTTCCGGAGGTTCAGCTGTTCAGGATGGAAAGGTTGAGAAAACCTATCCTTCGATCAAATACAAGGAGTTGATCAAGTTTCAGGAAGAATACAACTCCATTGGTCCCTCTACTGTTTTTTCTACCGTCACAGGTGCCGCTGAAATAAAAAGAGGATCTAAAAAAACCAACCCCAATGTTCGGGTGACAGGTGCAGATGACCTTTATTTTAAACTTAAGGCGCTAAAAATCAATAACGGCAGAAACTTTAGTGCTGCAGAAGTTCAATATGGAAACAATGTCTGTATAGTTGGTGTAGATGTCATTGAAACTTTATTTGATCAAAAAGAAAACCCAATAAATGAATACCTCACCATTTATGGAAGAAGATACACCATAATTGGAGTGCTCGAGAAGCAGGGAGGAGTGGGTGGCGGTCCAGGCGCAGATAGGGCTGTTTTTATTCCCATAGAAAATGCGAGTAGGTTGGATAGTAGGGGTACTTTCAGATACAACCTGACTGCGAGCGGTTCCGACCCGCTTAGATTGGAATACGAAATGGGGCAAGCCACCGGCATTATGCGGAAAATAAGACAGGATAGGGTGGGAGAAGAGGATTCTTTTGAGCTTGCCAAAAGCCGCTCTGTTGGAGAAAGCCTGGAAGAAGTGGCCGGATATCTTAGAGCTGGGGGCTTTACCATTGGATTTATCACTTTATTGGGAGCCTCCATAGGCTTGATGAATATCATGATGGTATCTGTCACAGAAAGAACAAGAGAAATTGGCGTAAGGAAAGCGCTTGGAGCAACACCTTTACGGATCCGGCAACAGTTTTTGATTGAAGCCATAACTATTTGTATCTTGGGAGGGATACTAGGAGTCATCCTCGGTATCGGCATTGGCAACATTATCGCAAATTTGATCGGTCCGGGAGGCTTTTTGATCCCTTGGCTTTGGATTATAATTTCACTCATCATCTGCGTGCTTGTAGGCTTGGGTTCAGGATATTTCCCTGCGAGAAAAGCCAGCCGACTCGATCCTATAGAATCTCTACGGTACGAATAAATTCTTCCCATGACACTAAAAGACAAAAACAGTTACGATGCGATTGTAATCGGTTCAGGAATTAGTGGTGGATGGGCAGCCAAAGAATGCTGTGAAAAAGGACTAAGCACCCTGGTGTTGGAGCGGGGAAGAAACGTGGAGCACCGAAAGGACTATCCCACAATGACTTCTGCGCCTTGGGAAATGCCTCATCGTAATCAGATTCCCCGTGATCAAAAGCTTCAGAACCCTGTCGTGAACAGGTGTTATGCCTATAAAGAAGATACCAGACACTTCTTTGTCAGGGATCAGGAGCATCCATATATACAGGACAAACCATTTGATTGGATTAGAGGCTACCAGGTTGGAGGCAAATCCCTGATATGGGCACGCCAGACCCAGCGTTGGAGCAAGTATGATTTTGAGGGTCCTGGGAGGGATGGATTTGCGGTAGATTGGCCGATCAGGTATGAAGATATAGCACCTTGGTATAGTTACGTGGAACGTTTTATAGGTGTAAGCGGTAATTATGACGGTGTAGAGACACTTCCAGACGGCGAATTTCTTCCTGCTTGGGAAATGAATTGTGTAGAAAAGGAAATCAGAGACAGGATCTTGGCCCAATATCAGGACAGACATGTGATGATTGGCCGTTGTGCACATCTGACCAAACCCACAGAGGTGCATTTGAAGCAGGGTAGAGGACAGTGTATGGCTCGAAACCAATGCTATAGAGGCTGTCCTTATGGAGGTTATTTTAGTTCAAATGCCGCAACACTTCCCGCAGCAGCAGCCACTGGTAAACTGACATTAAGGCCTCATTCAGTAGTTCATTCCATCATTTATGACGACAGGTTGGAAAGAGTTACAGGAGTGAGGGTGGTGGATACCGAAACCAATGAAATGCATGAGTATTATGCTAAAGTAATTTTCCTCAACGCCTCGACCCTCAATTCAAATCTGATATTATTGAATAGTATCTCAGACAGATTTCCAAATGGCTTAGGTAATGACAATGGGCTCTTGGGGAAATACATTGCTTTCCATAATTACAGAGGAACAATAGGTGCTTCATTTGAAGGTTTTGAAGACAAATACTATTTCGGAAGAAGGCCTACAGCAGTGATGATGCCCAATTTCAGAAATGTCAAAAAGCAGGAGATGGATTTCTTAAGAGGCTACATGACCTTTTATACTGCAGGAAGGGGAGGTTGGGGTAGTGCTGCTAATGCTCCATTTGGTGAGGCATTTAAAGAAGCCAATTCAGAACCTGGGCCATGGTCTGTTTTTATGATGATGCAGGGTGAAACTATCCCAAAAGAAATCAGTCAAGTTCAACTGAGTACAACTGAAAAAGACAGTTGGGGTATTCCACTTCTGAAAATCAATGTTGATTATGATGACAATGACGAGAAAATCATCAGAGATTTTTGGAGCCAAGGAACTGAAATGCTCGAAAAAGCAGGTTGTAGCAATATCCGTACCTTTGACTCCAAGCAAGCACCAGGATTGGATATACACGAAATGGGTGGTGTCCGCATGGGAAAAGATCCTAATACAAGTCTTCTGAACAGTTGGAACCAATTGCATGCCTGTCCTAATGTAATAGTGACAGATGGGGCCTGTATGACTTCTACTGGTACTCAAAACCCTTCAATTACTTATATGGCATTGGCTGCAAGAGCAGTAGACCATGCAGTGAAGACACTTCAATAGTTGACCTCTCAGCTATTTATTAATGTCTTTTCAAGGTATTGGGCAAATACCCAAAATGTTTTTTAAAGGCTGCTGAAAAATGTGTAGCATGCATGTAACCCAATTTCTCAGCAACTTCTGAAATATTTAGCTGCGAATCCAAAATCCAGCGACGGGCCATCCCCATTTTCAGATCGGTCCAATATTGAAATACCGTCCTTCCGAATAGAATCTTGAAATTCTTTTTTAGTGAAAATTCATTTGTCCCTACCTCATGGGCGATCTCTTTTAGTGTCAAAGGTTCCGAATACCGCGTAGACAGGATGTGTTTGACCTTGTTCATCTGATCTACAGCATCTTCAGGAAGTACTTGTTTATCTTTTTTGTCTTGAAAAATCAATGAACTTATCGCAAGTAGCCAGATCTCTTTGAATTTCACTTTGTAATAAGCCTCCAAAATTTGAGGGGGTATCCGTGTCTGTTTGAAATAATGAAAAAATCGAATGGCTTCGTGATCGAAATCTACGGGTTTGTCCCAAGAATCCGTCAAAATCCTGTTAGAAATAAGAGAAAAACTTTCATCACTTAATGAATGATCAATGTAGTCAAAACATTCTCTTAGATGACCTTTAAAAGTAAGCAGAACCAGCTCGGATTCTTTGGTTTTACCTGTCAGCGTTAAAGACATGGAGCCAGAAGGCGGTATGGCAAAAGTCATAGTGTCCAATAATAAAACAATGCCCTCACATTCAACTTCGTATTGTCCCGCTATACATACAAGAAGACAAGTTACTCCGGAAAATTGTATTGGAGCAGGTTTTGAACCTGGTTTAAAGATGCTTATAGAGGTATGCTTACCTATGAAAACACTGGTAGAAGAAATAGCTTTAAACTCGCTCTTCATTTCATTTTTTTCTTTTCCCGTCATTTTTATTCCATTTATCGTGGCTCTTGCCAATAGACTCCCACTACTTTTGCACAATATTAATCTTTTTTAGATTTAATCTAAATAACAATTTACAGATTGCTATGAGAATAGTTTTACTTGTTTTAATTCTGGTGATGAGCGGTGTAGAAGCTTTAGCTCAAAGAGTACATGTCAATGGGATTATAAAAGATGCTTACAGCCGTCAACCTCTTCCCGGGGCGACCATTCAGGTCAAAGACAATGCAACAACTGCCGTTACGGATGTATCTGGAAAATTCAGGATGTACGCCCATGTTGGCGAGACGTTGGTTGTTAGATTTGTCGGATACCTTCCGACAGAGATCGATGTTCCAGCTGATGAGAAGGAAATTTCCATTTTTTTGGAAGAGGAGGTGACATTGCTTTCTGAAGTTCAGGTGACCGGTGCTTTGGGGATCAATAGATCTGCCAAAGAACTGGGTAGCTCAGCTCAGGTAGTCAGCAATGACAACTTGAATCAGGGTAGGGTGGTCAATCCTATTTTTGGTCTTCAGAGCAAGGTTGCTGGCTTGAGGATCAATACCTATGATAGCAAAGTTGATCCTGCGGCCCAAGTTGTACTAAGAGGCAATAGATCCCTCCAAAGGACAACTGGGATTGACGGCAGAAACGTCAATGAGCCATTGTATGTGGTGGACGGCGTACCCATTCCAAATATCAACAGATTGAATCCTAATGACATTGAAAGTATCACGGTACTCAAAGGTGCAAATGCTGCTGCACTTTATGGCTCGGAAGGTGTCAATGGAGCACTGATGATCACTACCAAAAGCGGTCAGAAGGGCAAAGGCCAGGTTAACATTTCAAATACAACCACTTTTTCAAATGTTTATTTCCTTCCGGAAGCTCAGACCATCTACGGTCAGGGTCAGAATGGACAATATATCCCAACTACATTTGAATCCTGGGGCCCTGCTTTTGATGGCTCTATGCAGCCCTTTGGCGCACCTCTTCCAGATGGATCCCAAACCATGATCCGCTTTGCAGCTCCATCTAGGGATAATAGATTGTCATTATTCCAGACCGGGGTAAATGTTCAAAATGACATTTCCTTTTCAGGGGGTGATGATGTCACTACCTACTTTCTTTCTGCTCAACATGTTACCCAGTCGGGGATCATTCCAAAGGATAAAAATGACAGGATCAATTTGAGATTCAATGGGACTAGAAATTTTGGAAAACTCTCCTCAGCTTATAATGTGAACTACATCCTGAACAACAAAGATATAACACCCGATGGACCATGGATCAGTGCTTATAGGTATCCTGCCAATTTTGATTATAGTCTGATCCGTGATTGGGAAGATCCCAATGGACCAGGAAATCCCAGAAATTACTTTATCCCTAACGGTAGCTGGCTAAGGAATCCATTTTTCTTGATCGATAATATCAGGGATCAAAATACACAGCAGATTGTCAATGGCAAAATAGAACTGAAATATGAGGTTGCACCATGGTTTGAAATCCTATACAGAGGAGGATTGTACAGCTCAACCGACCAAATCAGGACATTTACAAAAAGATATGAAGCACCTGGTACACGCAATACCATAGGTGCAGTCAATGATGGATCATTGTTTTACAGAAGATTCAACAATGACTTTATCCTTTCTTTTAATAAATCTTTTGGAGATGTGTCAAGCCGTTTACTTGTAGGCAACAACATTAGGGCGGACTATCGAAAGCAGTCCAACATAGCTGCTACCAATTTGCTCTATTCTGATATTATCAACCCTGAAAGTAGGCAGGGAGAACTTTCAGGAGGTACGACCATCACAGAGCAAAGAGCTGTCGGAGTATATGCTGAGTGGGTGAATAGCTACAAAGACCAATTATATATTACCCTTACGGGAAGAAATGACTGGAATTCTGTATTGAGTAAACAAAACCGTTCTTACTTCTATCCCGGTATTAGTGCTTCATTCATTGCTTCAGAAGCCATTCCTGCTTTAAGAGGATTAAGGAAGCTATCTTATGCCAAACTCTACAGCTCTTGGAACAAGACAGGTAATGTCACCTTGGCTCCTTATCAATTGAACAATCCTTATGCTCAGAGCAATGGGTTTCCATTCGCCAATTCGGTGGGTTTTCTGCCAAGCCTTACTAATCCCAACCCTGATATCAGACCTGAATTCGTCACCTCCTATGAAATAGGTATGCAGCTAGGTCTGTTCAATCACAGGCTCTACTTTGATGCAACCTATGTATATGCGGATGCAGATGGGCAAATATCCAACGCCAGTGTTTCCAGAGCAACTGGATACAACGCCATGCTGGTCAATGCAGGGAGGATGACCAACAAAATATGGGAATTGAGTTTGTCCGGTGATGTGTATAGAAGCATGGAAATGCGTTGGCAGCTTGGAGTAAATTATACCTATACAGATAACAGGGTGAAAGAACTTTATGGAGGGGCCCAGTTTAGGCAGAATTTCCGTCAATCTTTTGCCATTGTTGGGGAGCAATTTCCAAGTCTATATGTCAGCGATTACCAAAGAGACCCTGCTGGCAGGGTAGTGGTGGATAGTCAGACAGGCAATCCCTTAGTGGCACCAGAAAATGTAATTCTAGGACCAATGGTACCGCCACACATGGTCGGTATCAATTCCAGCTTCGAATACAGAAGTTTCACCTTAGGGATGCAGTTTGATTGGCGTATGGGAGGATGGTTTTATTCCGAAACCATTCCACCAATGTATGAGGCAGGCACACATCCCATAACAGCTGCATTCGGTCGGGCTCCTTTCGTATGGCCAAACTCTGTAGTGGAAACTGAAGGGGGAGGATATATGCCCAATACCAGCCTTTTGACTTCAGGGGGAGGAAAGGAGTTTTGGACTGCCCAAGGAGCTGTTCAAAGCAATACCGCAGCAAAAGCAGACTTCTTCAAAATGAGGGAACTGAATATCAGCTACAGACTTCCTGATAAATGGCTTGAAAATCAGCGTGTCATCAGGCAAGCCCAGGTAGGAGTTGTGGCGACCAACTTATTTATCATTACCCATTCCAGCAATAATATCGGTGACCCCGAATACCTCTACAACAATACAGATGGCTATTACAGCTTTAGACAAGTACCCCCTATGAGAACAATCGGATTCACTTTAAATGCAGGTTTTTAAAAGTTCTAAATCATGAAAAAATTTAATCTTAAAAGCAAAATCCTCTTTATCTATAGCTTGGCATTATTTGCTTCATGTAGTGACTTTTTGGATGTCAACCAAAACCCAAACAGCCCTGTTTCCGAGAATCTGCCGTTGAATGCCAAATTACCTGCTGCACTCGTGGCAGTTGCCAATCAAGAGGTCTTACAAATCAACCAAATTGGAGGGTTTTGGGGTGGATACTGGGGTACAAATAACGACGGTAGCAACCAGTTCTTTGATCTCAAAACATACAATGGCTTAAATATCAGGACGCAAAGAGAGGGTATTCCGGTTTGGGAAACAGGCTACAACAATATTCTATACTTTAGGTTGATCCAAAAAGAAGCAGAGCAATCCGGAGACTTATTTTATCAGGGAGTATCCAAAATTATGCAAGGGTGGCTTTTTTTAAGACTTGTAGATTTTTACAATAACATTCCTTTTGACCAAGCTGCACAAGGAAGTAGCTTCCTAAATCCAGCATATCAACCTGGTCAGGAGGTATATGCCAAATCCCTTGAGCTGATATCATCAGGTATTGAAGATGTGAAATCATCAAGCGTACAGGCAAACCTGAACCATGGTGATATTCTTTTTAAAGGCAATAAGCAGCTCTGGGCAAAATTTGGCAATACAATCAAACTGAGGGCACTGCTCCGGCAAAGTGAAAAAGGAGACAGAGGTTATATTTCAGCACAACTCAATGCTATAGCACTTGAAGGGAATGGGTTTTTGGGGCTAGGTGAATTGGCGGCAGTCAATCCAGGGTATCTCAATTCAACAGGCAAAATGAATCCCTTTTGGGAAAATTATTACCGGAATGTCCAAGGTGCTGAAACTACGAACCGGCAGAATATCAGACCAACCGAATTTGTAATCAGTACCCTATCCAGACTGGGGGATCCGAGAATTCAGGCGCTCTATACAGTCACTTCCGATGGTTTTAGAGGAGTGTTGTTTGGCAACCCGGATGTAGGAAATCCTATTTATGACCGACAGCAAACTTCTGCTTTTAAAGGTCCCCTTGAAAACAACGGGCAACCAACAGGTCTGTTTCATAGTTTCGGACAACCGTTGGTCTTGTTATCTGATTTTGAATCCTTGTTTCTTCAGGCAGAAGCTGCTTACAGAGGTTGGTTGACCAGCTCCATGGATGAACTTTATCAGCAAGGCATCCAAGCTTCATTTACCTACCTTAAAGTGAATTCAGGGGTTTCTACTTATATTTCGGGCCCTGAAGTCGCCCTTTCAAATACCCCAAATCCCTTAGAGAAAATAATTGAGCAAAAATGGCTGGCACTGAATAGTATCAGCAGTATTGAAGCTTGGAACGATTACCGCAGACTAGGTATGCCAGCCTATCCAGCTAGCATCGCCAGTGGTGTGCAGGGGAGGCCTATGCGTCTAATGTATCCTGAAACAGAACTGGGTACAAACTATGATGAAGTGGCCAAACAAGGCCCTGATAGAGTTTTGGTAAATAAAGTATGGTGGATGCCTTGATATTGGCAAGATTGAATAGAAGATGAAAAATAAAAGAACAAAAACCCCGTGGCAAAAGGTAAGACATGTATTCAATGAAGTACATCTTTGGTTAGGGTTGATAAGTGGTCTTGTTTTGGTGGTGGTGTGTTTTACTGGCACTGTCTATGTCTATAGTACGGAAATAAAAGAATGGGCTGCTCCTGATTTGCACTACGTACAGCCAATTGGAAACTCCAAACAACTTGGTGCAAATCAAATTTTGGAAACTGTGAAATCAAAAGTTGAAGGGAATGTAAATTCCCTCAGTGTATTTGCTGCTGCAGACCGATCGTATCAAATCAGTATGAAAAAGGAAGGAGATCAAAGTAGGTTTGGTACTACCTATTATGTCAATCCCTACACCGCAGAAATACTTGGTAGCAGTCTTGAAGAAACATGGGCAGACAAGCTGATGAAAGACATGTTTAGTCTTCATAGGTGGTTGCTTTTGGATAAAATTGAACAGCCTATTATAGAGGAACTTCCCAATAGAACCTTGGGTAGCTATATTACCGGCACGGCTACCATTTTATTCACACTTGGCCTGCTTACAGGTATCGTCATTTGGATCCCTCAGAAAATTAAAAACTGGAGGCAGGGTTTAAAGGTGAAATTCAATAGCAATTGGAAGCGCCTAAACCATGATCTGCACAATACCCTGGCTTTTTATTCCTTTATTTTTCTTTTGCTGATGGGGCTTACTGGGCCATTTTGGTCATTCCCGTGGTATAGGGATGGTCTACAAAAGACTTTGGGTACTTATCAGGAAAAACCAGAAACTCCAAAGGGAGGAAGTCGAGGTAATGGAGGTTCAGGAAAATTTTCTTTATCCGAAGCTGAAAATAATGCAGATGGACAACCCACATTTATAGATGTGGATCTTGTCCTGCAACTTGCCGATTTTCAACTTCCTTATGAGGGTAATTACAGGATCAGTTTTCCTCAAAAAATCGGAGATCCAATTTCCTTAAGTAAAAACCGGACAGGTTTTTTTGCGCCTGCAGCGGGAGACAGGTTGGTATTTGACAGTGAAATGAATCTATCCGAAATCCAGATCTTCAGAGATAAACCAATCAATGAGAGAATTGCCAGCTCTATTAAATCCCTTCATATCGGGGATGTTTACGGCAAATTTTCAAAATTGCTGTATTTCCTCGCCTGTTTGATTGCAACAACATTGCCCATTACCGGTACATTGATCTGGATAAACAAACTCAAAAAGAAGAAAAGGAAAAAAAGAACTGCATCAGTCTAAGTTTAGCTGACCATGTCGGTTTTTCTTGGATCTTTACCAAATTCATTGTCTCCAACTTGGCCTTCTTTATAACTCAACCATACGAAGCCTATAAAATTGATAGGAGGAGGAATAAGAAGGTACAGTGCATATTTGGCAGGGTAGCCCAGATCATGAAGCCTTTTGGCTGATTGTACCAATAGGACATATATTGTAATTAAAAGTAATACACCATATGCAACAAAGGATGTCCAGTTGTCTATCTGGTATGCCTCCCACATTTTCAGGAGACAAAGCAGGTTTGCAAAGAAAAAAACCAAGAAAAAGATGAGGTATTTTCTTCTGGTAATTCTACCTGTTGGCGTCAAAAAGGATTTCATGATAAGTTTAATTTGGTATTTTATTAATTATAAAAATTTAAATTTTATTTTGTCTAATTACATAAAAAAAGTCAAAATATACTATAAAAGCAAATTCTCATCTTGGCTAAAATACTGCTAAGACAGCCTGACATAAGGTAGGTGTCTGTACGAGCTTCATTTCCAGCGAGTAGGATGCTTCCAAAGCAAGTTTTGTCCATAGTTGCAACTTTTCCATATTTGACAAAAAAAATCCATAAAAAAACATAGATAATTTTTAGTTACTAAAAATTAATAACTACATTTTGAGTGCTAATCCCAGCTTTCTATGTTAATATTCCGAAAATCACCCCTATTCGGTCTCTTTTTTTTGTTGACCGTCAGCATTTCTTATGCGCAAAATTATGAACTTAAATTCGGAAGTATTCCGGATGATCTAGTGTCCATGAAAACCTATGATGCAGATCCAAATGCTGAGGCGGTGGTGCTTTCCCATGTAGGCTCTGCAAAGATTGAATTCAACGCTACTGACGGTTTTGTGATCAAGTATAGGATCCATAAAGTAATCAAGATCATCTCCAAAGAAGGGATTTCATATGCCGACGAACAAATTCCTTTTTATACAATCCAAGGTAGAAAAGACAACGTTTTTGACATAAAAGGATTTGTTTACAACGCATCAGGAGGTGTGATCCAAAAGGAAAAATTGGGTAAAGAGCATATTTTTGACGAGGCAGTGTCCAAAACTTACAGTTTAAGAAAAATATCTTTTCCAAATGTCAAAGAAGGAAGTGTGATTGAATATACATACCAAATCACATCTGATTTATTTTCTTACTTAAGGGAGTGGGAGTTTCAATCCGGCATTCCGACCCGTTGGAGTGCCTATACTTTGGAATATCCTGAATATTTTGCTTTCTCCCAGACAAACCAGGGTTATGTACCTTATTTTAAAACTCAGCAAACCCAAGGTACTGGGACCGCTTCTTGGCAGGACAAGACCCGTTCGGGCCAGTATACCACGACCACTACAATTACCAATAGCAATGTCAATTATACCACCTCCATTTACAATTGGGCAGTAAAAGATGCTCCTGCTCTTCGGGTAGAACCTTTTGCTGATAATCCTAATAGTTATGCTACCAAAGTGGAGTTCCAATTGCAATACATCCAATTCCCCAATAGTCAAAGACAAAACATTGCCCAAAGCTGGGCGAAAATAGCAGATGAACTGCTGGTAGATGAGGATTTTGGTAAGCATCTTGAGAAAGCCAAATTTGCAAAATCTTATGTACCCGCATTGATTTCCAATGTTGAAACAGAAGAGCAAAAGCTCTTGCAGGTAGTATCGTTTCTCCATAAAAAAATGAGCTGGGATGGCAGAAGAGGTATTTATCCCACCAAATCCCTTGAAAAAAGTTTTGAAACTGGTAAGGGGTCACAAGCTGATCTTAATTTCGTGTTGATTTCATTTCTTAGGGAAGCTGGCTTTGAAGCGCATCCTGTCATTGGTACCACAAGAGGAAGAGGGTTTGTTAATCCAAGTAATCCTGTGATGTATAAGCTGAATTCCCTTTCAGCGCTCGTCAAGGTAGGGGGTAAGGAAATGATCCTTGACATGTCTGATCCTGATCTGCCTATAGGATTTCTGCCATTTGAAATGATCAACATGCAAGGTCTGGCAATAATGCCTTACCAAGGCTCCAAATGGGTGGATTTGGCTAATGCACAACCCGTTAGTTTCAACTCTCTCTGTAATTATAGACTTGAAGATGGTCAACTGGTAGCTTCATTTAAAAATTCGTACTCGGGATACAGCTCTGTTATGATGAAAAAGCAGGTGGTTGCTGGTCCGGAAAAGAGGAAAGAGGAATTCTTGGCAAACAATCAAGATGTCACCATTATTGAACTCGACTGGGAAAATATTGATGATAAGGAGAAGAACATTATTGAGAAGGGAGAAATTAAATATGGAGAAGGATTTTCAGAAGCAGGCAGTTTAATTTATCTGAATTTCTTTGAGAAAGATAACCTTGCTGAGAATCCTTTAAAATTGGAAAATAGAGTTTTGCCTATTGATTATGTATATCCACAAAGAAAGCAGACTGTTCTGTTTTTTGAAGTTCCTGAAGGATATGTAGTAGAGGAACTCCCCAAAGGAGCAGTAATCCAATTCCAAGAAAAGGCTGTTTCTTTTACTTATAGAGTTAATTATAATGAAACCGACAGAAAAATCCAGATACTAGTCAATTATCAAGTCAACCAAACAGTAATGCCATCTACTGCATACGCTGAATTGAGAATGCTATATGACACCATCTCGCAAAAGTTAAAAGAAAACATTGTCATCAGAAAAGTTTGATATGCTGACATTAAGGGTATTGATTTTTCTGGTGGTGTATGCAACAGTTTTATCTGTCCATGGACAGGAATATGCTGTTTTGACAGTGGACAAAGGATTTCTTGAAGATGCCCCGGCGATAGTCAGAAACAATATCGATGAAGTGCTTGTGGAAGCTGGAGGGAAAATCACTTACAGGAAAAAAACTGTATTTACGATTTTCAACAAGTCTGCTTCTGAACTTGCCATCTTACAGGTGCCTTATAGTAATCAGATCAAAGTTAGAAGCATATCTGGCGCTGTTTATGATCCGTTAGGCAAATTGCTCTTCAAAAACAAGAAGTCAGATATAGCAGATTTCAGTAATTTCAGCAGTTTCTCCATATATGAGGACAATAGGGTCAAAGTGCTGAATCTTCAGCAGGTCAGTTACCCTTATACTGTTGAATTTGAATATGAATTAGAACTTCCTAATCTCTATTACCTGCCAGATTGGGTTCCACAAACTTGGTCTATAGTCCCTGTTGAGGCAGCAAGCATTACTTATGAGTATCCAGCAAATCTAAACCTAAGGTTTTTTTCAAAAAACATCCTTTTAGAAGATGTGGTAACAGGTCAATCAGGTTTAGGTATGATCTCAAAAACCTGGAAACTAGACAACATTTCTGCCTTTTCTGTAGAACCCCTGATGCCTGCGGATGAACAGTTGTTCAAAAGGCTTTATGCGGCTCCTTCAGATTTTGTTTATGATGGTTATACCGGGAATTTATCATCCTGGGAATCTATGGGAGCATGGATATATTCCCTGAATAAAGGCAAAAACCAGATTTCAGATCAAACGAAAAGGGATGTGATGGAGCTTATCTCAGATAAGGAAAATGATTTGGAAAAAATTAAAGCCATATATCAATATATGCAGAACAGGACCAGGTATGTCAGTATTCAGGTTGGAATTGGAGGATTGATGCCTTTTGATGCGATGACTGTTGATAAATCTGGCTATGGTGACTGTAAGGCATTATCAAACTACATGGCTGCATTGCTCGAAACAGCAGGTATTTCAAGTCAATATGCCCTGATTTTTGGGGGAGATAAAAAACGTCCTGTTTTTGAAGAGTTTCCGAATGACTATTTCAACCACGCTATATTGGCTGTACCCTTGGCACAGGATACTATATGGTTGGAATGTACAAGTCAAACCAATCCTTTTGGTTTTTTAGGGAGCTTTACCTCTGATAGACATGCATTATTGGTTTCTGAGAAAGGAGGCAAGCTCGTCAAAACCCCATCATATCAGCTGGGGCACAACACCCAAAAGTCCCGAGCTGTTTTTGAATTAGAGGATTCGGGCAACGCCAAGGGGAAATTGAATATAGAGGCTAGGGGGCTTCAGGTTGAAAACAACAACCTGTTGAGAGTGGCCGTCCAATCAAATGAAGATAAAAAGAAATGGCTATTGAATCACCTTCCGCTCAAATCTTTTGATGTATTAGGGGCACAGTTTGAAATTGACAATATGCCAATACCAGAAGTGCTGGTCCATACTGATGTTCAGGTCAGAAGTCTGGCTAACAAATCTGGATCCCGCTTGTTTTTGCAACCAAATCAGCTCAATGTTTACTCCGCTAATCTTGGAGCACCTGGAAAATCCAGAAAAAACAGTTTTGAAAGGCAAATGGCTTTTGATGATGATGATGAAATCACTTACCTTCTTCCACCGGGATTCCAGATTGAATCTATGCCTTCAGCGGTAGAACTTGAATCGGAATTCGGGATATACCAAGCTGGAGTAGAATTTCTGGATGGAAATATAATCTATAGAAGAAAGCTTAAAATGTTTAAAGGGACATATCCGCCAGATAAATTCGAAGGCTACAGAGAATTCGTGAATCAGATTGAGAAGGCAGATAAGATTAAACTTGTGCTTAAACAAACCACTACTGCTGCTTATTGATGCTTTTCATATACCAGCTCTGGTTCAGCGACCTCAACATGTCCCTCGGCATTGATGGATTCCAACTGGACACGTTTAAGTTCATTGATAAGCATTGGATCGTACTTGGCTGATACCCTGATATAATTTTCAGTAAAGCCATGGATCTTTCCATCTTCAATGTCTTCTTCAAAAAGTACCGTATAGGTTTTACCAAGATTCTCCTCATAGAATTTTCTTCGCTTCTTCTCAGATAGGATTCTGAGCATTTTCGAGCGTTCGTTCCTTTTTTTGATAGGCACTACCTCATCCATTTCTACTGCACGCGTGTTTGCCCTTTCTGAATAGGTGAATACATGCAGGTAAGAAATCGGCAACTCATTCAGAAAATTGTAAGTTTCCAAAAAAAGCGCATCAGTCTCCCCTGGAAAACCAACAATTACATCTACGCCAATACAGCAATTTGGCATCAAGGACTTAATTTTATCTACCCTATCAGAATAAAGCTCCCTTAAATACCTTCTTCCCATCTTTCTCAATATGGTATTGCTTCCTGATTGTAGAGGAATGTGAAAATGAGGCACAAACCGACGTGATTGAGAGACGTATTCTATTGTTTCATTGGTTAGTAGATTGGGTTCAATAGAAGATATCCTGATCCTTTCAAGCCCTTCTACCATGTCCAAGGCCTTAACCAAATCCACAAATCTTTCGACTCTTTTCCCTTCTTGGATGCCAAAATCACCGATATTTACACCAGTCAAGACCACTTCTTTTACATCTGTAAGCGCAATCTCCTGAGCTGCAAGAAGTATATTGGCTATACTGTCACTCCTGCTTTTTCCCCTGGCAAGAGGGATGGTGCAAAAAGCACATCCATAGTTACAACCGTCCTGAACTTTTAAGAAAGTCCTTGTCCTGTCATGAATGGAATAAGCATTATTGAAAACTTGGGCCTCTTGGATTTCAGAAGCCAGAATTTTAGTTTCCTGCTCCTTGGCAAAGCCATCTAAAAGTTCAATCAATCTGAATTTTTCCGCTGCTCCCAAAACAGCATCTACTCCCGGGATATCAGCAATTTCTTGAGGCTTAAGCTGGGCATAACAGCCAATTATTGCAACATAGCTGTTAGGTGATATTTTTTTCGCCTCTTTGACAATCTTTTTACACTTCTTGTCTGCATTTTCAGTTACCGAACAGGTATTGATGATGAAAATATCCGGTTCCTGTTCAAATTCTACTTTTGCATACCCTTTTTGCTCAAACATCCGGCTGATGGTGGAGGTTTCTGAGTAATTCAGCTTACAACCGAGGGTATAAAAGGCTACTTTTTTCACTAATTGATGATTTTTAAGAAGTTGCAAAGTTATAAAATCCGAAGGAGTTTTCAAT
>DAIPZN010000017.1:0-53782 GCA_036782195.1 Cyclobacteriaceae bacterium | reverse complement strand
TTTTTGATAAGTCTACTACCGAAGTAGCCCCCTAAAATGGTGTTGAAAATGAAGAGGCCATGGTAGTCCGGATGGTTTTTAGGGATCAAATGGCAACCTAACCTAATGCTAGATTGAAGGGATTTGGGCCGTTCCTCATATACTCTTTGCCTATCTTTATTGTGAAAAATAGCAGGCTTTGGTTGTGAAGTCTGTACCGGTAGTGTTTCGAGGCATGACACTATGCATTCCAGATCATCCTCTTTTAAATTTCCGCTCACAAATACTTCCGTATTGTTCCACAAGGAAGTAGAATGGTATGCAATTAAGTCTTCTCTTGATATATTGGCGACATCATCTTCCCGGGAAATATGACCAAATGGATGATCTTTGCCGAATAGCTGTTGTCTGAAAAGCTGGCTTGCCTGTGCACCGTTTTGTTCTCTTTGAATGGTAATGCTTAGTGCCTTTTGGGATTTTTTCTTTTCTAACTCTTTTTCTGGAAATATGGCTTCAGTAAGCACCTCCCGAAAGACGGGCATCACTGTTTTGAAATGCTTGGCTGTAGTAAGTAACGAAATGCCGTTATATTCAAAAGCAGCTATTACTTCGACTTCACTGGCATATAGATCAAAAAAATCATCAAGTTGGGCTGCTGTCTTTTCTTTAGTCCCAGACATCAGTGAGTGCAGTGTAAAATAAGAAACCAGAGGTTTCAGGTTACTTTTATCACCTGAAGTACCCGAATTCAGCTCTATGCGTATGGCATCGATTTCAGGAGTGGGTATAAAATATAAAGGGACTCCATTGCTGAGAGTCCTTTTAATTGGTGATGGGAAAGAAATGTGTTCTGGAATTTTATATTCTGGCGCTTTTGACCTATCTACACTCATCTTGTCGAAATATTGTAACTTAAAGATAACCTAAGGGTTTCTGCCAAAGGATGATTCTGAATTTGAGGTACAAGGTAGGAGAAGTTGAATCCTAACTGGTTATAGTTGATTCCAAGACCCATGGTGAAATATCTTCTACCGCCTTTATTTGGACTTTCATAAAAATATCCCGCTCTCAAGGCGAAGGTCCTATTGTACCAATATTCCATTCCTGCCGAAATCATTACCTCCTGAAGCTCCTCTCTGAACCCCTCAGGAGCATCTGCAAAAGAAGTGAACATTCCATTGATTAAAGGCCTATCCGGATCCCTACCTCCGTTTGGGGCAATGATGGGTGTGCCGTCAGGAGTAGTTTGAATGGTACCGTCGTCGTTTCTTGCGTAAATTGGAGTGGTTGGCACCATCAATTTATTTACATCTACAGTAAAGGTCAAACTATTGCTTTCATTTAAATTGATTTGATAGGCTGTCCCTAATCTAAAATTAGTAGGGATAAAATCTAAATCATCAGCACTGTTGTAAGTGATTTTCGGCCCTATGTTGGTGATAGTTGCCCCCCAAGACCAATATGCTGTTCTATTGCCTGCTAAGAGTTCTGTCCTATAGTATAAACCAACATCTGTTCCTACGGTCACACCTGGTCTACTTTCTGCTCCACCTACAGAAGATAAATTGCCTGAAAGGTTGGAGTGGATAAATCTAGCGGAAATGCCGAGTCCCAACTTGTCTGAAAGTTTGCGTGAATAAGTTCCGCCTATAGCGATATCTCGTGGTGTGAATTCTCCAAGCTCATTGCCCCTGCCATCAGTCAACTGAATGCTCCCCATGTTAAAATACCTAAGGTCTAATCCAAATGCTGAAACCTCATCTATTTTTTTGTAGGCGGTAAGGTAGCTGAGTGACATGTCATTTACCAGCCTTCCCAACCATGGTGAATAAGAAAGGGAGACTCCCATGTCATTTTCAATAAATGCAAGTTTTCCTGCGTTCCAATGTGCTGAAAATTCATCGGGACTGGTCGCTACGCCTGCGTCACCCATTGCAGAATGTCGGCTGTCTGGTGCAAAATTCAGAAAAGGAACTGCTGTGGTGATTACCCTTCTATTTGGATCTTGGCCGGTGAGACGCGTCGAATTCTGTGCTTTTACTTGTATGGATAAGCAGGTTATCCAAGAAAAAATAAAAAGCTTAATAAATCCTTTTGCCGTTATGTTCATTGAATAATAATTTTACCGCTCTTATAGTCAGTAGTTCCGTCTTTTTCTAAGACAAGCTCTAAACTGTAAATATAAATCCCTTTTGCGGGATAATTGGTTTTGTCATTGAAAAAAATCCATTCCAGATCATCCAACACAAAATTTGCTTCTACATAACGTTTCTGGGTTTCATATATTTTAACACCCATAGCTGAATATATTTTCAGGTTCAGTAAAAGGGTTTCTCCTAACCTGTTATGTTGTATCCTGAACCTTACGTAATCGGGGGCAGGATTAGGATAAGCAAGATGGCTGCTTATAGTGATAGACTTGCTTCCAAGTACAGTAATCGTTTCTGTTTTTGAAGCAACATTTCCCACATTATCCCAAGCCTCTACCGTTATTTGGTTAGTCCCTTCTTCAAGACCTGTTAGTAAAACATTGACTATACCTTTTCTAAAGCTGTTTTCTGTAGCCAAAAATAGGCTGTTCAAGATGAAAGGCTCCCTGTTGTTGATGGTAAGCTTGAGGTATTGAGTGGCATCAATGGTGGAAATATTGATTCCACTCACGTCTTCAAGAAGTATTTCCAATGGAACATTTGGGGAAGAGAAAGGAGGAGTCAAACCATACTTCAATCTGATGATTGGCCCTTCACGATCCAGGGATGGATTTAGTGGCAAACCGCCAACTTTAGTGTATTTGAATCCGGTGGCGTCTTCGCCTATGCTGCTAAGCTGTACCTCAGTCCGGATTTTGCCATTTGCAATAGCATCTTTTAAAGTAAGGGGTAATATAGCTTCCGAAGACCACTCTCCGTTTAGTACTGTGCCACTCCCAGAGAAAATCACGTTCTCCTCCTCAATAAAGGTTGTGGAAGAGCTTTCATCCCCCAATGTAGAGGCAGTAATGGGTGGTCCCAAGATGGTTAGCCAATAGTTGCCATTTGCTGGAATATGCGCTCCAGTCAAAGGGTCAGTGATTTTACCAAATATAGCCACTTCTTGAATCGCCCGGATGGTATCCACGGCAATTCCAGTTTGCACATCAGTGATTTGATCCGGATGGGATTTTAATGTTGGTAAGGCCAATTTCAAAGAAGGGTCTCCAATTAAAGAAAAATTTCTGTTGAATGGACCGTTTTGGCTGTTGTTTTTGGTTTTTCTGAATATTGTACCCAAGTCGGCATTTTGACCATTTTCCTGCACAAATACTTCTCTGATAAAAGCACTGTTTAAGGCAAAATTGAGGCTGCTAAATACAGGTCTACCAGTTGTTAGCAGGCCGATTGCTCCCTTTTTTTCTGCAAAAAGCATTTCTTCAGCTCCTGATCTTATAAGAGGACTATCCTGGCGTCCAAATTCACAGGTAGCAGTGACTACCAATGGAAGTGCTGAACTTTCAGACCAATTTTCCAGATCACTTACTGTAAATACCCTTTCTGCAGTTAAAGTTGTTTCATTGCCGTGGCCAATAAAGTTTAAAAGTAAGGCACCCCTTGAAACAGCATCAGTTAGGGCTTTTTTGGCATCAGGAGATGTTTGCTGACCATTATTTCGGAGTTGGGAGTATTTGTCTAAATAAAGTTTATCAATGACTATTTCCGGGTGATTTTCTCTCACATACGCGGCATGGCTCTCCGCATCATTTAAGTGAAGGTTATTATCTCCATCATCAGCAAAAAGTATCATCTTGTTTTTCCAGAAAGCCGGATATGCTACTGCATTTTCATAGGCAATAATCTTGTCAACAGCAATGTTGGCTTCTCTGTTATTGATTGCTGGTATCCTGCCTATACCAATGACAAGATCTTCATCTCCTGCATTTGACTCCAACCATTCACCCCCTCCCAACTGTAATAATCCAAAATAATCGTCAGAACTATAAGTTGTCAATGGATTTAAGCTACTTCGTGAGCTATATGTAGGCACAAGGTTTGGCCTTCCGCCAAGCTTTGATTTGTAATCAAAAGTTCCTTTTCCAAAAAACAGTACATTCTGAAGACTTTGTCCAAAGTGATATCGATGCGCAATAAAATTTCTTATTGCTGTCACATCTGCATGTCCATAGCCATAAGAATCGTATATCTGATCCAATGTTACCACTTCTGTAGCAATGCCGGTTTGAGATTTATGTCCGGCTAGCCGATTAGCTGCGCCTAATAAGCTTCTTGAAGTTATGACCAGTAATGCTGCTGAACTCCCTCTTCCTCTCAGCTCCAGATTTATAGGTGAAATACCCTGAACAGCTTGTGTTTGATCAGGACTAAACACAACAAGCTTATTACCCATTGGTACGTTTTGCATCGGCTGAACCTCATAATGCTGGTATGGATCGGAAATGATCCAAGCTTTTTTTCCAGATCCATAAGTAAAAGAACCTTCTCCTAATTGAAAATATGTTCCGTCAGGTAAATTTTCATCTGGAAAATTAGAGGCCAGAAGCGCATAATCCAGATATCCGGCACCATTGATGTCTTGGGTATTATATCTGATCAAAAAGTTTATGGACTGCTGTGTGGTTGAAAATTCAATTGCCTGACTTTCCTCTCTACCTTTGACACCGTAAGTAGTATTTGGAATCGGAGCGATTCTTATTTGAGAGAGGGCCTGATTGCCTGAGACGATATCAAAAACATTCTCTGAAAATGACTGCCCCATAAGCTTAAGCCACAGTTGGCTATTGGGTTTTGCCCCAGCAGGTTTTGTGAATGAAAAATTTTTTGCCTGACCAGAGAAAATAGGTTTTGAATACCAGTTTCTTCCAGAATTTAATGCGTTATACGCTGCTTCTTTAAAAAATTGAAATGTAGTCCAATTGCTGTTTCCATCTAGTGAAGACAAGGTAGGTTCAGGAAACGGGGTTATTTCCTTAATTGTCGATTTAGGTCCAATAAGGTAAGTCAGTGTGTCTGTGTAATGGTGGTAGGACAGGACCGGTTCTGAACCAGTTAAATTTACCCGATGTGCTGCTTCCAGATAACAAAACAGTTGCCCGTTGATCAGCTGATGTGGGATAACCCTTAACTCAAAAGCACTGCTATCCAACAACTGAGGCAACATGCCGGGGACACCATATACAGACACGTCTTCAGCACTGGAAAAACCAATTGACTGTAGCTGTTGAGTGGTGATTTTGTAAACGCCGGACTTTACAATCGGGAACTTGTAAAAATCGAGGTTCTGGGCGTTTACAAAATTGCTCAAGAGTATCAAGAAGATACCGATGGGCTTTTTGATTCTTATTAAATCCTTAACATCAACCATTTTTGCTTACTACAACCTCTAGAATAGAGAGTAAGATATAACTGATGATAACCAGCGGAATGCCGGCAATTCCTAAAATCAGGATGCTTCCCAACCCTATTGCAATGACGGCATATCGATACAGGTTAGGAGCAGGAGCAAAAGTTTTAAATTTTAAAGCTATCAGAGGAAGTTCTATTACCATTAGGACACAAAGTGTTGCACTAATTACCACAAGAGGTATCGGTTGCTGTAGCTGCTTTGAAATTTCAGGAAAATTTGAGAAGAAATAGGGTAAGGTACTGACAAACAAAGCTACAGCAGGAGTAGGAACTCCAATAAATCGATCTGTTTGTCTGGTGTCGATATTAAATTTGGCCAGCCTGAGTGCAGCGAATACAGCGATGCCAAATGCCAGAAAGTGAAGCCAAGCAGCATCTCCTGATCCTGAGATCATCCGCATCATCATGAAAGCTGGCAAAACCCCAAAAGTCACTAAATCAGCAAGTGAGTCAAGTTGTTTGCCAATTTCGCTGCTGACCCGCAGGAGTCTTGCCGCAAAACCGTCGAAAAAATCAAAGAAGGCAGCTGCAAAAACAAAATATGCCCCTATATGAATATCACCATGCAATACATAATAAATCCCGAACATCCCACTCAGGAGATTGAGACTGGTAAGGGCATTGGGAATGTGGGCTAATATTTTCAAAATCGAGCTTGTTTACCAACAAAGGGATTGTATGTCTTTTCATAACCTATTGTAGTGGCTCCTCCGTGACCGGGGAAAACCTGTGTGTCATCAGGTAGACTGAAGAGTACCTTTTTGATATGGCTGAGTAGGGTATGATGATCACCACCAGGCAAATCTGTACGTCCTATGCTGTCTTGGAACAAGGTGTCTCCTGCAATGCAGATTTTGTGTTCTTCATTATAAAAAACAAGGTGTCCAGGCGAATGCCCCGGTACAAATAAACAGGTCAATTGGTGAGAGCCTATGGAAATGATTTGGTTTTCTTCTAAAAACCCATCCGGTACAGTTGGTTCATATCCCGGGAAACCATAATTGGAAGCATAAACCGAAACGGATTTCAGTACCGGCAGTTCCTGTCTGTGAACCAATAGCGGTACATCATAGTAGCGCTTCACAAATGCATTGCCTAAGACATGGTCAATATGACAGTGAGTATTGATCAATTTGGTGACTTTCAGGCCCTCGTCAAGGATAAATGAAGTCAGTGTATGCTTCTCATCATTATCAAAACATCCAGGATCAAAAATGATGGCCTCTTTAGAGTCGTCATAAAGGACATAAGTGTTCTCGAGGAAGGCATTAAATGTAAATGATTGAAGGTGCAGCATGTGCTAATCTTTTCTGGACAAGTCCCAAAATAACGAATAAACCAACTAATTTTGGATATGGAAGTAGATTTTTTACTTATTGGTCAAGGCTTAGCAGGTACAGTACTGTGCCATAGGTTGCTACAAGAAGGAAAGCGTATATTGGTAATTGACCTTCCCAAAGCAAACAACAGTAGCAGAATAGCAGCTGGCCTTTACAATCCGATCACAGGGAAAAAAATGGTCCGGACGTGGAACGCTGATCTTCTTTTTCCAGAAATCGAACCACTTTACAAAGAATTAGAGAAATTTTTAAAGGGAAAATTTCTATACGCCAAACCTATTTATAGACCATTTCTCAGTATCGAAGAGCAGAACGAGTGGATGGGGTATTCGGGAGAGCCGGCCTTTTCGGCTTATGTAGCCTCTATTTTTTCAGAAAGCCAATTTGCACAAGTTAATGATCCCTACGGAGGTGTCATGTTGAAAAGCTCAGGTTATTTGGACATCAATACACTTTTGGACTTGTATAGCCAGTTCTTGAAGAGTCAAAACTTGCTTCTTGAAGAGCGTTTTGAAGAGACCCAATTGAAAAAAGAGGACGGTTCCTACATTTATGGATCAATTAAAGCCAAAAACCTAGTTTTCTGCAATGGAAAGGATTCAGCTTCTAGTAGGTTCTTTTCAAACCTTCCTTTTGCTCCTGTAAAAGGAGAGGTGTTGGATATGCATCATGATTTTACTCCAGATGAAATTATCAACAGAGGTGTTTTTAGGATAACGCTTCCAAATGGAACTGTCCGGGTCGGATCAACATATAGTTGGCATGATCTTGATCAGGGTCCTACGGAAAGAGCGA
Organism: Cyclobacteriaceae bacterium; assembly: GCA_036782195.1. GTDB lineage: Bacteria > Bacteroidota > Bacteroidia > Cytophagales > Cyclobacteriaceae > DAIPZN01. Next base: position 46,272 of record DAIPZN010000017.1, on the reverse strand, counting down.
AGAATGAGTTGCTAGAAAAGCTTTCAAAGCTGATCAAAGGAAATGATTTTAGGATAGCTGCCCACAGGACCGGTATCCGTCCGGCAACAAAAGACAGAAGGCCATTTTTGGGAAAACATCCGACCCATGAAAGCGTTTATATCTTCAATGGTTTTGGGGCGAAGGGCGTTTCCTTGATTCCATATTACAGTAAGGTGATGGTAGCATTCATGTTGGAAGGAAAAGAACCTGAAAAAGAAGTGAACATAACTAGATTGAAACAAACATAAGTGTTATTTTTAGGTATATTTAGCAAAATAGTGCATCCATACATGATGATAAAAAAAGGTATAATCTTGGCTCTAGGGCTAGTTTTTTGTTTGGCGCCGGGATGGGTTCAGGCACAGTTCGATACCGAGAGATTCGGTAAAAACAGAGTGCAACACAATAATATTGAATGGTACCTCTATACTTCTAATAATTTTGAGGTGTATTATTATGATGGAGGCATGAACAATGCCCGAATGGCAATTGATTATTTGGAAAGCGAATTTGACAGATTGACACAGTTGATCGGCTATGTAGCTTATACAAAACCGAAGATTTTTATTTATAACTCCCCTGAAGAAATCCTACAGAGCAACCTGAATATCAACAAAGACGAATATACAGTTGACGGTCAGACTTTTTTTAGTAGACTAATGGGTGAAGTTGCCTTTACAGGTACATGGGAAGATTTTAAAAAGGAATTGATTTATAGTACTTCAAAGATCATCATTGAAGAAATGCTCTATGGTTCCACCATTGCGGATGCTTTCCAATCTAATTTGATCAATAGCTTTCCAGAATGGTACATAGAGGGTGCAGCCATGTATCTCGCACATGGATGGAGTAGGGAAATGGACGATTACGTAAGACACTATTTCCGAAACAATAAAACAATAAAACTTCACAAGGTTCAGCAAAAAGAAGCTGCATTGATAGGACAGTCAGTTTGGAATTTTATTGTGGAGCGTTATGGCAGAAGGTACATTTCGAGTATTTTGAACCTAAGCAGGATCAACCGGAACGAAGAAAACAGCATCGCAAACACTATAGGCATGAATTATAAAGGCTTTCAAGAGCAATGGAAGCAGTTTTATGTGAGTGCCAATCAGCAAGTATTGACAAATTTCAAAGACATTAACTCAGGGAATGAAATTGCCGCGACTTCTTCAGCTCATTTAGGTACTATCAATGACATCAAATTCAGTCCTGATGCAAAAAATCTTGCTTATGTGATCAACAATGGAGGAAGGTATAAGGTACAGGTAAGGGATTTGTCAACAGGAAGGGAAAGGACAATTTTCAGTGGAGGAAATATTTCTCCTGATCAGCCGGTCAATTTGACTTCTCCTGTAATTGCTTGGAGAGACACCCTGAATTTGGCAATAGCTACCTTTAGAAGAGGAACTACTACTTTAAGATCCAGAGCTATTGATGGATCATTTCAAGATAAGATCTTCCTAAGAAATATCACCCAAGTACTGAGTTTTGATTTCAATTCCACAGGGAGAAACATGGTGCTTTCGGCAATGACCAATGGGAAGACTGACGTATATGCACTCAATGTAAGAGGTCAAGGCAGAAGGCTGACCAATGATATATTCGACAATATCACCCCTGTTTTCCTTAATGACTCCACTGTTATTTATGCCTCAAACTATACAGAAATTCCAGACTCTCTAATTACCAAAACACCAGATGTACGTTTGTTGCCTGATTATTTTAATTTGTTCAGCTTGGATTTAAGGGATTCCTTGCCTACCCAAAAACTCACCAATCTGAATAACCAAAATGTCAGACCTCGGGTTTTGAATTCAAACAATATTTTGATGATGAGTGACCAAAGTGGGATTACCAACCTTATGAGGCTCACATTATCTAATGGAATTGCCAGTCAGGTATCTGCTTTTAATAAAAGTATCGAAGCGTTTGATTTTTCTCCCAGGATCAATAGAATCGCCTATGCTTACAGAGACGGTAATCAAGCTAGGCTTGTAGTCGAAAGCTTCAGCAATGCTGATCAGTTTACTCCCAGTACACCAAGGGTACAGCTTTTACAGGCTAAAACACTAAATGAGAGGATTTCAACAAGGAGATCTGATGGTGAGAATGAAAGAAGAGTTCCTGAAGTCCGCAATACCACGAGACCTACCACGGTAAAGAGAGATACAACATTGAACATGAGACTTGAGGACTTGATGCTTGGATTGCCAGCAAGTACAGATACCACCACTAGACAAGCCCGTTCTGAGGAAATAAAAACAGATACCGTCCCTGCCCCTAGAAGTTTGACAGGCAGTATCAATACAGACCGCCTGAGGTTTGAAAGAAGGGGAGGTATAGATACTGAGAATTACACCTTTGATACTATTCCATCTGGATTGGGTCAAGAATCTAGACAAAGTGCAGCAAGAAACAATATTCTTGACAATTATAGAAGGCAGAACTTGCAGAAAAGAGTAGTAGGACCTACTCGAATGACTCCCCAATTTATTACCAGTAGCCTAAGGACCGACTGGGTAGTAGACCCCCTTCGTGGATTTGGGATAGGGGTATCTGGAAAAATGACAGATTTACTAGATAACCACACTTTCAAAGGAGGTATTATGACACCTTTGGACTTCAGGTCAGGAAGTGATGTGTTTTTCGAATATGAATATCTCAAGCAGCGAATTGATGTCAGGCTGAGGTATGACAGACGCGCTATCCAATTGATTCAGGGCGAACTTTCTCAGCGGTATGTGCTCAACAAGGCTGAGCTTGGATTTAGTTATCCCTTCAATGTACACAGCAGATTTACTGTTGCACCATTCATAGCCAGAACCCAGTATTTTAACCTCAATCCCGATTCGATTATTCGTGGTCAAGCTAATATAGACAACTTACTTGATGTGAATTATCTTGGTGGAAGGGCAGAGTTTGTTATTGACAGAACTGAACAGCTTGGTCTCTATATGCAGCAAGGCTACAAAGGTAAAGTTGGTATCATACACTACCAAGGGATCAACTTGGGTGAGCGGAGCTTCTCCAATTTTTACCTTGATTTCAGAAATTATCAAAAAATACACAAAAATATAACGTTAGCGTCTAGACTATTCGCAGGCTCCTTTTTCGGCAATAATCCCCAAAGGTACTTGGTAGGAGGTATGGACAACTGGCTGTTCAATAATTTCTATAATCCCCCAGCAAACAGACCGGAAAGTTCCCCTGTACGCAATCCAGGCGGTGTGGAGAATTCCAATATCCTATTTGCAGACTTTGTGGATTTGAGAGGTTATTCTTTTGATGAAATCAGGGGAAGAAATGTCGTGACGTTCACTACTGAATTACGCCTGCCCTTGTTCTCTTACTTATCTAGAGGTAACATCACGTCCAATTTTATCAAAAACTTCCAAATGGTGGCCTTCTATGATGTAGGGTCTGCTTGGAATGAGGCCGCACCTTGGATAAGGGTGAATGACCAAAACACAGAGATTATCAGTACTCCGGGTTCCCCCTTCAAAATCACTTTGAATAATTTCAACAACCCTTGGCTACAAAGCTATGGAGCAGGACTTCGTACGGTTTTGTTGAATTACTATTTCAAATTTGATTTGGCACGTCCCATAAGGAACTATCAAAGAGATGATTTCAGGTTTTATGTTACCTTAGGGTACAATTTCTAATCTTATCATTATGTTAAAATCTATGACGGGATATGGCCTCGCTACTATGGAGCGGGAGACTTATACCTTAAGCATTGAAATCAAAACACTTAACTCAAAATTTTTAGACCTATCTATCCGCAGCCCTAGACAATTTTCTGATAAGGAAATTGAGATCAGGAACTTAGTCAGTAATGTTTTGGAGCGTGGAAAAGTAAATCTTGCTATAGATTTTCAAAGTAAGTCAGGAGAAAAACTTCCAGTTGCTATTGACGAAGAATTATTTCTTTCATTTGCGCAGAAGTTTAAATCTCTTGCGCAAAAAGCAGAATTGTCAGATTCTGATATTTTCAAATTGGCCCTTCAGTCTCCAAACGTAATGTCATCTGGTCCCGAAAATGAAGAAAGCCAAGTTGATTGGGAAGACATAAAAGCTGCGCTGCTAGAAGCATTGTCACGGTGTGACGAATTCAGAAAAGATGAAGGCAAAGTTCTTCAAGAGAAATTAGTGGAGAACCTTGATATCATTCATGCTGGCTTGGTTTTAATTAAAAATGAAGATCCTGTCAGAAAGGGGAGAATCAGAGAAAGAATAAAAGGCAATTTTAAGGAATGGCTAGAAGAAAATGCTTTTGATAAAAACAGATTTGAGCAGGAGTTAATTTACTACTTTGAAAAAATCGACATTACAGAAGAACTCGTTCGGTTAGAGACACATCTTGATTATTTCAGAAAAAACCTGCTGGAAGGAAACAGCCAAGGTAAAAAGCTAGGCTTTATCAGCCAAGAAATCGGCAGGGAAATCAATACCATTGGTAGCAAAGCCAATGATGCAGGGATTCAGAAAAATGTTGTGATCATGAAAGATGAACTGGAAAAAATCAAAGAGCAAATGTTGAATATCATTTAAAGAAAGAGGGGCTTAGGCCCCTCTTTCTAGTTTAACTTGAATTTGATTGGCATACGCATCCTTACCCTTATTGGCTTACCGCCCTGCTTTCCAGGTGTCCATTTAGGAGCCTGAGAAATTACCCTCAGTGCTTCCTCATCACAGCCCATCCCAATGCCTCTTAGGATGGTGACATCTTGTATGCTTCCATCTTTATTGACGACAAAGGAGACAAATACTGTTCCTTCTACACCAGCCCTAATAGCTTGTTTAGGATATTTAAGTTGCTTCGCCAGGTATTGATGCCATGAAGCCATTCCACCAACTGGCTCAGGCATTACTTCCGTAAAATCCAGAATTCCATCTGATACTTCTTTATTCGGAAGTTCAATCAAGGGTATTTCAGGCGAATCTATTATGTCTTCCATGGAGAAAACAGTTTCTACATCTGGAACCTCGATGTCATCAATTACTTCTTTGATTATTGGATTGAATAGGGGTGGAGGCTTGGGTAATTCCAATGGCAATTGTGGAAAGAGCACATCATCTTGCCAAATTTCCAAATCTTCTTCACTAAACATCCTGATGTCCTTAACAGGAAAGGACCATTCAAAGGCAGAAAGAACCAACGCAATACTAACACAAAGACAGGCATTGAAGAGCGCTGCTCCTCTTGGGCCTCCTGACGAGTACTTTTTTGTTGCAGTTTCCATAGCTAATTATTAGTAGGTCTATGGAATTTAAAATAAAAAACTAAGAATTAAAAATAAGAACTAAAAAATAATTTGTAGTAAAAAAAATAAAGGGGCTTCAAGCCCCTTTATCATTAACCGAGTTTGAATCGGATTGGAAGTCTCATTCTTACACGTACTGGACGGCCTCTTTGCTTACCGGGAGTCCATTTAGGAGCACTTTTAACTACTCTTAATGCCTCTTCGTCACATCCGCCACCAATACCTCTTAATATTTCAACATCTTGGATACTGCCATCTGTATTCACAACGAACACAACGAAAACAGTTCCTTCTATGCCCATTCTTCTTGCTTGAGTAGGATACTTGAGGTTATTACTCAAATACTTGTTCCAAGCTTCCATACCTCCTGGAAATTCAGGGGCGTTTTCTACTACGTCAAAGATTTCATCAGCTTTTTCAACAACTGGAACATCTTTAATCACCACTTCTCTGATGACTGTTTCTTCTTTGACATCCACGTCGAAATTAACTTCGATTTTTTCCTCGATTTCAACTTCATCTGGAATTTCCTGGATGATTGGCTGCTCAATCGGTGGTGGTGGTGGTGGTGGCTGCTCCGTAATCGGAATATCCAACAGCTCTTCGAATTCATCGTTCACTTGGCCTAAATCCTTCAAATTCCCATCGTCAAACGATTTGTATTCGAATGCAAATAGTACCAAACCGACACTTACGAGCAGGCCAAGATTCAGGAACATCCCTGTTTTCTTGGTCAAATCCGCTTGCGGCGTCTTTTTAGCTTCCATGGTTGTACTGTATTAAAGGTTAAGAATTTTTTAAGTTTAAGAGATAACAATTCTAGCCAATTATTTTTATTTATACAAGCTTGCTTTTAGCCTTATATAAAATAATGAAGCCGATAAAACCAAATATCCCTCCAGCTAGGTTTGCAATCATGTCCTTATAGTCAAACGTTCTGTTGGGGACAAATAGTTGCAAATACTCTAACAATATAGGAAAAATAAAACTAAATCCTAAGGGGATTAGGTTAAATTTTTGATTAGGATACCTGCCTTGCGTCCTCATCCACAAAAATGCAAATAAGGCAAATAGGGAGAAATGGACTATTTTATCAGCATTTGGAAACAAAGGTACTTTTGGTAATGAATTGCCTGGAGTGAGCAAAGCAATAAATACACCTAAAGTATAAAGAAGGGCTAATGGTACCCGGAGCTTGTTATTAAGATCCGATAAGTTCACCATATGCTTCTGGTGAAAGCAGATCCTCAGGTAGACTTCCAGTAAGCCTTACCTTGATCATCCAGCCAGCTTCATATGGAGCTTCATTGACCAATTCAGGAGAGGATTCCAATTCAGTATTGAACTCAATGATTTCACCGTCTAAGGGCATAAAAAGGTCAGAAACGGTTTTTACGGCTTCTACAGTTCCAAATACTTCTCCTGCAGCTACAGTTTCGCCTACTGTTTCAACTTCTACATAAACAATGTCGCCAAGTTCTCTTTGGGCAAATTCTGTAATTCCCACTGTTGCAATACCGTCTTCAATTTTGACCCATTCGTGGTCTTTGGTGTACTTGAGCTCTTTAGGTAAATTCATAATCGGATTTTTAATGTCGTACTCAAAATTACAAGCTTTCAGTAAACCAAAAAACCTATTGGGATAAATTAAATCTCAATTGACCACCAAAGGCTGTTGAACTTCTTCTAAACGCCGTTGTAACTCGTGGATCGTTGATTGATCGGTCAAAGTACAGTTGAATGTTGAGTTTTTGGTTCACCACATAGTTGATTGTCGGTCTGATCTGGATATTCATGTTGCCGTTAGTTACCGTACTTCCTTCTTCAATTCTGCGCTGCACCTGACGTGTATCTACTACTCTGGTATTGAGCCTGACCTGAAGATCGTTTTTAAGGACTTCCTGTCTTCCCTGGATTTTGAAAGGTATCTTGACTCCAGCTTTGGTATACCCTAAATCAAATCCAAAATCCCTGCTTGTCTGTTCAGTTACTTGTGCATTGGAGAAGTTCAATCCGACATTTCTTTCTGTGTTGTACTCCATCGTAATATTCAACCGGTCTTTGGTAAGGAGGTTGATTCCTACCAAAGGAGCAAAGCGCTCGGTTAGGATGACTTGGTTTAGGATAAATATCGGAATGTACTCTCCAAACTCGTTGGTAAGACTGGCACCAGGAAAGCGTTGTATTCTGTTGTATAGCTCCAATCCATTCTGATACAGTAGGGAATTGGAGAAATTGCTTACTTCATACGTGGAGGCATAGCCATGCGTGATGTTGATACTTGAGAAATGCTCTCTCAAGGCAGGTATCTGCGACAGTCCCTTGTAATCGAGTCTCCAGTTGGGAAGAGGAATTGCAGGGAATGGATTGAGGCTAATAGCTTCAGGATCCTTTCCCGAATAAGCAGAAAGGAAAGCAAGTGTCATAACGTCTTGTCCGTTCAATGCATATTCACCTCCAGGATTAGATGCATTCAGTCTTGATTGGATGATACTTCTAAAGGCTGTCATTTGATTAAACAAGGGACTATTGTTGTTTTTGTCATCCCTCGCCAGCGTTGTCCTGATCATAGAATAGGTAATACTATATCCTCCCATTCTGTTGGGACTAAAAGAACTGAAATTTCCAGGGGATTCTGTTGAGTTTCTGAAAATCTCGCTGTATTCCCCACTTTCCCTTTTTCTTGCCTCGAGTGTTACTCTAAAATCTCTTAGTGGTTCAGCAATAGAATTGATTTGAAGATTTTTGGCTTGATTTTGACGGAACAACTGGGTGAGCTCGGTACTTGGAGCCATTAACCCCTGGCTTGCGAGATCATTGCGCAAAAACGGATCCTGTGAGCCGAAGATAAATCCAAATCCGGGATTCATAAAACTCCTATCTAAGCCTAAAAGTCCCGTATTTTCCATATATCCAGGAAGGAAAGTCCCCTCAACCACAGAATATCTAAAGTTTACATCCTTTACCATAGTCAGGAATTTGATCAATTGACGAGTGAAGGGTGTACCAATAGTATCTTCTGCATTCACAGTGGTTCTTCCCGGTATACTGGGTCTCCTTGGTGCATTTAATGCCCTGATACGGGCGTTTTTGTTGTATAATTTAACAAAATCAATTTTTCCTGTAAAAGCTTGGTCTCTTGTGTTCTGTATGACGTTTCCAAGTGTGTCACGCTGGCCTATTGCACCAGTTAGCCAATTGTAGTTTGCAGCGTAAGTATAATCTACTCCAATCCAGTTAAGAGCAGCTATTTTTTCAAAAGGTAGTTTATAGTTGGCCGTTAGCTGATGGTTATAATTTGTGGGCCTGCCGAAATTTCTCAAGTTGGTCCTTACTGAATCCCGTTTCGCTTCAGAATCAATATCACCTTCTGGTTCGTCTATAACTGCAATGACTCTACTCATAAAGTCCACCCGTAGATTTTTGGTCAAATCCCAGTTGACATTATAATTTCTGTTCATGAAAAAACTTTTTTGGAAGAAAGGATCTACTCCTTCAATTCCCAACTGATCATTGCGATACTGGGTACGCATAAATCTCCTATCGAAATCAACCCTTGCAGCAACCGTTGTTGGTACAAAGTTTAAATTAAAATCCTTGATCAATGAGAAGTTTCCGCTTCCAAGCCATTCAGCATTTTTAAAGGGTTCAAAATTTAATGGTTTGGGTTGATATATATAAGCTACATTCCCGGTGTATGTCTGGAAATTATAGCTTTCAGTATTAATATTGCTCTGTCTGATAGATCCGTAGGCATAAGAGACGGAGAAATTACTTAAGTCATAGACACGGGATACTTGTCGGTTGGGGTTTTTGTTTTTTCTGACATTTGTAAAGCCAATATTCCTCCTTTTGACTTGATCCAATACCTGGCTTTTGTAAAAATCCCTTTCAGAATCGGAAGTGAACTTCTGTAAAGCAAGTTCAAAAGGAACGTCAGGATTGAGTGGGTCAAACTCCGGCCTTACACTGGAGTTCTCAAGGCTGGCGTACATGGGTATTGAAACATTTAATGCTTCGGGAAGAAGCTTTTCCATGCTTACATTTGCAGAGACATCATATTGGGTAGCAGCAAACCTAGCGCGTTGTGAAAGTCTTGTTTCAAGGCCTCCAAATCCAATTGCACTGTGCCTGAAAGAAGTAGAGATTGTTGCCAAATCAGCGATCTGAGCGTTTAATCTTGCATTGGCTGCCCATCCTGAAGATTCCCTAGATCCGGTAACTCTTAGCTCATTAGCCCAAAGACACAATGTTTTTGAGGCACCTCCAGAAAGCCCAGGGTTTCGGATACCGATCATTAACCCTTGAATAAGGTTAAGTTCAGGCCTGCCAACTACAGTTACTTTGTATTGTCTTATGTCTTGAGAAAACGCCAGATTGATAGGTACCCGTTGGTTGTCCCGTTCTACTTTCACCCCTACGATTTCACTGATTGCAATGTCAATTTCATTTTCTAATGGCCAGATTTGTCTGGGGTCTCGAGTGCCTCTTGGAGTCATTACCAAGGGGACTTCTATTTCATAATAGTTATCTGTGTAATCTGTACCTAGTCTTAAAAAGGCTGTCACTTCACCGCTTTGTACATCTGCACTGCTGGCATGAAAAAACATTTTCATGCGTTCAAATTGTACCAAGTCCAATGAATTCATGTTTTTAAAAACAGCTCTTGCATCTCTTGCCTGCAAATCATCAACACAAAGTCGCAGGGATTGCTCGTTGAGAACACGCTCTACAGCAGATAGGTTGTCTCTGTCCCTAGTGATACCAGGAGGCAATACATAGGGGCTTTGGGTATCACTACCCTGACTGTTTTCTTCTACATTGACTACCCCTACAGTTAGGTTGCTGTTGTCAGGTTCTGGTACTTCAAAAAAGCCTCTTTCAAACAAGGATTCTTGGAACACCCTCCACTGACTGGCAACCAGTCTGAAGTTTGCCATCCGCAATACTACAGGTTGTTCGAAGTCGGTAAGGTAGGTCCGCATAAAGCGGATAGATTTGAATCCATTGATATCCCCTTGCACCCTATCTGGGGTACGAACAGGAATTCTAAACAGATACCAATTGACTTCATCCCCATTTCTGTTTGCTGTAACTTTGTCTACGATATAATTTTGGCCAACTTGAAGTTGACCCGGACGAAGATTGATTTCATATTCATAATAGGCTTCTACCTCATTGATGGTATTGTCATTGTTGAGGTCTTCATTGTCAGGTAAGTTTGAACCTGATGGGGTATAGGGGAGGTTGAGATTGGTGGTGATAGGTGTATTCCCTTCTAAGCCATTGTAATTTTTATGTCTTTCTAGAATTTTGACGTTCCTTTGGTCATACTCCTCATCAAGGTAATACTTGAAATTATCCGCGGAAGGATCCGCTAAGATTTGTTCTCTGGCAGCAGGACTTACATTCAATCTGTTGATAAATCTGTCGCGGAAGAACTCTGCTTCTTGGGCACTGTTGAGGCCGTCCAAACCTATGTCTTGATTGGCTCTGGCTTCGGGCGAATTGTCAAACGCAGGAATCAAGAACTGCTGACGTGTAATGCGCCCCCATTCGGTAGTAGCAGTTTGCGTTGGATCACCATCTGAAGGTAATCCGTTTTCAAAACTGTGTCTTCCATCCCTTACCACATCTTCTGAAATTTCGCCAAGATTAAATCTCAATAACCCTCCTGTGGTATTGTTTTGATTGAAGACTCCATCAAGGACCCTACCATTTGGACCTTGGATAAATGGATCCATCAACCAGAATTCCAGAAATTCTATGTTTGTCCTATCAAAGTCCACTTCAGTGGTAATGGCCCGGGTAATGCCTCCAAAGTTTTGCCTTGGATTAGGAAGCAACCCATCAGGGGTCAAGGCAGGATTGTAGTTATACATCCCACGTTCATGAGGAAAATAAGCTACATCAAATAATGGTTCGGGAAGAATGACAACATCCCGTGCTCTTTGTTGAAAGATTTCCTGTGGCACCACACTTCTAACATAGTGGTTTTGACGGTCTTCTCTGGTGATATTGGCAGGGACACCAGGTCCGCTTTCCCTGTAAAACACATTGTCAAGATTGTACCAAGCGACCTTAGCTCTACGGTAGGCGTTTCCTAATCTATCCTCCGTCATTGCACTCATGTCAAAGGCATCATCATCAGTTCTTGGAGTGGCAGCCAGTTTCCAGTTTTGCGCAGCTGCACCGCCTAAGTTGTAGGGGGTAATTGCGGTTTCAAAATCATCAATATAGGATGCCGCCTCTCCATTGACCCTGTTGGATGTACCAGGGAGTAGTTGGGCAAATTCACCATTAAATTGAATAAGGGATTTTTCTTTGGTATTGGTAAATGGCAATGCATCAGCCAGTTTGGTCAAAAATCTGGATTCATCGCTAAAATTTGCATCCAAACCCCACATGCTGTTTCTCAAGGTTTCATTGCCTGTGGCAATCCTGGTGATATTTGGGCGCTCATTCAGGTATAACAATGTGCCTCCAAGATTCAATTTGTCATTAACAACATAATCTAATCTAGTTCCAAGCATGCTTCTTGTTTGAAACGATACAAGATCTGCTTTTTCAAAGCTTATGGAAATTCTTTTACCTGACTGTAATATTCCTTCGTTAATGATATTGACCCTTCCGATATTGTAGTCTACGGTATAATCCACACCTTCTGTAAGAGGTATATTTCCCGCCATAACGATCACCGAACCTGGAGAAACATTTAAGCCCGGCAATAAGATTTCTGAAGCGGAACCTGAAGTAAATCGTCCTTTTATGAAAAACTTATCATATCTAGTAACAAGCTCTGCGTCTGCTTGAGTAGTTCTGTATAAGGTATCGAATACGTACTTGTCAGCAAGGTTTCTTTCATTGGGTAAAAAAAGATTGCGGAGGTTAGATCCAAAAGGTTCCAGTCTAGGGAATATCATCAAACCCCGCTCTGGAATAATAGTGACTCCGCGGATAAAGTCAAAATTCCCATCAGGAGCCGGGTCGTTTTGCGGGTTGAGGTTGTCAAGTCCCATTAGCCGTATCAGCGGACGGTTGGCCACATTTTGTCCTTCAAGTAAGGTAGGGTTGTCTAAACCTGTTCTATCATCTCTATAGATCACCTGCAATTGAAAACCATCTTGCTGGATCTGGTTTGCATTGAGATTATAGATGTTTTTCATCATCAGATCCCATGTCGGGATGCGGATGTTGATTCTTGCAGGTCTGAGGAGTTTGAGGAATATGAGCTGGTTTTCAGGTCTGTTTTGATAATCCTCTGAAAGCTCTCCTACTTTAAATACCTGACCATTATAGGTGTATTCATAGGAAACAGCAAGGACTTCGTCATTTTGTAATCTTCTTGAAAGAGATACATATCCCAGCTCTCTATTGAAGATGTATTCAGTAGGAGCAAGCTTGCGTGCGCCGTTGACTTGTTCATAATCTGAGCCTTTAACCAAATTGAGAACTGATTCTATAGCTGAAGATCCTGTGTCGAATGGACGAAATGCAGGGTTTCCCGTTAGGTTTCCAAATAGCAAGTTGGCATTGTTGGAGGCAGGTGAGCCAGCAGTTCCCTGACCGATGTTAGGGTTGTTGGGTCTGAAAATCCTTGAGCCTTCTCCCAAGTCAATAAATGCGGCAAAATTTCTGAGGGTCTCAGTGTTGTTGGCCCTGTTCATGATATACACTTCCACCCTAGTGATGTTTACCCCTGAAAGAATCTGGGGTAAACCTCTTAGCCATCGCTCATAGTTGTCACGGAAAAAGTGGGAGAGGAAGAAGTGTCTGTTTTCATCATAAGCTGATCCTTGGATTTCAAATTGTCTTCCTTGTCCGCCGGCTTCAATAACCAGTTCATCCCTACGCCCTCTTTGGGTGGATGCTACACTTGTGACATAAAGGTTTCCAAATTGCATTTGGGTTTTGAGTCCAAATAGATTTTGACCGCCTTGGATCAGGCTGTTTTGAATTGGCATACTTACGTTGCCCACTTCAATGGATTTAAGAATATCTTCTTCAAACCCTTTGTATTCTACCTTGAGCTGTTGTTGAAAATCGAATGAATTGTTAGAATCAAAATTGGCCCCAATTCTCATTTTTTCTCCAAGCGTACCATTTACGGCCATTTGGATCTGTTGATTGAAATTGAAGTTGCCGTTTTGTTGCTGTCTGATCGGTATGGAAGGGTTGTCAATTCTTCTAAATATGGCTCCAAGATCTAGGTTTACAAATCCTGTAGGTACAATATTGATTTCATCCCCACCGAAAATCCTGTCAAAACCTGGACTTACTGTCATTGGAGGAATAAGATTTCTTCCGCCCACTGGACTTTCTCCATCCATTCCTCTTGATCTACTTCTCCAATATTCCTGCCTTACCCTGAATTCCTGGAATCTGCTAAATTCTTCAAAATCATAAATCTGTCCAGGTGCTACTTCTGTGGTATCACCTTGTTCTTGAATTCGGTATCTAATGACCGAATCCATTTCTACTTGAATACGTTGATCTTTGGGAGTAAAAGCTGAAAATGGAGAGTAATTCTGGCGATAAGGGTATTGTGTTGGGAAAAGTGGCGTTGTGTTGAGGTTTTGCCATAGCAAAAACGACCGCATCAGTCTTCTCTGATTTAGCGAATCCGTTCTGGAACGTTCGCCTGGGTCAGTTTGAGCAGCTAAAGGCAAAGCGGAAAAAGCCAACAGAACCGACCATAGAAGAACCATAGTCGTCTGGAATCTTAAACCTTGGGAATGATATATTAGCTTGAACAAAAGAACAAGTGTTTGGGTGTTTTACGGCGACTTCAAAGATGCCTTTATTAATTCTTCCAAAGAAATATCAGTACCTGATTTTTTCAAAACCGCTGCTATATTTTTTTCAGCTGCAGCTTTTGGAAACCCTAAAGTCATCAAGGCCTGTAACGCCTCTTCTTTTACTTTATTGCCACCTTTCAAAAATCCTCCCGGATCCATCACGTGATCAAGCAGCGCGTCTTTTTTAATCTTGTCTCTAAGTTCCAAAATAATCCTTTGTGCAGTTTTTGCACCTACTCCTTTTACATTTTGTATGGTCTTGAAATCATCATGCAAAATTGCATATTCAAGTTCTCCAATAGTCAAAGAAGAGAGAATCATAAGTGCTGTGTTTGGGCCAACACCAGAGATGGACAATAGGTGTAGGAACATTTTTTTTTCTCCCTCTTCCTTAAAGCCAAAAAGGGTATGCGCATCCTCTTTAATGTGCAAATAAGTAAGGAGCATAATATGCTCCTCATTTTTAATTTCAGAAAATGTCTGTAAAGATATCTTGACGTGATACCCAACCCCAGAGATGTCGATGATGACAAAAGTGGGGTCTTTGAATACCAATCGGCCTTTTAGATATGCGATCATAAACTTGATTTGGTTTGTGCATCCACTACAGCAATGGCTACCATATTGACGATTTCTCTGATAGAACTACCTAACTGTAAGATATGCACTGGCTTGTTCATTCCCAACAGAACAGGACCAATTGCCTCAGCATTTCCAATTTCAGAAAGGAGCTTGTAAGCGATATTACCAGAACTTAAATCCGGAAATATCAGGGTGTTGGCTTTTTTGCCTATCAGTGCGCTAAAAGGATAATTTTCTTTTTGGATCTCTTCATTGAGTGCCACATTGGCCTGCATTTCACCTTCAATGATAAGATCAGGATATTTGTGCTTGGCTAGAGCGGTAGCTTTTGATGTTTTTGTAGCTGTTTCTCCTTTAGCTGAACCAAAGTTGGAGTATGACAAGACAGCTATTCTTGGTTCAATATCAAAGAATTTAACCCCTGTGGCCGTAAGCCCAATTATCTCCACAAGTTGCTCTGCTGATGGATTAAGATTTACAGTTGTATCTGCAAAGAAATATGGCCCTTTGTCAGTATTCATGATGTACATCCCTGCTACACGGTCTACTCCTGGCTTCACACCAATGACCTGTAAGGAAGGAAGTATGGTGCGGGGGTAATCTTTGGTCAAACCTGAAATCAACGCATCTGCTTCACCAAGCTCCACCATCATGGCGCCATAATAATTCCTGTCTCTCATCAACCTTACGGATTCAGCTGGAGTAAGCCCTTTGCGTTTTCTTTTTTCAAAAAGAATATTCCCATACTGCTGTAGTCTGTTGGCATCAGCATATGGATCGATGATTTCTACTCCGTTGAGGTCAAGTTGGTGTTCAGCAATAAGGTCCTGAATAAGATCAACATTCCCCAAAAGGATTGGAATGGCAATTTTTTCATCCCTGATAATTTGTGCTGCTTTAAGGATTTTGACATTGTCTGCTTCAGCAAATACAACTCTTTTCGGATTCTTTTTGGCCCTTGAAATCACCCTTGACATCAACCTTTGGTCTATGCCGATTCTTTCTTGGAGTTCAAGCTCATAAGCTTCCCAATCCGTGATGATGGTTTTGGCCACACCTGATTCCATTGCTGCTTTGGCGACAGCAGGAGCTATAGTAGTAATCAATCTTGGATCAAGTGGCTTAGGGATCAGATAAGCTCTTCCAAAAGAAAGTTTACTGTCTCCATATGCTTTGTTCACGATTTCAGGGACAGCTTCTTTAGCAAGTTTTGCAATTGCCTTGGCAGCTGCAAGCTTCATTTCCTCATTGATGGTTGTAGCCCTCACATCAAGCGCTCCTCTGAAAATGTAGGGAAAGCCCAAAACGTTATTTACCTGGTTAGGATAATCAGACCTTCCAGTTGCCATAATCAAATCTTCTCTTGTGGACATGGCAAGGTCATAAGCAATTTCAGGATCAGGGTTTGCCAATGCAAATACTATAGGATTAGGTGCCATTAACAAGATTTGCTCGGCAGATACCACGTTGCCAGCTGATAATCCCAAAAATACATCAGCATTGGTAAGCGCATCAGAAAGGGTATATAGATCACGAGCTGTTGCAAACTCTCTTTTGGTCTCATCCAGGTCTATTCTATCCTTGCGGATTACACCTTCTTTGTCACACATGACAATATTTTCAGGCCTCACTCCCAAGTTCATGTAGAATCGGGTACATGCAATGGCTGATGCCCCAGCACCATTTACAACCAAAAGGATTTCTTCTATTTTTTTGTCAACAACTTCCAGTGCATTGAGTAGCGCCGCTCCAGAGATTATCGCTGTGCCATGCTGATCATCATGCATCACAGGGATATTCATTTCCCTTTTCAGGGTTTGTTCTATGACGAAGCATTCAGGAGCTTTGATGTCCTCTAGGTTGACACCACCGAAGGTCGGTTCCAGCGATTTGATGATGGTGATAAGCTTCTGAGGATCTGTTTCAGCTATTTCAATATCAAAAACATCTATGCCTGCAAATTTTTTAAAAAGCACTCCTTTACCTTCCATGACAGGCTTCGAAGCTTCCGGGCCTATATTTCCTAAACCTAGAACGGCTGTCCCATTTGATATTACAGCTACTAGATTGCCTTTGGCAGTATATTTATAGACATTTTCAACATCACTTGCAATTTCCAAACAAGGTTCCGCCACTCCTGGAGAATACGCCAAAGCCAAGTCAATTTGGCTAGAAAGGGGTTTAGTTGGGATTACTTCTATTTTCCCTGGCTTGCCTTGGGTGTGGTAATTTAACGCGTCTTCTTTTCTAATTTTAATTGCCATAAAAATTTTGGGTTATATAAGCTATGAAGCCTTTGTCAAGGCGTAATTGCTGTAGCTTGAAGTATGGTTTCTATTTCTCTGATTGATTCTCTATGGGCTTCATTCGGGTAGTAAACAAAGCCTTCCATATAATACAATTTTCCTTTATCTGGATCCAAGACAGCATAAGCTAGGAATGAACCTCCCATGCTCATGTTGTTTGTTTTCCATCCCCCTCTGATTTCGATTGCAAACTTATCATTTATTCTGGAGTTTGTGAAGATAGGGGTAGGATCAATCTCTTCAGTTATGAGATAGGAATTCCTATTATTCGGATCACCATAGATATGCATTTTAGAAATCTCAGTCCTTAGATTGAGTAAAGCTTCTGGTTGGACCTGATCCTCAGAGGTATATTCAGTTTCATAAAAGAAAATACTGATATCAGGCCTGTTGGTAGATGGGGTAGGTTGTCTTAACCAAAGAAAATCATCAGCGGTCTTGGCAATCTGATAAGAAGCAGGGACATTGATTTCCAGTCCAAAATTTCTAGCTTCAGCTGCTGCTGTTGCATTTTTTCTGCTCATTAGTCCTTTGGCCAAGCGTTCTCTTTCTCTAGCCTGAAAAAGACCTTGGATTTTGTTTTTATTCTTTTTTAAATTTTCGACCAGCTCAGCCTCTGTTCTTCCAAATAAGTATAGGACTTCCTGCCCAATGGCAAATTCATCCACACTGCGTAACAGGTAGAGATTGGGGTCTGCTGCAGCTTTTTCTTTGGCTTCTTTGGTGAATTGGGAGTTGATACTCTGACTTGCTGATCTTCTGTCATCAAATGTGGTGACATATACAATATTGGTTGCCATTTTAAGAATTCTTGACATCCCTCTTGGATCAACTTTTCGGATATCAAATCGACTCTCTTCACGGATCAAACCTTCTACATCGTCTTCAAATACATCTCTAAGTGCATCACCTACAGGACCTTGCCATTTCAGTGAATCTATCGCTAAGACAATTTCTCCTATGGCTCCCCTTGCTTTTGGTTTGGTAGAATTTGAATTTTCATTCTCTTCACAACCCCAAAATGAAACTATAGCAATGGCAAAAACCAAAGCTGAAACATGTTTTATATATTTTTTCATGATTGAATTAAATGTTACCAAGTCAATTTAATAATTCCACGGCCATGAAAAAAGTTTTACTAATTAAATAGTTAGCCAATGATTAATTTTTGCCCCGGTTTAATAGAATTGTTATTGAGGTTGTTCAGCTTTTTTATCTGATCCACTGTCACACCACTTAATTTTTGGGAAATCAACCAAAGTGAATCTCCAGGTTGAACTGTGTAGGTCTTGGGATTGGTGACTGGATTATCTGAGTTGTCAGCAAGTGTGCTGCTGAAGGTTGGCTTATTGGAATGGATATAAAGTGTCTGTCCAACTTTTATCGTATTTGAGCTCAAGTTGTTCCACTTTTGGATATTGCTTACAGTGGTTCCATATTTTGTTGCGATCTTGCCAAGTACGTCCCCAGGCTGGACTTTATAGGCGATTCTATCAGGGGAAGAAGTGTTGGCAGTAGGTTTGGCGGTAGCAGATGCTTTGACAGATACTGGTGCTGCTGCATTGGCTGTCCTCAATGCTACGGTACATTCTGAAGTCAGTTTTACAGCATTTGCGTAAGTCTCTTTATTTTGCGCTACATAATCAGCTTTTGACTTAGGAAGATTCAGGGCCATGTGCTGATGTGAGGCTGGAATCATTCTATTTTGAATAGAGGGGTTCAGGTGTTCCAGATCTTCAATACAAATGCCGCTTAAAGATGCCAACTGTTCTAAATCCAGCTCCTGGTTGAACTTGATTTTTTCATAGGCCATTGGATAGGTAGGGTTTTCAAGCAGGAAATTGTGTTCTTCTGCATATCGAAGTACATACATCATGGCTTGAAATTGAGGCACATAACTTCTTGTTTCCTTTGGTAGGAAATCATACACACCCCAAAAGGTTGTTTTTCCGCCTGAGCGTCTGATGGCTTTTCGCACGTTACCTGGCCCGCAATTGTAAGCAGCAAGAGCAAGTTCCCAATTGCCAAACATCCTGTATAGAGATTTCAGGTATTTGGCAGCTGCGTCTGTAGACATTTCGGGATCCATGCGGTCATCAATGTCTTTGCCATAATCCAGATGATACATTTTTCCTGTAGCTGGCATAAATTGCCATAATCCCAAAGCGCCAACCCGTGATTTGGCTTTCGGATTAAGACCTGATTCTATGATGGATAAGTACTTTATGTCATCCGGCATGCCATGTTCGGCAAGGGAAGCTTCAAACATGGGGAAGTAAATGTCTTTCCTTTGCAATACCATTTTGGTGTACTCCCTGTTTCTGACTACAAAATAATTGATGAAGGAAAATATGCGGTCGTTCAATTCAAAGGGCATCTCTGTCTCCATACTTTTGACCCTACGGGCTACTTGGTCGTATGTGAAGTCAGGAATATGTTCGAAATGGTATATGGGGGTTATTGTTTCTTCTTCAATACTAGCGTTGTTGATTCCAAAAAGCTCCTGACCATGAGCATAATCAATGGTCAACATTACCAAAAGTAAGGATGTGGCGATGGTGTAACATTTTTTGATCATAGTCAGGAATATTTAAGCTAATTGTTGTTCATTTCCAATAAGTAATTTGCAAAAGCATACAGTTCGGCTTCCTTAAAAGAATTTGCCATTACTTGAATACCGATGGGTAGCCCACTTTCATCTTTCCCGTTGGGTAAAGAAATTGCAGGTACTCCCGATACTGAAGCTTGAACTGTAAAAAGATCCTCCAAATACATTTTGACAGGATCGTTGCTATGCTCTCCGAATTTAAACGCTGTAGTAGGCGTTGTCGGCATAACAATATAATCATATTTGTTCAAAAGATCTTCGGTAAAATCCTTAATTAATCTTCTGACTTTCTGAGCCTTTGTGAAGTAAGCATCATAATAACTGGCACTCAGTACAAAAGTACCCAGCATGATTCTTCTTTTCACTTCTTCCCCAAATCCTTCAGATCTGGTCAGCTTGTACATGCTTTCCAGATTGTTGGAATTAGGTGTTCTATATCCAAACTTAACGCCATCGAAGCGGGATAGGTTCGAGCTGGCTTCAGCTGTAGTCAAGATGTAGTAGGTAGGTAGGACGTATTTCAACAATGGGAAATTCACCTCTTCTACACTATGTCCTTCTTCACTCAACTTGTTTAAAAGCGCCATGGTATTCGCTTTAATTTCTGGCTGAAGAGCAGGGGATTCAATGGTTTCTTTGAGATAAGCCACTTTTACCCGCTTATCAAAATGAAGGAGTTCACTGTAGTGAGGCACATCTTTTCTGGAAGCAGTGCTGTCTTGTGAGTCCGGTCCAGCCATGGTTTCCATCACCAAGGCGTTGTCTCTGACATTTCTTGAAAATACCCCGATGGTATCAAAAGAAGAGGCATAGGCAATCAATCCCCATCTTGAAACCCGAGAGTAGGTTGGCTTGATCCCCACTAGTCCAGTGAAAGCAGCAGGTTGCCTGACAGATCCGCCGGTGTCAGTTCCAAGTGATACCGTGCAAAGATTGGCTTGA
Organism: Cyclobacteriaceae bacterium; assembly: GCA_036782195.1. Lineage (GTDB taxonomy): Bacteria > Bacteroidota > Bacteroidia > Cytophagales > Cyclobacteriaceae > DAIPZN01. Next base: position 25,745 of record DAIPZN010000017.1, on the reverse strand, counting down.
ACGGCTACAGCAGAGCCTCCTGAAGAGCCCCCTGGGACTCTTGATTCGTCAGCTGCATTCAAGGTTTTTCCATGGACGGAATTCTCATTACTGCTACCCATTCCAAATTCGTCACAGTTGAGCCTTCCGATGATGATCGCATCTTCATCCAAAAGTCTCTGAACAGCTGTGCCGGTAAATTGGGAGACGAAGCCTTTGAGGATTTTGCTGGATGCATTGGATTCATGATCCTTGTACACCAATACATCCTTAATGCCGATGACCATTCCAGCAAGTTTACCAGCTTTGCCAGAAGCGATTTTTTTGTCTACCAGATCGGCTTGATGTAATGCGGAATCCTTATAAACTTCAACGAAGGCGTTGAGGTGCGCCTTCGTTTGAATGTTGTTGAGGTAATAATCTACTATCGCCCTACAATTGGTCTCCCGGTTTTCAAGCGATTTTTGTATTTCGTCAAATGAGAGGAATCTTTCCAATGCTGAAAATTTAATTGCTATTTAGTTTTTTCTCTTTTTTTCATTCAGACCTTCTTCTAGGTCATCTTGAATTTCTTTGGTGGCATCTTTGAATTCTCTGATACCTCTACCAAGTCCTCGGGCTAGTTCCGGGATTCTTTTAGCTCCGAAAAGCAGAAGAATCACTACGATAATCAATATGATTGATCCTCCGCCCATATTTTGTAAGAAACCCAATGTAGTCATGATGGTATTGTTTTAGATGTTAACTTATACAAAGATATAACTGTGCTACTCTAACACAAAAGAAAGAGAGTCAGATATATCTCTTTTTTGATAAATATACGATTTATTTATTTTACCGCCCTGCGAGCCAAATGGATGGGTCCATTGGTTGCAGTCCTTTCCAGGTTTCAAAGTGTACCTCAGCTACGCCGGCCTTGTTGGTATAGACCTGACCGACTATTTGTTTGGCTTTGATTGTTTCACCGGATTTGACAGAGATGACCTTCAGCTTGCTATACATGGTGTAATACTCCCCATGTCGGACTACTATAGTTCCACCATATCCAGGAACGGTGAATATTTTGGTGACTACTCCGTCAAACACCGCCCTGACATTGGCATTTGGTGTTGTTTGGATGTCTATACCGTCATTGTCTTCTGTAATCCCCTTGAGCGTAGGATGTGGGTGAGTGCCAAATCTCTTGGAAATAAAGCCGCTTTCTACCGGCCAAGGGAGTTTGCCTCTGTTGCCGGCAAATGAACTTGATAATGCCGCTGCCTCAGGTGTGAGCGGGATGCTGCTGCCAGAGGCTTTTGTCGCAGTAGAATTACTTTGTTTGGCCTCTGCTTCAGCTCGTCTGATTTCATCTTCGATGATCCTTTTGATCATCTTGTTCAGGTTTTCTTGTTGTTTTTTGGCAGCGGCGATCTGTTTGCGGAGGTCCTGTTCCTGTTTGGTCAGATCATTTACGATGACTTGCTGCTCTTGCTTGGCTTTGTCAAGTTGCTGCTTCTGTACCTGCTCCTGGGTGAGTACCTGTTGTTTTTCAATCTTTTTAGCCTCTAGGGTTTTTCGCTGTGAGGCAAGTTCTTCTGTTACGGCTTCAATTTGTGCCACCTGTTTTTTCCTCGCGTCGGTATATTGCTTCAAGTATCTCAGGCGCATGTAGAATTCTTTAAAAGTGGCCGAGCTGAAAACAAATGCAGTCATGGTCATGCCTTTGTTGATTTTGGAAGCAGTGTAGATCATGGCTGCGTATTCTTCCTTCAGATTCTTAAGATCTCTTTCCAGATCTTTGATTTTCCTTTCTGTACCTACAATTTCCGTGTCCAGCAACCTGACTTCTCTACTTAGGGTATTGATGTAGGCAATCCGCGTTTGAAGCTGCTTATTGACAACACTGAGTTGACCCATACTGACCTTTTTGGTCTCAGATGTTTTTTTTAGGATTTGGTCAAATTCAAGTAATTTTCTCTGGATTTCCGCTTTTTCGTTTTCCAATTGCTGCCTTGTCTTTTTAGTCTGGGCATGCACAACCCCCTGACTTAGGCATAGGCCCAAGCCAAGACAGATAAAAAGAATAAGCCGGAATTTCCTCATATTTTAAAACTGAAAAGGAAAATTTATGGGTGAATCAGTGCTTTCAATTCGGGTAAGGTCGAGATGGATGATCGTACTTTGGTTTCCCTGATCTCCTTTCCAACTCATTCTGATCAACATTTTATTTGGAAAGGGTTGCCCTTCGATGTTTTCAAAGGTAGGATAACTGGCCATAAATCCAGCCATGTCATTTAAGGCATTGGAGGTGATTTCTTCTACTTTTCCATGGCTTGTACTCACTCTGGAATGGTACCGAAATCCGTCCCTTACCTGTGTAAGTTCAAAATATTTTCCCACTCGCAAAAGCCTGTCTCTGTAACTGAATTCATTTGGTACATTGGCGAAAATCAAATTTTGGAGGAGTTCCAAAGAGAGCTTTAATTCAAATCGGTCTTCTATTTCTTCAAAACTCATGTTGATGTCTTCACCGTTCATCCTGTCCTTGATTCTGACTTTTTCTTTGGTGATGATGCCTCTAACTGCTTCCAGCCCTAGTCCGGGAGTCATACTGAACCAAATCGCACTGTCTTTTTTAGCACGTAAATAGATTGTTCCTTTAGTAGTTTTACCATTGCCTTCTTCCAAAACTATCCTGCCTCTTGCAGTAAGGTATTTGAATTCAAAGTAATTAGGAGAAAACTCCTCCATCACTTCCTCAGAAGTGTAGAGTTGAGGTTTTTTGGCACATCCAGCAAGTAGCATGGTAAAAAGTGCAAGCCCTATAAAAAAACGATTACTCATAATATTTTTGATCTTTGATTTTTCTGGTTAAAACCGCTGTAGTGTCATCACCACCCTCTGCTTTTTTCCAATATTGTACTGCTTCAGATTTTTTTCCTAAATGGTAAAGGATGTCACCAAAGTGTTCGAACATGATCCCACTTGGGTTGGCTTCATTTTCAAGTGCTCTTTCCATAAAAGTTTTGGCACTTTCATATTCTCCACGTTGGAATAGAACCCAAGCATGTGTGTCGAGGTATGTGGCGTTTTTGGGAAATCTCTTGACCAGCTGTTCAGACATGCTTTTTGCTTTATCCAGGTCTTTCTTATCGAGCGACAGGAAATATGCGTAATTGTTTAGCACATGCTCATCGTCTGGTTTGGCCTTAAGGACTTTTTCATACACAGCATAAGCAGCTTCTTTTTTCCCGCTCATGTGGTAGGTATCACCCAGCTGTCCATTGATGGCTAGTTCAAATGCTTTGTTCTTTCCGTTATTTGTTTCAATGGCTTTGAGTAGGGACTCTTCTGCCTCGTCACCTTTTTTCAACAAGCTTTTAACTGTTCCATCAAAAAACCAGAATTCCGCTTTTTCGGGAAACTCATCCACCGCCATAACCGTGTATTTTTCGGTTTCAAGATGGTCTTTTTCCACCTCAAACATGATGGTGATCACCCCTTGTAGCACTTGTGCATTTGAAGGATTGAGCTGAAGGGATTTTTTATAAAGATTCAGGGCTTCCACCTTGATGCCTTCAAATAACCGCTTGTCTCCCAATACAGTGAGAATATCTGCATCATTTGGATGATGCAAGATCATTGTCTCTTCCAGTTTTGAAAGCAACCTTTCCCTTCTTTGGGTTTTGGGTTCCTGAAGTATGTCAGCAAACGCCTGTGCCTTGACTTGTCCTTCAAGATCTGGATTGTCAAAAGCAGCGGAAATCAGGTCCTCTGCGGTGTCAATGTCCCCCTTTTCTTTGTATAGCGCATAGGCAGCAAGCTGCAGATCAGGTTGATTGGGATAATTGAGCAATGAACTTTCTACTGTGGCAATTGCCTCAGCAGTCCTGCCGTTGTTAAACAGGATTTCAACCAGGTTAAGTACATACTGGGAGTTTCCTGGGCTGGAGGCAATCAGTTTTTCTCCTTCCTGAATGGCGCTATTTAGATCGTTTTTCCTTAAAAAAATCCTTTGTTTTTGTACAGTAAGTTGTTCTACAACCCCATAATAATCTTCTGCTCTATCCAATGCCTTAAGGGCATTGTCAAAATCATTTGCTGTCAAATACAAAGAGGCAAGGTCTAGAATATAGTTTTGGTTTTCTTCACTGTTACTCATCAAGCCCTCCAGAATTTCAGCGGCTTTTTTTGGCTGGTTCTTTTTACTGTAGACCTCAGCCATCATCAGGTTGTAGTATTTGTTAGAAGGATCTGCCGCCACAGCTTTCATTCCGTACCCCATAGCCTGATCAGTTTTATTTGCCCGTAATAAGATTTCGGCAATTTTGAAATTGATGGCTCCTTGTTCCGGGCTAAGGTCTCTGGCTTTTTGAAAATAAAAATAGGCTTTATCCAAATCTTCTTGAATTAGATAGCGCTGCCCCTCTATAAACAGCCGGTTGGTATTATACTCGGCATTTTTTGATTTTTTTGTTTTTTTGGCAGAAGCCTCTTGTGCATGTAAAGGCACGAGACTGCTCAATGACAAAGCCAGTACCAAGAAAGATTTTAAATTGATTTTCACAGAATTTGTTTTTTCAGCGATGTTGTTCAGAATGCAGTACGAAAATCCTAAGTTGTGGTTGGAGTTGATTTTGCGTTAGTATCCAACAGCAGATCCGAATGAAAAGGTTCTGCCGAAGCTTTTTAACACTACAAAACGAAGCCAATTAGAGGGTATTGCCTTTTGTCATCAGGATCTTCCGGTACTGCCCATCCCTCCCTCACTTCTTAAAGTTTGAGAAAGACTTTCTCCTTCTTCCCATATGATGGTTTCATGTTTTGCGATTACCATCTGTGCAATCCGCTCTCCATCATGTACGGTAAAGGGTTCGTTAGAGAAATTGACCAGAAGTACTTTAATTTCTCCTCTATAGTCGGCATCTATTGTTCCAGGTGTATTCAAGACAGAGATCCCATATTTGTATGCAAGACCACTTCTAGGCCGTATTTGAGCTTCATATCCTTCCGGAAGTTCTATGTATAGTCCTGTACCAATCAGCTTTCTTTCCATTGGTTCAAGCACCACTGCTTCTTCCAATTCAGCCCTGAGATCCAAACCTGCAGAAAGTGGTGTTTGATAAGCAGGAAGTGCGTGCTTGGAACGGTTGATGACTTTCAATTTCATTGTTTTGCCGATTTTCTTTGGGTGAGGTATTGAGCTATTTGTCCTTTTTCAAAAAGCAAAACTACTAGGATAAATACAAACACAAGTGAATTTCTCCCGATAAATTGAATTATTGGAAATTCATTGTAGAAATAAAAACCTATATAACTTAATGAAAATGCGATTACAAGGTAGGCCATTGCTTTACCTGTTTGGTATGGAATAGGGTAGTGGCGCTGTCCATAAGCATAGCAAATGATGGTCATAACTAAGTAAGCTGCTAGTGTGCTAAGGGCTGCCCCTAGGAAGCCTAAGGTCGGTACAGCCAGAATAAGTACAAAAACAGTCACTGCAGCACCTACTAGGGTTATGTAAAAGCTGTAAGTGGTTTGATCGGTTAATTTAAACCAGATGCTTAAGTTAAAATAAATTCCCAAAAACAGGTAGCCCAGCAACAAAATGGGAACAATATCCAATGCCTGTTCATAACCCTCGCCTCTTAAAAAAAATCGGCTAAGTAAATCCAAGTTAACTGATACAGCAACCATCAAAGTACAGCAAAAGATAATGAAAGCATGCATTACTTTGGCAAACAGTTCTGGACTGTTTTTTTCTTTGGACTGGTTAAAGAAAAACGGTTCAGCCGCATATTTGAAGGCTTGGATGATCAAGTTCATAAAGATTGCCAATCTATAATTGGCACCAAATACACCCCCTGCTTCTCTGGCTGTCAAGCCTGGATAAAAATTTTCTGGCAAAAGATATTCAAATAAGCCTCTTGAAAACACCTCATTGGTCACACCTGCCAGTCCCATGAACAATAGCGGTAGGGCATAGTGCCACATAGGGGCAAGAAGTGTCTTGTCGAGGTGAAATCTGAATTTTCCGGCAAGTTTGAATAAAATAGGAATCAATGCTGCATTTGCCAATAGATTGGACAAAAGAATATAATCAACACCCCAATCTGGCCTGTAGATATAGCCTATAGCTTCACTGAAAGCAGGAAAGATGTCCCCATTCCAGATATGGAAGCATAGGACAATGAAGAAAATGTTTAAACCAACATTGAGCAGGATATTGCCTAGCTTTGCTAAAGCAAACTGGAGTGATTTTCCTTCTGCTCTCAGCTTGGCATAAGGAATGGCCATCACTGCATCAATGGCAATAATCCAGGCAAGCCATTTGAAGAGATGTTCCTGCCCTTCATACTCCAAAGCTTTGGCCAATGCCGGAGCGCTGAAATAAAGGAGGGCGCCTAAAGAGAGGGAAGTGGTTATGAGCAATGATTGAATATTGGCATAAACCCGCTGAGGATCCAGTCCTTTACCTGTTGCATACCTGAAATAGGTGGTTTCCATGCCATAGGTAAATAGGATATTCAAAAACGCAATGATAGCATATAAGGCCGTAAATGAACCAAGAGCTTCTTTGTCCAGATAAGCCGTATAAATTGGAAGAAGTAAAAAATTAATAGTCTTGCCGAGGATACTGCTGATCCCATATATCGCGGTTTGTCCAGCAAGTTTTCGGATTTGGCCCATAAGGAGAGAATGTTGTGGTTACTCTCCTTTAAACACTGGTTTTCTTTTTTCAAGAAAGGCTGAAGTGCCTTCTTTGTAATCTCCGGATTTCACACATCTGGCAAAACTGTTTGCTTCTGTTTGGTATCCATTTTCATCAGGGATAAAGACTGCATTGACACAATCAATGATCATCCCTATTGCCAAAGGAGCTTTACTCATAATTTTTCTGAGGATTTCCTCAGCTTTTTGCATAGCATCTTCTTTGGTAGGAAGTACGTGATTTACAAGCCCAAGCTCTCTGGCTTCCTCAGCGCCAATCATGTCACCTGTCATCATCAGTTCATTGGCTTTGCCTCTTCCTATCAGATAAGTCAATCTTTGGGTTCCTCCATATCCAGGAATAATTCCTAAGTTGACTTCGGGCTGACCAAATTTTGCATTGGCTACGGCAATTCTCATATGGCAAGCCATTGCCAGCTCACAACCACCGCCTAAGGCAAATCCATTAATTACTGCTATGACAGGTTTGTGGCAATCTTCTATCAGATTGAAGACTTCTTGACCATTCTCGGCAAACTTTCTTGCGTTTAGCTCGTTAAGCTGAGCAATCTCACTGATATCTGCTCCAGCTATGAACGCCTTGTCTCCTGAACCGGTAATGAGAACAGACTTGATGTCTTTGTTGTCCACTACTTCATTAAAAATATTTCGGAGTTCTTCTAAAGTGGCAAAATTCAGTGCATTCAACTTGGATTCCCTGTTGATGGTCAAATAAAGAATCCCATCTTGTTCTACGGAGAGAATGTTGTTGCTTTCAGACATGTTCTATTGTGCATGATGGATTTCAAATATACAAGGCATCAACTCAATCCCAAAGCAATAACGTGAAAAAGACCAAAGTAAGAGAGTGGAAGAACAAAAATGAAATGAGAAATTACCATGGATTAATTGCTAAATTGAAATAGCTTTTCCGGGTCCATGACGGTATTTTTTTCTAATTTTGCCTAGTATAAATATTAAAAACCAAACCCTTATATAATATGTCATCCAAAACAAGAATTACAGTAGCATACGGAGATGGAATAGGTCCGGAAATCATGAAAGCCACTTTAAAGATTCTCGAGGCTGCAGGTGCTCAATTAGAATACGATGTCATTGAAATAGGGGAACAGGTTTATCTTAAAGGAATCAGTTCAGGTATGGAGCCTGGTGCTTTTGATTCTTTAAGAAAGAACAAGGTGTTTTTAAAATCCCCTATTACTACACCTCAAGGTGGGGGATTCAAAAGTTTGAATGTAACGACGCGAAAATCTTTTGGGCTTTTTGCCAATGTAAGGCCTTGTAAAGCCTACTCACCTTTTGTCAAAACGCATTTTCCAAAAACAGATCTTGTGATCATCAGGGAAAATGAAGAAGACCTTTATGCAGGGATAGAACACAGACAAACTGATGAGGTCTATCAGTGTCTAAAATTGATTTCCAAGCCTGGTTCGGAGAAAATCATCCGTTATGCATTTGAATATGCAAAAAAATACGGCAGGAAAAAGGTCACATGTATGACCAAAGACAATATCATGAAACTTGCAGATGGTCTTTTTCACAAAACATTCGATGAAGTGGCAAAAGAGTATCCTGAAATCCAAACTGAACATAAAATCATTGATATCGGGACTGCTCTCATTGCTGAAAGACCGGAAGTTTTTGACGTCATCGTTACACTCAATTTGTACGGCGACATCATCTCCGACGTGGCTGCTCAGGTCACTGGTTCTGTTGGTTTAGGCGGTTCTGCCAATGTAGGTGAAGAAGTGGCCATGTTTGAAGCAATCCACGGATCTGCTCCAGATATTGCAGGGATGGACATCGCCAATCCATCTGGATTGTTGAACGGGGCTATCATGATGTTGGTCCATATCGGTCAGCCTTTGATCGCTGAAAAAGTGGCCAATGCTTGGATGAAGACTTTGGAAGATGGTATCCACACTGGAGATATTTATCAAGAAGAACTTTCTTCCAAAAAAGTGGGTACACAGGAATTTGCCGATGCAGTCATCGCCAGACTAGGTCAGCAACCGGTAAACATGCTTCCAGCTGTTTTTGACAAAGAAGCCACAAGTGCAATGAACATCAAGTTGAAGAAGGGTCCAAAACCTAAAAAAGAATTGATCGGGATTGATGTGTTCTTGCATTGGGATGAAGCAGATAGAGATCCAAATGTAATCGGCGAAAAACTAAGACAAGCTGACGCAAATGGATTGAAGTTGACATTGATCACCAACCGTGGTATTAAGGTGTATCCAGGTGGCATGCCTGAAACATTCTGTACCGATCACTGGAGATGCAGGTTTCAGACTGCGGGGCAGAGTGTCATTACACATGATGATGTTTTGGAACTTTTAAGACAAGTCAAAGATCTTGGTTTGGATTTCATCAAAACCGAACATCTCTATGCATTCGATGGTGTAAGGGCTTATAGCCTTGCACAAGGAGAGTAAATAGATAAAAATATATTGAAAGGAAAAGACCATGGAAGCATGGTCTTTTTTTTTTGCCAAAGCATATGTGGATAAAAAAAAACATCCTGATCTGATTCTTTCCTTCTAATTGTGTTTGGTATAGTTCTCGTGGCAACCTTCATTTAAATGATAAAAAAGATGATGGTACCGGCGAAACTAAAACAGGGGGATCTGATCAGGATAATTGCTCCGGCACACAGTTTCTCCCCTGATTTTACGGATGTCAAGAGAAACAAGGGGATTGAAAGATTGGGTCAACTTGGATTGAAGGTAAGTTTTGGGAAGTATGTGGATGTTTTTGACGAATTCAAAACAACCACGGTTGACAACAGGCTGGAAGATCTCCATGATGCTTTTTCGGACCCTGATGTGAAGGCCATCATTCCGGTATCGGGTGGTTCAAGTGCCAATCAATTGCTCAAATACATTGATTATGACCTGATCCGGACAAATCCCAAGATCCTATGCGGGCTATCGGACATCACTGATCTTGCAAATGCCATTCACGCCAAGACAGGTTTGATGGTGTATTATGGACCAAGTTTTAGGATGCTGAGCTCAGGTAAGTTGATCGGCTATATGCTAAAAAACCTCCATGATACTTTTTTTGAAGATGCACCTGTGGATATTGTTCCACCTGATTTCTATTCAGATGATGAAAACGACAATAGGTCCATTGCCAATGAAGGTTTTTGGCCTATCAATTCGGGAAAAGTAGAAGGAAGATCTATCGGTGGAAACCTATTGACCTTTGGGCTTTCATTGGGGAACGAATTTATTGCCTCAATAAAAGACAAGATCCTCTTCCTGGAAGAGAATGACATCATTGACTACAGAGGGGTTCAAAAGCAGTTACAGGCAATCCTCAACCACCAAGGTGGGGACAAAATAAAAGGTTTAATTATCGGAAGATTTCAGCACGGGACAGGTATGACGAGGGAACTCCTCACACATATAGTGAAATCCAAAAGGGAGTTGGACAACATTCCGGTAGTTGGCAATGTCGATGTCAGCCACACCCTACCTGTTTATACCTTTCCAATAGGCGGGTTGATCAGTATGGATGTTAAAAATGATGAGACTAAAATCTCCCTTTTGGAACATTGACCCGTCAAACTTTGGTGACGGGATTATCCCCATCACCAAACCTTTTAAGATAATGTCTAATTGTTTTTCCTCTCTTGTATTGCTTGGATCTGCACTATTCGAGGCTCATTTTCTCCTAAAAGAAAATAATTGTAAATGGTGTTGTTGCTTTGTTCCACCAAAGTTATAGTGTCGTTTTCTGCAGAGAGTAATCTAAGTTCCTGCGTTTTGAATTTATGGTCTTTGCTGCTTAGCAGCAGTTGGCCGTTTTCCTCTCTAACCTGAAATCTGATAAAAGCCAAATTGCCGTTTTTATCATAAAGATTTTGAATTGATGACTTGCTGTCAAAGGCATTCCTGTTGAGCTGTTCTGTTGCGAGAAGGACAAATTTCCCGTTCTCCACTTCTCGCTTGATCCGCTCGATGTGTTGGAGTTTTGGGGCAGTGCTGTAGGCGGTGCCGGATATGCTGGTCATGGTTGCATTACCTGGGATATTTTCATTTCCGTATTGGTTTCCCCTTTGAAAGGTGTTGCCTACATAAACCACATTGGCGCCAAGCATTGCGGCTTCCATTTTGACTTTTCTGACTGCTCTGTTGGTTACGTTGTTGATACTTGACAGTGTAGTGACTCCTGTTGCTTTCGAAAAAACCTGCCCTTTGGAGGTAAGACCCTCTATGTCCTGAGGGACATAGGTGATGTACACCTTGTCATAATCCTTAAGTCCCCTAACCTGCTTGAAATTTGACTCGAAATTCTCTTCACGTCCCGAAGCAAATACGATCTTGTCTACCATGTTTTTGCTGATGGAATAAATGGTATTCTCGTTGGCATGACGGTATTTGATGATGTTGGATTCTACTGCCTCGACGATGACGTCTTTCGTCTCATTCGCGAGGTACATTCGGTCTGTTTTATTTTGGGCGTAAGCGGTAGTTACTGTCAAAAACAGTATCAAAATAAGTTGGGTTTTTTTCATTAATATTTTGTTTAATATGATTAAACCATTATTAGGTGGTTAATTTTATTTTAAAACTAATAAATATTGTTGAAAACAGCATCAAAATTTGTGGTGACTTCCTTATTTTTTGATTAATGGGTTGATTAAAAGAGGTGTATGAAGGATGTAACTACATGAACATAGCGAGTGAAGGGCGGAAAGCTAATTTAATCTGATTCAAAAACTCCATTCCCCAAAAAAAAACCCTGAAAAACGTAAGCCTTTCAGGGTCATTAATTTATGTTTTTCTTAAATCTTAAGTCTTATGTCTCACATCGCAAGACTCAAGACTCAAATCCCAAGACTAATTAAGCATCTTTCTTCGCCATTCTGGCTCTTTCGTTCTCATCCAGATAAATTTTTCTCATCCGGATGTTTTTTGGCGTGATTTCCAGGTACTCATCCTTTTGGATGTATTCCATGGCTTCTTCCAGAGAGAATTTTTTGGCTGGTGTGATCCTGACGTTGTCATCTGAACCTGAGGCACGCATGTTGGTCAGTTTTTTGCCTTTTTGGACATTGACCACGATATCGTTGTCTCTGGAATTTTCCCCGATTACCTGACCTGCATACAGTTCGTCACCCGGTTCGATAAAGAACACACCTCTGTCCTGGAGCTTGTCTATCGCATAGGCCGTACACTGACCGCCTTCCATGGATATCAGGGAACCGTTGATCCTGCCAGGGATTGGTCCTTTAAATGGTTCGTAAGCGGTGAATCTGTGGTTCATGATGGCTTCACCCTGAGTAGCCGTCAGGACGTTGTTACGCAATCCGATCAATCCTCTGGAAGGAATGTTGAATTCCAAGTGTTGAAGGTCACCTTTTGGTTCCATAATCAGCAATTCACCTTTACGCTGGGTAGCGAGTTCAATGACTTTACCTGCAGTGCTTTCAGGTACATCAACCACAAGTGTTTCGATGGGTTCATGTTTCACACCGTCGATGTCCTTGAAGATTACCTGAGGCTGTCCAACCTGCAGTTCGTAGCCTTCTCTACGCATGGTTTCGATCAATACAGACAAGTGGAGGATACCCCTTCCATACACGAGAAACTTGTCTTCACTGTCGGTAGATTCCACTCTAAGGGCAAGGTTCTTTTCAGTTTCTTTGAAAAGCCTGTCTCTCAGGTGACGTGAGGTCACGAATTTGCCTTCTTTACCAAAGAAAGGTGAGTTGTTGATGGTAAAGAGCATGTTCATGGTAGGCTCATCTATGCTGATCCTAGCCAATGGCTCTGGGTTTTCCAGGTCTGCTAGTGTATCGCCGATTTCGAAATCATCTATACCGGTAACGGCGCAAATGTCACCTGCATAGGCTTCGGTAACTTTGTTTTTGCCCAATCCTTCAAATACATGAAGTTCTTTTACCCTTACTTTTTTGATGACACCATCAGCTTTGCAAAGGGACAGTTGAGCACCTTCTTTGACGGTTCCTCTTTTGATCCTTCCGATAGCGATTCGACCTACAAAGGAAGAATAATCCAAAGAGGTGATCTGCATCTGCAAAGTACCTTCTTCGATTTTCGGAGCAGGAATATGTTCTACGATGGCATCCAATAAAGGAAGAATGGAGTCCGTAGGGTTCTGCCAATCAGGTCCCATCCAATTTTGTTTGGCAGAGCCATAGAGTGTCTTGAATTCAAGTTGCTCTTCTGTTGCATCAAGATTGAACATCAAGTCAAATACAGACTCGTGTACCTCATCAGGGCGACAGTTTTCTTTATCTACTTTATTGACAACCACAATTGGAGTCAGGCCAAGTGCAAGGGCTTTGCCCAATACGAACCTGGTCTGAGGCATTGGGCCTTCAAAAGCATCGACCAAAAGGATTACCCCATCGGCCATTTTCAATACCCTTTCCACTTCACCACCGAAGTCGGCGTGACCTGGGGTGTCAATGATGTTGATTTTGGTGTCTTTATATCTTACGGATACGTTCTTTGAAAGAATGGTAATTCCTCTTTCCCTTTCCAGGTCATTGTTGTCCAGGATCAGATCGTCAAACTGTTGGTTTTCACGGAAGATTTTGGAGGCGTGTATGATTTTGTCCACCAGGGTCGTCTTACCGTGGTCAACGTGCGCGATAATCGCGATATTCCGAATACTTTGCATTGTAAAATTGAATTAGGGTGCAAAGGTAGGAATAAAATTCGGTTTCAGCTTCCTACCTGACCAAAGTCCCTAATATTTAATGATTTGTTAAGATGGGGCTCAAGCCAAAGTTACTTTCGTTTTTCTTTGGACAGCTGTTTGGGTAAATAACTTAAAGGAATGAAAATGTTTCTTTAGATTGACTTTTTGGATGGTTCATATTGTCTATTGCATTTCAATGCTTAATTAGATTTATTTAAATTTTATGTGGTCCACCATCTCATCTTGAAATCCGACAAAAGTTTTTTCTACATACCCTTCTTCATCAATGAGTATAAAAGTAGGGTAACCAGTCACTCCATAGGCTTTTCCGACTTCTTTGGCCCCGGTCATTACCGGGAAATCAATGGTATTGATTTCTACATACTTTAGCATTCTTTCTCTTCTGTCCACAGGATTGATATAAAGTGGGATCACTTCTTCTTTAAATTTAAAATCAGGCTTGTTGAAGTTGTCAAGTGCATGCTTGCACCAGCCGCAATTGATCATGGAAAAATTCAACAGGACCTTTTTTCCTTTGAAATCATTCAGTTGAACTGGATTGCCTTGGAGATCCTCCAATTTAAATTCAGGAGCTTTGCTTCGCTGTTTGATTAGGCTTATTAGTTCTTTGTCAGCAGTGGTTGTGGAGAGATAATTTTCAGGAGCAGTGTATTGTAAATATTTGGTGTCATTTTCAAAAGCGATATGCTTAAACCAAGCAGCTATGATTTGATTTTCCTTACCGTTTAAATAATGCTTGGTCATCATCAATGGGATTTCATAATTCTCAGGGTCAATAAAAACATGATTTTCCAACAAAACCTTGTAATCATCTATAACGGTGTCCATGCTGATGAAAAAGTAATTTTTGAGCAGCCTGTTCGCTACCAAACTATCCTGTTTATAAACAAAGTTGCCTTTGAGTAAAAAAGTTAGAGGAGAAAAATTGGTGTACATATTTTCTGAAATCAAATCAGACTGGATTTCCAATTCATCCTCGGTGTAGACTCGCAGTGTGCTGTCTATGTGGTTGATTTCGGAAAACACTCCGTTGATATACAACAGCCCGCCTTTGGTGCTCATTCCAATGTAATTGTAGTCCCAGTGTGGATTGGGGTGTTTTTGGAATTGCAACTCCTGAAAGAAGGTGTCGACTTCAAGCAAAAGAGGGTTTTTCCAATGCAGCTCAGAGAAGTAGGAGATATGAGCAGATGTGAGGTATTTATGTTTTGAATTTTCAAGGATTTTTTCCGGTGTAAGTGGTCTCTCACAAGAAAAGATCAAAAAAAGAATAGGGAAAACACAGGGTATAAAACAAAATTTTTTCCTCATCATATTGGAAAGCCACGATTAGACGGTCAAGGTAAAATTATTTTAGATCTAAAAATAGTCATTTAGGATTGCTTTTTTATTAAAATATGGTAATATCTGATTGGCAGATTAAATGAAGGAAATCCGGCTTATGAAAAGGAGAAGATGATTTAAACACTGGAATTCCAAACGAACATTTTGCTTTTGAAAATCAAGGTTAGCTACTCATATGATCCGCTCCATAAATCTTGATCAATCCCTCGGTCTCTGCAATGCTTCTCTTTAGTACCTTAGGCAATAGGAATATACTTATGGACAAAAATGATAAAGCCCCTAGAATCATGAGTCCAAATAGACCTTGATGAAGGCTTTCTTGCCGATAGACATACGAATACCCCTGACAACAGACAATCAAAACAAAGTTGATGACCTGAAACAAGCCATTTGAGGCCAAATAGGAAGCATAATTCTTGTATTTTTGTGGGTATTCCAATAGTTGATGACTATCCAGCCAAAGGAGATAATTACAAATCCAATTATCAATAGGATCAAGGAATTAGGTTCCTGAAAAAGTAAGGAAAGGTGGTAAAATATTGATAGCAAACCTAAAGGGTAAATAATCCTATAGCTGAAAAAGAAGTGCTTTAACTCTTGGAAATAATTGCATCTTATTCTCTTTCCGATCATCTTTTTATAGGATTCTTCCAGTTCACTAAATCCAAAAATCCCAAAGGAAGCATGTACTTTTTGAAAGGCATCGGGCAGACTCAGCTTTGGATTATGCTCCATCAATTCTTCCACTTTACAGGCCACATGGTCCAGGATTTCGAACTGTACATCTATCTCAGGATAGCCCTTATAGGAAATCAGCTTTTTGAGTTGGGTGATCTGTTCTTTATTTAACTGCATATAGGTAAGGTTTGAGCTTTGAATTGTAAACCTGAAAAATTCCTCTCCCTGATATCAGCATAAGGAAAATGATGATAACTGATTACACTGCGGTGTAAGCCCCTAAACCAAAAAAAACCATTAATTGTCAGGTACTTTTGGCTTCCCGCAAAAAGGAATGACCAAATCATCATATGGAAGAATTCCCAAGCCCAAAGAGCATCTGATTTAACACTTGTGTACTGTCCTTTTTCAGCAATTTTCAGCTTTTCTCCAAGTGTATTGCCTTGATGAAAAATCCATGCATGAATTGAAGCCGGATAAGCAATCATGAGCAAGATTACAATACCTGTCATTACAGCTTCCTGATGGTGGAAATTTGTTCCTAAAAAGAATGCCATACCAAGAAAGGCAGAATTGATTTTCAGATCTTTTCTCTTCAAGGAAAACATGCCAAGCAGGTAACATTTCAGAAATTGCCAGATGATTGAAATGTGGCATTTAAATCTTATTTGATAAATCTTCCACCAACCCCAATTCAGTTTTTCCCGCTCCCAAAACTCTTCTACTTCCACCATTCCCGATGATTCAAATTTACACAGCACATGATCCAGGATTTCAAAATACAATTCCTCCCAGAGGAAGGGTCGTTCCACCAGTTTTTCCTCCAGATACATGATGTCTGCTGTCATCATGATTTGATCAGTTTAAAGGTTTGGAGATTGATGGAGCCATAAAACGAAAGCGCATAGAGATTGAGTATAGTGGTATACACCACCAAAAGTAGCATGGGCCATAACGCAATGCCGTGAATATTGAGAAAGGTGTAGGTAATGAAAAAGATTGCATACCCGAAATTATAAACCAAAACATACCTGCCGCCTGCCGCTTGTAAGATCACCTTTCTCGGTCTGTGGTATTTAGGATCTATGCTTAGCGAAAAGTTATTTCCAGCGTGATAAAGCAATGCTATCAAAATACCAAGAGCGGGTAAAAATGAGCATGCAAGCATCACGTCTGGACTGATATACCGATACATTAAGATCAGAAAAGCAGCATAACTTAACACCACTGAAACCTTCCAAAAACCTATTTTCCGGAATTTGAATGCTTCTAGTTGTGCCTTCTTCAGTTGTTTGCTCACTGCATCTAGCAGCTGTTTTTCCATATCCCTGACCACTGACCATGAGAACTCCTTATCCAACAGCTCTTTTTTATCTTTGAATTTATCCGGTTCAACTTGCTCCAAGGCAGTGACATAATGGTCAAAGAGTTCATTATATACTTCTATATAAGATAATCTTAAGCTCTCAAGCCTTTCTGTGATGGATTGGATTTCTTTGGATGTTAAACTTCTGCTCATCATTGCCCTTGAAATAGTTGAGGTTTCACCATTGCTTTTCTGGCATTGAATCTTGCCACTGTCATCAGGAAAAACAGCCAAATTCCAATCACGGTACCATATACATAAGGAGGTTCAAAAAAGAATACAGGACTTTTAACCGCTACTAAATCAAGCAGGTTAACCACCAATAGCGGACCTAAGACAATAAATAAGATCAGCACAGGAAGGATAGCAAAACCCTTAGGGACAGCTGCTTTTTTTAGGGCCAAAATGGTTTTGTCATCAATTTTGCGATAATGGTGCTTTGATCTTCTGGGATAGGATCGGCTGATCATGTAATCTTCAAGAGCCAATCCTGTCAGCAGGATCAAATTAAGCAGGTGCATCAACATCCCGGCATTTTTGACCCAACTTGGTAGGCTGATTGCAAAAGCCAGGATGAGGATCGGAATCCAGATTTTTTCTGTCCGGAACAGATCAAACAGCTTTCCCTTAAACATTCTTGGGTATTCCGCTTTGAGGGAATCCAAATAGCTTTCAGCAACTTCTTTGCAATATTGAGGAGTAAAAATTGTATCTAGTTCAGCCAAAGCCTCTTTCCCAGGTCTATCGGATTCAGTTTCCAATGCGGTCTGATAGTGGTCCAATACCTCATCCCTGACCTCAGTATAGGGGATTCGCTTGGCATTGATGTGGTAATGCAGTTGTTTGATATCTTCTTCTGAAAGTTTCATATTAGTGCTGTTTTAGATATGATTTTCCATGCCTTTAGCGTACTGATTGTTATAAGTGTCCACATCAAAAAGAAAAAGAGGCTCACTAACATGAAATAAGGAGTGTCTACTACATTATAAATTTCTAAGACTTTTGGCAGCGTAACAAACAGGTTAAATGTTGAAAATGGAACATGAATCTGTAACATTACAGAAGATGAATGCTTTGAAATCAAGAATCCATCATATTTATAGAAGCTCTTGAAAAATTTGATTTTTTTATGAGAATGCCACCAGATCCTGCCTATGGAAATAGCTGCATTCGTCAGCAAGATCATTAACAAAATGAATTGGACATTTTTTGGAAGTGATGGCCAGATGGCTGCAACAGAAATTAGCAATACAGTAGTTACAATAGCTTTGGGCCAGGTGAATAATTGTACTATCTGGGAACAGGTCAATTGAAAAATCTCTTTATTAGAGATTTGCATAAGGTCCTGCTCCAGTTTTTTGCAGTATTTAAGCGTAAACTTTTCTTCCAGCGTGTTCAGCTCTTGATTAAAATCATCAGGTGAGGCCTGTTCTAAATGACTGAGATAATGGTCATAAATTTCAGCCAATAATTCGACCAAGCCGATATTTTTGAGGCTTATCGCTTGCTGAACCAGCTCCAATTCCTTTTCATCCAGCTTCCTCATATCATTGTCGATTTGGTCTTTAAATGCCAAACTTCAAAAAGCGTTACTGCATAGATTGATAGGATAATGAAAATCACCGATGCGATAGAGGGAGCCAAGTTGGATGTAAGTTCAGCATTCAGAATATACTCGGAAGTCCACATAAGCGTATAAGCCATCATAACAGGCAAGTATAGTTTTTCTGAAAAAGGATAATGCATTGAAGACTGAAGAGGGGCCTTTGTTTTGAAGGTCTTTTTGATTGTTTTGATTCTGAAATGAGATTTTATTAGAAAATAAACATGGGATATGGCTAAGACCAAAAGTGGGAATAGCATAAATATGCCGATTTCTTTTTTATCCGTTACAAAGCGACTCATTTGAAAAGCAAGTAAAGAGAAGAGCAGTACATATAGCAATCTTGACCAACAGAAGTATTGTTTAAGGACCTGCCATTGGGTTTTGTTGATTTCTTTTCGTACTTGTGAGTTGAACTTTGCCTGTAGGCCACGACAATAGGGATAGGAAAACTTTAATTCCAACTCCATTAGCTGTTCTTGAAATTCCTCAGAAGAATAACCTTGTAAATGACTGATGTAGTGGTCATAAATTTCCATCAGGATTTCTGCGGATGAAATCTCTTTATCCCTTAAGTGTCTGCGTATTTCCTGTAGTTCTGTTTCAGAGAGTTGGCGCATAGGATTTTTTTTTCTCCCAGCGAACGCAACGATTGACGCAACGGCCGCTATGGATTACGTTTGTGAAACATTATACTAAACCCGGTTTCCAATCCGGATCCAGGATCCTTTGCAGATTGCCTACAAAGCTTTGCAGCTCTGACATCTTCGCACTCACTTCCTTTTGCCCGGTTTTGGTCAGGCTGTAGTATTTGCGGACCCTGTTGTCTACCTGCTGTATTTCTGTTGTCAGCAGACCTTCTGCCTCCAATTTGTGTAGGGCAGGGTAGAGGGCACCTTCGGTGATCTTGATTTCACCGGCTGTTAGCTCCTTTACCCGCTGGGTAATCTCATAGCCGTACATCTTTTCATTTTCTTCGAGCAGCTTGAGAATAATGGTTTGGAGGCTTCCTTTGATCAGGTTGTTATTTGACATGGTGTTTAAGTACATTGGGAGTTTAAATATATAAAAAAATTATATACATAAGAATATTAGGTATGATTTTTTGATGTGAGTATTGAGATATGAGTGACATTACCTTAAATAGTTTGACTTGTTGTGTCAAGCTATTTAAGGACATGTCAAAAAAGTCTTACGTCTTACGTCTTATGTCTTACGTCTTATTGCTCACATCTCACTACTCAAGACTCCAATGGATTCTCCAGCTTACCCATAAACAAAATGGCCCCGCTGTGCTTTTCCTGAATGAAGAAGATAAAGGGCCTATCCAAGGTTATCCTTAAAGGGCCTGATGGGGCACTGCTGAATCTTTCTGTGACTTCTACAATGGTTGCAGCGGCTGCTTCTGTGCCTTTCTCGTCAACTTCTATAAAAGCCTGATGGATGACCCTGCTGATTTTGAGGTCGTTTGTGGGGTTGGCAAACAAAGCGGTGAAGTTGTCCGGATGGTAAGCAAAAGGGCGTACCAGGCCCATAGCGATCAGGTCCTCCTTCATGTTGTCCATTTTGTATGAAAACTTAAATTTCGGCATTTTGAGGATGACGCCTCTTTTTTGGGCAGAGCTTCTCCAGTCGCTGAGGTTTTCCACGGTAAGTAAAGCCGACAATTGGGAAAGGTCACCGGTCTGATTGATTAATACCCCCATGCTGTATTGTTCGGAACTGTATGGGATTTCCAGGTAAGTGACCCCATCCCGAAAGGCTACTTTCAGATCGGATGCATTCTCCATATCCATCATGTCTACCATCACCTCCCTTTTATCGCGCAAGATAAACCGCTCTTTCTTGGTGTTGCTTTTAGGAAAGTTGTAGGTCCAATCCCCCTTGAAGTAGATCGCATTGACTAGGTACATGACTGCATTAGGAGGTATGAAGTCCAGCATGTCGCGGATCAGGTCATTGGTTTGCCGGGCAATCCAATTGTTGATGACATTGACGGAGTTGGGATCCAATATGTCGAGGCCGGCTACTTCTGCCTGATAGTAATTTTGTGCAGCAGCTTTAAAAGGCGGCCTGACCTGGTATTCTTTTTTGTACCAAATGCCGTTGGCAATATTGAGTTTTACCTTTGCATCCAGTTCCAGCAGAAAGGTGGTCAGATCAATGACTGCTTTGTTGGCTTCTTCCAGACTCATGCCTTCCAGCTGCAGTACTTCTTTGAATTCCCTTAAAACTTCGCCCTCATTGCCGTTCATGGTCATGGCCAAGGCCTGATGGATGGAGTAGGGACTGAAAAATTGATTTTTTGGCGTCGTTTCTTTGCTAAGCTGCTGGAAAAGATGGATCGCAAACTTGGAACTTGAAGTAGAAAGTTTTTCTTCAGCCGCAGTGAGTTCACGGAGATTAGCATCTGGGCGGCCACTCAGTGGATCTTCGGCAGGGACACAGGAGAGTGTAAAACAAATGGATACAATCCAAATATGCTTTAACCCCTCAATAAAGAATGATTTTCTTGTAGCTTCCATAGCTGTATTGTTTAATGCTGTTACGAGGGACAATAGCTAAACGCTACATTCTTAACACCTAAACCAGGTTTTTCATGACTCAAATGGATTTACCGCTTACATCTTCTTCTTCCTAACTCATCCATTAAGATAGTTTTATCGTAAGTGATTTCGGGGGTCACTTATTTGCTGTTTTGATTTGAGAAACAAAAAAACTTAATTTTTATATATCAGTATGGATTACCAGGCATTGATCGAAGAGGTATATCATGAAGTACAACAAGAAAATCCAAGGGGAAAAGTAGCATCTTACATTCCTGAATTGGCATCTGTGGATCCCGAAAAGTTTGGGATCGCACTGGTGGATCTTGAAGGCAATGTGTTTGGCACAGGTGATTGCAGTGTGCCTTTTTCCATCCAAAGCATCTCAAAGGTACATACCCTGGCCATGGTCATCCATGTATTCAAGAGCAAACTCTGGTCCAGGGTAAATGTTGAGCCCAGTGGCAACCCCTTTAACTCCATTGCACAGCTGGAATTTGAAAAGGGAATCCCACGCAACCCATTCATCAATGCCGGTGCATTGGTCATCACAGATGCCCTTTGTTCCAAATTTGAGCGGCCTTTACAGGAAATCATCACCTTTATCAATGACATTTCAGGCGTAGACTGCGTCAAAATCAATGAAAAGGTACAGCTTTCAGAGCAAGCTCACGGTGAAAGAAACACCGCTTTGGCTTATTTTCTGAAAGCTTATCAGAATTTTGACGGTGACATTTCCAAGGTGCTTGAAGTCTATTTTTCCCAATGTGCCATCGAACTAAATTGCGTTGAGCTGGCACGTTCTTTTTCATTTATGGCGAATGATGGCTATTCCATCTTTGCCAATAGACAAATAGTAACAGAAAGCGAGTCCCGCCGGCTCAATGCCTTGATGCTGACATGTGGGTTTTATGATGAAGCAGGGGAATTCGCCTTCCGGGTCGGCCTGCCAGGCAAAAGTGGGGTTGGAGGGGGAATTGCTGCTGTACTCCCCCATAAATTTTCAGTGGCCGTATGGGGTCCTGAACTCAATGAAAAAGGCAATTCTGTCAAAGGTATCCGTGCCTTGGAGCTGCTTACAGATAAATTGCATTTTTCTCTTTTTTAATGATTTCCGATTCAGCGGAATATAGATTTCATGTGCTGTCATTCTTTTCGGTCAAGCCGTACTTCTACACGTCTATCCAGATCATTAGAGCGCCTTTGAGGTCCTCTTACCACTTGGCCTCCCAATTCAATTCTGATTTGGTCAGGTGTCAAATCAAATAATTCAATCAGGGCATCTTTTACAGATTCTACCCTTTGTTCGGCCAATTTTAAATTGTAAGCAACATTTCCTGTGTTGTCGGTATATGCAGTCAAAACAAGCTGCTTATCATCAGATTGTTTGGCGGCTTCTACAAGATCCCGGAGCTTGGCCAATTCTTCCGGATTCGCCTGTTGTTGGTTAACTTCAAAAAATATATTGGTCTTTGTAGGATAGACTAGTTTTTCAATTTCTCTTTCAACGACAAGTGTATCGGTCTTGTAAACTATACTATCCCTGACTTCAATTTGAGTTGCTGTTGGAGGGTTTTGGATATTCATGCCAGAACTTACAGGTAGCCCAAGCTGTGCGGATGTCACGGCCAATGCAGTGTGATCGATACGTTGTTGTAAGCTATCTGGAAGCTCCCTTGGACTTACGGGTACTCCTTCTACATTGTTATTGGCTCGTGCACTACTAGCCGCAAGCGCTCCCCCGGCCGCAGCAAAAGGCCACCATCTCCTTCTCCTCTCCGCTTCCTGGCTGGGGAGGGTAGCTACTGGATTACTGCCATAGCCCATTGGAGCTTGCTGATTGTTCTGGTTCACACGCTGCTGCCCATACATGGCGTAGATCAGTCTGTCCCGCTCATTTCTCAGATATCTGTTTTCACGTGTCATCTGGTCAAGTTGCTGCTGATAAGTTTGGGAATTGGTCCCAATTGGTTGCACTATTGGCTGAAATTGCTGTTGATATCTTCCGGACGTATCATTTGAAACGGAACTATCATTGGTCCTCTGTAAGACATCTTGTTGTTGCGTCTGCGTCCTTTCGGGTAATGGAGCTTCCTCGGCAGGCGCTAAACTTTCATTAAAATTGCCCATCGGAAGTGTATCGTTATTAGGCAATAGATATAGTCTTTGATGTTGTGGACGGTGTTCTTTTATCTGTTGGTTTAGACTGTCTATTTCTGCTTTCAGCTGATTTTCGCTTCGCTGAATACTGTCCAAAGAATGCATGACCGCTAAACTTGGATTTCTGTTTTCTTCCAGAAGTCTATCTCTTTCTTCAGGTGTCAACTTGCTGTCAGCGCGTAAAGCTTCATTTTGGCTGGTATAAAGTTGTTCCAGATTTCTTAGCTCATTTTGGCGAATGCTGTTCGCGAGTAAGCTGTTCTCCCGCTGCTGGATTTCCTGGCGCCATTCCTGAATTTGGGTTTTATAAATCAAGCTATCCAGCTTTTGGCTTTCTCCTATGTTGAAGATATTGTAGGTGTAACTGTTTCCAGTAGTTGGTTCAGATTGGTCTTCAACACTATCGGCAGAATTAATATTTACTGCTGTAGGGGAATAGTCAGGATAGAAAGTACTTAATCTCGGTGCAGAAAAGGCTTTTCTGTTTTTCCCGAAATTTATTTTTAGCCCTATTCCATGATAGATGATCCAATCATTGGGAGAATTCGGGTCTCCACGCAACAGCGTCTGTGGATCTACGGTATTGGTTCCTGGTCTAGCAGCATATTCCTGAAAACTTGTCTCATATGTTTCCCTGTAACTTCCACTGACATCGTCGAGATAGTCGCTGAAAGTGTACATCAGATTACTCTGGGCAAAAATTTCTAATGCACTTGAAAGTCGGATCCTGAATCCCAACCCAAGACTGGTATAAAAAGTAGTTAAGTTATATCCCCCTTCCAATTCTGTATGTAGTGGTGGCAGATTGGTTTCGTAAACTCCATTGTGGATATTGCCGCCTTGGAAATGGTTGTAGCGCTGTCCTGAATCGTTTCGTAGGTCTCCCCACACATCAAAAAGGAGAATTCCTGCACCTAAACTTAAATAGGGAGCTAGAAAAGATTCTGATGAAAGGAAACGGTCATTGTCAGATTTGAAGACGAATGACAAGCCTAAGTCTCGGCTTCTGTTCTGGAAATTCAAGCCTCTTGCCCAATTGGGATTGGCAGTATATAAAGAACCGTCTCTTTGTACATACCTATCAGACATCGCAAATTCATAAAATCCATAATGAATCTCAAAACCAACGGTGGGATTCAATTGTCTTTCCAAAGACACCCTGTATGAAAGCCTATCGAAGTAATTTTCATTAAAGTAAAGCATGTGGTAAAAAGGCCTTCCAGACCTCAGCCCATTTACTTTAAATGGTGTTAGGTCCCCATAATAATTGGTATACCCGCCACTGACACCTATCCTCCAGTCAAAATCCCGCTGCTGGGCATCCACATAGGAGATGCATGAGAACACAAATAGCAAAATGAAATATATTTTCTTCATGACTACCTCCTTCTGTCTTTCAGCCCCAGCCAAAGGTTGAGTTCAAGACTAGCTCCTACAAAAGGCTGGATATAGTTTTCATTCACATTTGTATTGGTGTTCTGATAATTGACTAAAACCGCACCTGCATTAATCCTGAAAACCCGAAATACCTGATATCCCAAACCAGCATATATAGGCCGATTTACAACTGGACCTGATACAGTTTCACCAGCTGAAATTTGAAAGTTTTGCAAAAAAACTCCGGTGGAAAAGGAAGCATTTCCAAGGAATTTTTGAAAAACCTTATTTCCTAAAGGTAGTGATAGGCCTACATAAGGACTTTGCAGGTATTGGGTACTGGTAAAATCCCTACGCATGGCAATTGCACCATATCCAAAATTCAACGGGAGAGTATTGGGTTTTTTCTCTGTCGGGTAATTGCTGATAGTTCGGATGTCCACCAGGGTCATCAGGCTGTTGTTGAGAAACTGGTCGGTTTCATTGCTGACCACTTCGATCAGTTCTGTGATATACTGGTTGGCATAGGCTGCCTTTTCATTGTCATCCTTGTTTCTGCCCAGCACATTAAATCTTGCCCTTCTCAACTTTAGCCGGTCTTTTTGTTCAAGCTTGTGTCTCACAATTTCACTGAAACCTTTGAAGTCCCTACCCAAAAAGTGTCTGTAATCTTCTAATCCATCTACAATGATTTGGTCCATCTGACGCATCATTGCTGCATCTGACTGATAGGTTTTAATTCCAGAAGCCGTTACCTCCATATTGGCCCTGATGTAAGAGATAAGATTCTGTTTGATGTAGGTTTTAACTACTTCTAGTTGCTCATCAGAAGCTCTACTGTAATATGAAAAAGTAAGGTCATAATTGACATTGCTCCTTAATTCATTGGAAACTAGTACCTCGTAGTTGTCAACTGGAAAATCAAAAGCCCTTTTCCATTGATAGGTCTCAGTGGAACCAGAACCTTTTCGGCTCCTGTCTATGTCAAGTCGGACGAGGTCAATGCCTGAAGGGATAACCCCATTGATAAAAAACAGCTCCTCTGCTGGCAGTGGATTGTTGCTGTTGATTTCGTTGGAGACAACATCAAAATTAATGGATCTAATCTGAGCATGACTGAAGCTATATGTCAAAAAAACTATAAGAGTGAGCAAAAGGTATCTCTTCATGATAATGGTGTTTAGTTGGAGATAATACAAAAAGGTGCTGCTTCTTATTAAGCAACAGACAAGGCCTTTTGTTATAAGTTATGTCCAATAATTACACCATTAAGTGTCTAAAT
>DAIPZN010000016.1:0-55926 GCA_036782195.1 Cyclobacteriaceae bacterium | reverse complement strand
AATGGGACTCGGGATAAATGATGCCGCCATTGCCTTCACCTCCAATTATTGCGCCACATTCTTTCATTTTATTTACAACATTCACTTCACCTACCGCTGCCGCTGCATAAGTTCCTGAATGCTTTTCAGTAATGTCCCGAAGAGCCCGTGTAGAACTGAGATTGGATACTGAA
Source organism: Cyclobacteriaceae bacterium (assembly GCA_036782195.1). Taxonomy (GTDB): domain Bacteria; phylum Bacteroidota; class Bacteroidia; order Cytophagales; family Cyclobacteriaceae; genus DAIPZN01. Next base: position 55,753 of record DAIPZN010000016.1, on the reverse strand, counting down.
TTCCCGGGAGTTTGGGATAAAACATAGTCAGCTACCGCCACTAGGGTGTATTCTTCCCCAAATGGGCTGCCATCTTCATTCATGAAACAAAGTCTGTCAACATCAGGGTCTACTACTATTCCCAAGTCAAAATTTCCTTTTTTCAATCGATCACTGATGTCCCGGAGATTCTCGGGTAATGGTTCTGGATTGTGTGGAAAATCTCCATCAGGAGTACAATACATTTCTTCAATATCTTCTACTCCCAATGCTCGAAGCAGTTTGGGAAGAGCGATGCCACCTGTGGAATTAACACAGTCAATTACCACCTTGAATTTCCTTGCAGCTATGGCTTCACGGTCTACCAGTTTGAGACCAAGAACATGTTGGACATGCCGGTCAATATAATCGTCTATAAAGGTATAGCTTCCAAGCTTCCTGACCTCAGCAAAATCAATGTCTCCTTTGTCTGCTTTATCGAGAATTTCCTTTCCCTCTTCATCGGAAATAAATTCCCCTTTGCTATTGAGCAATTTCAAGGCATTCCATTGGATTGGATTATGGCTTGCTGTAATGATAATTCCACCTCCTGCATTTTCCAGAGGAACAGCTAGTTCTACAGTCGGGGTAGTACTTAAACCCAGATCAATTACATCAATCCCTAATCCTTGAAGGGTAGCAGTAACCAAGCTGCTGACCATCTGCCCAGATATCCTAGCGTCTCTGCCGATGACAATTTTGGCATTTTGGGAGGTTTCTAAAATCCATGAACCATATGCAGCAGCAAATTTCGTAATGTCTAATGGAGTGAGGCCTTCACCGGGTTTGCCACCTATGGTGCCTCTGATCCCGGAAATAGATTTAATTAATGCCACAGAAAAGGGGTTAAAAATGTATAAAAATTGCGTTTGGTTTTTAAAAACTTATTTGAATTTGGCCATTACTTTGTCCACTTCATTGTCTGGATTTCCGCAGCTGCTGTTGGCATCCACAGTTTTCCCACAGTAGCCGCATGTACCTCCATCTTTGTTCAAAAATGGATTTTGTGATGCACAAGTACCTTTGAATTCGCCGTTTTTCAAGAGTATCAGTCTGACAGACATCATGATGAAAAACAAGCCTAATAAGCCAAGGGTTAAATACAGGGTTGCCATATCGAATATATTTGCTCAAATTTACGTAATACTTTCCAAACACATACATTATTCCAATAGTTTCCCCTTCTTTATGTCTTCCTCCAATTCCCGCCAACAACAACTTGAAGCTTTTGACCGCCTGTTGACCATCATGGAAGAGTTGCGGGAGAAATGTCCCTGGGACCAAAAACAAACTTTGGACAGCCTTAGACACCTGACCATAGAAGAGACTTTTGAACTTTCTGATGCGATTTTGGAAAATGACCTTGAGGAAATCAAAAAGGAACTAGGTGATATCTTGTTGCACATCGTTTTTTATGCAAAAATTGGAGCTGAAAAGGAAGCCTTTGATATCGGTTCGGTCATCAACTCCCTTAATGAAAAGCTCATTAGAAGGCACCCCCACATTTATGGTGACACACAAGCTAAAGATGAGGACGCGGTAAAGCAAAACTGGGAGAAGATCAAATTAAAGGAAAAAGGGAATGTGTCTGTCTTAGGAGGGGTGCCCCGTTCTTTACCTGCACTGATCAAAGCAATCCGGATTCAAGAAAAAGCAAGAGGGGTGGGATTTGATTGGGAAGAGAAGCATCAAGTCTGGGAAAAAGTAGAGGAAGAAATGCAGGAGTTCAAAGAAGCCTACAATGCATCGGATGAATCCACAATTAATAAAGATCAGGCTACTGGTGAATTCGGGGATTTGCTTTTTTCCTTAATTAATTATGCCAGGTTCATAGACATCAATCCAGAGGAAGCTTTAGAGCGGACCAATTTGAAGTTTATCAAAAGGTTTCAATACTTAGAGCAGGCGGCAAAAGCTTCAGGCAAAGTGCTTGCAGATATGAGTCTGGCTGAAATGGACGTGTTCTGGGAGCAGGCTAAAAAGCTCTAAACAATTGATTTCCAGTGTTGATGTATCAATGGGCGCCATTATGTAATTGATTCCTATAATCACCGTATTTTGCCATTGGACAAACAAAAGATGTCATGGCTACTGAGAAAGCCCGATTTTTAACTATTTGGCAATCAAAATCAAATCAACAACTCTTAAATATCAACAAACCATGGTTTTCAATAAGTTTAGCCGAGTCCTGCTTGTGCTGTTTTTCGTATCCGTTTCTGCTTTTGCACAAGACGGATGGATTTCCCTTTTCAATGGCAAATCTCTTGAGGGATGGAAAGTTTCGGAAAATCCCGGTTCTTTTCAGGTAGTAGATGGGGTCATTAAAGTTGACGGGCCTCGTGCTCATGCATTCTACGTAGGAGAAGTGGCCAATGCGGATTTCAAAAACTTTGAATTTATCGCAGAAGTCAAAACTATGCCTAAGGCTAATTCGGGTATTTTTTTCCACACAGCATATCAGGAAAATGGCTGGCCCAATAAAGGTTATGAGGTTCAAGTAAACCAAAGCCATTCTGATTGGAGAAAAACAGGCAGCTTATATTCATTCAATGATGTCAAAGAAGTCTATGTACAAGATGGGGAGTGGTATACCGAACATATCATCGTAAAAGACGATCATGTAACTGTCAAAGTCAATGGCAAAACCGTTATGGAGTATAAAGAGTCAGAAGACAAAAACCGACCTGCTAATGCGGGAGAGAAAAAAATCGATAGAGGTACTTTTGCCCTTCAGGCACATGATCCCGAAAGTGTGATTTACTTCCGCAACATCAAAGTCAAAATCTTAGATTGATCGGAAAAGAAAAAACAAAATATGATTTTCCGAAATTGCACCACAATGAAAATTCTCTTTGATTATCTGGTCGGAAGACAGAAGACAGAAGGATTCCAGATTGCAACTTTTTCTAGATTTTTCTGAAGCTTTTTAAGCCTTCTGGTAAGAAAGCAGATATACATAAAACAAAAAAAGCCAAGGTTTATGCCTTGGCTTTTTTTTTATGGTATTTAATTAAAGCTGCGCGTCTAGTTTTTTGCTAAGCACTGCTTTAGGAACTGCACCTACTTGCTTGTCTACAATCTGTCCTCCTTTGAAGAACAATAGCGTAGGGATGCTTCTAATGCCAAATTGTGCTGCAACATTTGGATTGGAGTCAACATCCACTTTGCCAATGATGGCTTTGCCTTCATAATCTCCCGCAAGTTCTTCAACTACAGGTCCGATCATTTTACAAGGGCCACACCATTCAGCCCAAAAATCCACTAAAATTGGTTGATCAGAATTGATGATTTCTTCAAAGTTTGAATCCGTAATTTCTATCGCTTTTGCCATTTCTAAGATGTTTTATGTTTTTTTTATTTTTCCCAAAAACCCGAATATACTAGTAAAGTACAATATGCTCCAATAAGTTCCGACACCGTAATTATTTTAGACCAAAAGCAATGGTCCATGATTGGATGTCAACCCATTGTTAGATAATCTGATAGGCAACTTCAGGTATTAATCCCAGCTCTTTGATCATTTCGTTTGATGGCTCTATGGCATATCGTTTAGACATCAGATCCAATGTAATGTTTTCCTTGTTGTCAATGATATTGATGTACAGCTTGGCTTCTCCTTTATACTTTTTGGTGATGTTTTCGAGCTTTTCCATAAGATCCAAGGTCAGGTCATCCAAATCGATATTCACCCTAAGCCCTTTGATCATTTTAGCCCTTACCTCACTGAGGAGCATCATATTGTTGATTTTGAATTCAAATTCATTCTCTTTCCACTTGTTGGGATGTACCGAACCAGTCAGGTATAAAAACCACCCAGTCATGAAGTATTCCTTAAACCGGATGTAGTCATCGCCAAACAGAAAGAAGGTATGGCCACCATGGTAATCTTCCAATGAAAGGGTGCCAAATGGTTTACCCGTTTTAGTAGTCCTATGGGCAAATGAAGTGACAGCCCCTGCAGCCTTGACATCCCCACGCTTCCGGAGAGATTCCATATCATTGAATTCAGGCAAAGGAGTATTGGTAAATGATTCAATTTCGATTCTGAATTGGTCAAGCGGATGGCCTGAAATATAGAGGCCGACAACCTCTTTTTCAATATTTAGCTGCTGAAGTTGGCTGTATGGCTCCAGAAAAGCCACAGAAGGAAGGGGCACTTCCATTCCTGAGCCACCACCAAAAAGGCTAACTTGGGAGCTGTCGGCCTCTTGCTGAACTTTTTGGGCATAGCGTACTGCCTTTTCCAAGAGGTTTTGATCTCCCTCTGGTGCTTCGAGGTATTGTCTCCTATGGTGTTCACTGAAGCAGTCAAAACCTCCAGCCATTGCCATAGCTTCCAGAGTTTTCTTATTTACGGCCCTGGAATTTACCCTTTTGCAGAACTCAAATATGTTTTTGTATAAACCCGATTTGTCCCTTTCTGCAATGATAGCATCCACGGCAGCACCTCCGGCACCTTTGATGGCAGCGAGACCAAATCTGATTTTCCCTTCCTTATTTACCGTAAATCCACTGTAGGATTCATTGACATCCGGGCCAAGAACTGCAATACCGCTCCTTTTGCATTCCTCCATAAAGAAGGTCACTTGGGTGATATCATTCATGTTGTTGCTCAATACAGAGGCCATGTATTCAGCAGGATAATGGGCTTTGAGGTAAGCGGTCTGATATGCGATCCAAGCATAGCAGGTGGAGTGGGATTTGTTGAAAGCATAAGATGCAAAAGCCTCCCAATCGGTCCAGATTTTTTCCAGCTTTTTGGCATCATGGCCTTTTGCTGAGGCCTGATCAATAAACTTAGGCTTCATCTTATCCAGTACGTCCTTCTGTTTTTTACCCATTGCTTTACGCAAAACATCGGCTTCACCTTTGGTGAATCCCGCAAGTTTCTGGGACAGCAACATCACCTGTTCCTGATAAACAGTGATTCCATAAGTCTCCTCCAGGTATTCCTTCATGTCCTCTAGGTCATAGGTAATCGGCTCTATACCATGCTTTCGTTTGATAAAAGATGGTATATAAGCCAATGGCCCAGGACGGTAAAGGGCATTCATGGCAATGAGGTCAGCAAAAACGGTAGGTTTGAGTTCCCGCATGTACTTTTGCATACCCGGAGATTCGTATTGGAATATGCCGACTGTTTCACCACGTTGGAAAAGCTCGTATGTCTTGACATCGTCAATGGGGAAATTGTCAGGGTCCAGCTCAATCCCATGCCGTTGTTTGACAATTTTGACAGCATCTTTAATTAGGGTGAGCGTTTTGAGTCCCAAAAAGTCCATTTTTAGCAAGCCCGCGCTTTCTACTACGGAGTTGTCAAACTGGGTACAAACCATGTCCGAGTCCTTGGCCAGGGCTACGGGGACGAAATTTGTAATGTCATCTGGGGTGATGATTACACCACATGCGTGGATGCCCAGATTTCGCACTGAACCTTCAAGAACTTTAGCTTGATTGATTGTTTTGGATACTTCGTCAGTCCCTTTGGAGATTTTGATCAACTCATCTGCTTTGATCATGTCTTCCCCGTTATTTTTCAGCTTATCGGCAAGTTTTGCTCTATCCTTGGACAGGTCAAACAAGGCCTTTAACTTGATGTCAGGCACAAGTTTAGCAAGTTTGTCTGCTTCTGAAAGGGGTAGGTTTAGTACCCTAGCGGTATCTCTAATGGCTGATTTGGCTGCCATAGTGCCATAAGTGATGATCTGGGCTACCTGTTTTGAGCCGTATTTATTGATCACATAGTCAATCACCCGCTGCCTACCTTCATCATCAAAGTCTATATCAATATCAGGTAGGGATACCCTATCAGGATTAAGGAATCTCTCAAATAGTAGGTCATAAGCAATGGGATCCACATTGGTGATGCCTGTACAGTAAGCTACTGCCGAACCAGCTGCCGAGCCTCTTCCCGGTCCTACCGATACGCCCATTTGTCTAGCTGCCGCGGTAAAATCCTGTACAATTAGGAAGTATCCTGGATATCCCGTTTTTTCAATCGTCGCCAGTTCAAAGTCCAGTCGCTCTTTGATTTCATCTGTAAGTACCGGATATCGCTTCTTTGCCCCCTCATAGGTGAGGTACCGCAAATAGGCATTTTCACCTCTTTTGCCTCCGTCTACTTCATCTTGAGGATCTTTGAATTCTTCCGGGATCGCAAATTTTGGCAAAAGCACCTCTCTTGCCAGTTTATATGTTTCTACTTTAGAAACGATCTCCTGAGTACAGGCAATGGCCTCAGGTAAGTCAGCGAAGAGTTTTTTCATCTCCTCAGGACTTTTGAGGTAAAATTCATCATTGGGGAAGCCATAACGGTATTCCCGCCCTCTTTTCCCGATGTATTTTTTGGGTTTTTCAACCAGCTCACCGTCTTTTACACAGAGCAGGATGTCATGTGCTTTGGCATCTGGTTTTTGGTTGTAATAGGTATTGTTGGCAGCAAAATATTTGACTCCGTACTTAGCACAAAAATCCAACAAAACTTCATTTACTTTCTCTTCTTCTGGAATTCCATGTCGGTTGAGCTCTACATAAAAGTCTTCACCAAACTGTTCCAACCACCATACAAAAGCTTCTTCTGCCTGTGTATCACCAACATTGAGGATTAAGTAAGGGATTTCTCCCCAAAGACCTCCTGTAGTTGCAATAAGGTCAGATTTATATTGAACAAGTAGCTCTTTATCGATTCTGGGAACATAATAATAACCTTCAATATTGGCATAGGATGCAAGTTTGGCTAGGTTATGATATCCTGCCTTGTTCTTCGCCAACAACACCGTCTGGTAACCGTCATCTTTTTGGCTTTTGTTTTTTCGGTCTTTGGTCAAGTTAAATTCACAGCCAATAATAGGCTTGAGGTCCCTGGCCAAGGCTTCCTTGACAAAGTTGAAAGCAGCCATCATGTTGCCATGGTCGGTCATGGCTATGGCAGGCATGTTGTACGCTTTCGCCAATTCCATCAAGGCAGGGATTTCTGATGTTGCCTGCAAAACGGAGTATTGGGTATGCACATGCAGATGGGAAAATGGCATATCTGCCATATCCGAAATATCTGCACGTCCTGCTGCCTTTAGAACATCCTTTGCTGCCGCCTTCTGCTCGTCTTTTGCATTGGCAAAGTTGGCAGCTGCAAGTGTGGGCGGTACATAAATTACCTCTTCTGCAGAGATACCTGCTTCTGGTGCAATTACCTTTTTGCTGATCAGGCCAAAGAAACATTTGGCTGTGGCATCTACGTCATAGGCTGCATCATGGGCGTCCCCAAACCCCGTTCCGAACAACTTCTGATACAATTCAGTCAGTGTCGGCCACTTGAATTTACCGCCTTTTCCCCCTGGAATGGCACAAAAATCTGTCGAGATATCCTTGGTATCTAACTCTTTCATCTCCAGCAAGCGCATAGGGATGTCTTTGCGGAGGAATTCGGAGCCCACTACATTGATGTCAAACCCGATATTGTGGCCTACGAGATAGCTAGCCTTTTCTACATCTTCATGGAATATTTTGAGGACTTTTTCTAACTCATGGCCCTCTTTTGTGGCTCTAGCAGTAGAGATGCCATGGACTTTTTCGGCATTGTAAGGAATCGTAAAACCTTCTGGCTTGACGATATAATTGTGGTTGGAAAGCAGTTGGCCCTTCGCATCATGCAGTTGCCATGCCAGCTGTACCAGCCTCGGCCAATTGTCCAAATCTGTAATGGGGGCATCGTAGGACCTTGGAAGTCCGGTGGTTTCGGTATCAAAAATGATATACATGCTCTTGGGAGAAATTTTCGGAATTCTAAATTACAGTTTCTGGTCTTTGGGAACCAATCTATATAGATAAAAAATTGAGGATAGGTGTATATGATTTCTTCTACCCCCTGCGGCTTCCGTACCTATAATTCTGTTGTTTTTAAGTCTGATATTTTCTTTATATTCCTTTTTCAATACCTAACCACCAAAAGCGCATCTTATGAAGCCTATTTTAGCTTTTTTGATTTTTATGATTTTTGCTCATCTACATGCACAGCAGTCGCAACTGCAGGTCATCAGCAATGAATTGATTTTTCAGGGAAAGCAACCTTTCGCACAATGTCATGCCTCCTCCATAGAGCGGCTAGGGGAGGGGAAATATATGGTGGTATGGTTTGCAGGTACACACGAAAAAGCTGATGACGTCGGAATCTGGATGTCAAAAGGGTCGGCAGGTAGCTGGTCTGCTCCAAAGCTATTGGTCAAAGTCAGGGATGATGCCCACTGGAATCCTGTACTGTTTCATGCTCCTACAGGAAGGCTGTACCTGTATTTTAAAGTAGGTAAAGAAATAGACGATTGGGAAACATGGGTGCAGCATTCAGATGATTTAGGTGAAAGCTGGTCGACGGCAACCGAATTGGTAGAAGGTGACCGGGGAGGAAGAGGTCCTGTTCGGAATCACATGCTGGTACTGTCAGATGGGACATGGCTTGCTCCTGCTTCAATCGAAAAAAATCGGGTATGGAACGGATTTGTGGACAGGAGTGAGGATGAAGGAAAGACATGGTTGAATTCAGAGACCTTGATTTTAGATAGGAAGGTCATTACTGGGGAAGGAGTCATCCAGCCAGCCCTTTGGGAATCTTCTCCAGGAAACATACATATGCTCTTGCGTACCTCTGCAGGAAAGATCGGTAGAAGTGATTCTGAAGATGGCGGAAGATCCTGGTCTCCCGTTGAACTTACCGACTTGCCCAACAACAACAGCGGGATTGATGTAGCCCACCTCGGTGGGCAAAAAATTGCCTTGGTTTACAATCCTGTAGGCCAAAATTGGGGTAAAAGATATCCGGTTACCCTTGCCATTTCACATGATAACGGAATGACTTGGCCCATCAAGCAGGTGTTGGAAGCTGGAGAAGGCAAAAATGAATTTTCTTACCCCTCAGTCATTTATGAAAATGGACATCTCGTCCTGTGCTATACCTGGAATAGGGAAAATATCAGGTTTATGCGGGTCAAATTGTGACCCTTCTTGAAGGAGATAATCGACGGTCTTGCCACTGTTTAATTCAAAGTCAATTATCGTTTTCCTTCCCAAGGGACATAAACCACTTTTTTTGTCAAAAAGAATTCTTCTTTGAAGTAGTCTTCAAGATGATAGGTGACATAGCTGACATCACGTTCTTCCATCTCTTCATCTACATCACCGCCTTTGAGTAGCAGCATGCCGTTTTGCATTTCATTGAAGTCTTCTTTTTTGAATTTCCCTTTCACCCAAGGCATAAAATTCGCGAAGCGGGTTACCGCTCTGCTGATCACAAAGTCATACCTGCGGACCAGTTCTTCTGCTCTAGCTTGCTGGGCTTCCACATTAGAAAGTTTTAGCTGTCGAGCGACATCTTTAACTACTGTGATCTTTTTGCCGATTGAGTCTACAAGGTGGAAATGAACTTCAGGAAACATAATGGCAAGGGGAATGCCAGGGAATCCTCCTCCTGTACCGATATCCAGGATCTTGGTGCCAGGCTGGAATTCAATTACTTTAGCAATACCTAAAGAGTGAAGTACATGGCGTAAGTAGAAAAATTCCATGTCCTTTCTGCTGATTACATTGATTTTCTCATTCCATTCCTGGTATAATGGTCCAAGCTGCTTGAATTGCTCGATCTGTTTTTCGCTTAGGTTTGGAAAATATTTTAGCAGGATATCCATGTTGTATTGCCTTTGAGAGTTCAAAAATAAGGCTATATACCCGAAATTCCTGCACTTTTGCGAAATAGAATCAGGCGTTGTAAAAAAAAGAGGCAGATTGCTCTGCCTCGAAGTTTATTTGTTTTGCTTGCTTTCAAAAGCCACTGTAGGAGAACTTTCGTCTAACTTTATCCTCGAGAGGAGATGCTGACCTACTTTTTTACCTTTTATAGAGCCGTGGACAATGGCAGGCATGTAGTGGATTCCTCCATAAAGCCTACTAATGGCAGCCTCATCAGCGGCTGCTCTGAAGGATTCAAATTCTCGTACAGGCAATCCATAAGCGACTTCGGTAGAGTCAATAAAATGAAAGGGCTCTCCAAATATAGCTGTCAATGTTTCGGCAGCCGCATTGGATGCTACACTGTGCCCACTGGTGTACTCCGGAAATGGGGGAGTTTGAAGCAGAGGCAACCAATCTTCATCAATGTATTTGTTGATATATGTCTCTGGCCTAATCAGGACACTTCTGTATTTTTCATCCCAGCAAGCTATGAAAGCATCAAACAAGGCAATGCTGGTCGCTGCTAATGCTTTAGAAGTGCCTTTCCAGTCCAATCCGGCAGTTTTGGAAGAGATGGCAGCAATGCCCATCCAATGTCCACCTGGAGTTATTTTTTTCTCTGCAAACATTACGTGGCCCTTCACATTCATCTTGTAAGGATTGCAGTCCCAAAAAAACGCAATGTCCTTTTGTTCTGGAGTGAGGTTTGCGATAGTGTTCCTTACATATTCAGCTTCCTGGAAAAACTGGCTTTTGGGATCTGTATCAAATGGAGTCGGCGGAGCTGAAATGAATTGGGAAGCAGAATCCATCACAAAGGGTCTTATTTTGCTCCAATGAGGCTCGATTCCTTCCATGTAAATTGGAGGTGTAGGCTGCCAGGTATTAGGTTTGTTGCTAACAGTATACTTCTCATAAGACCTGCTTTCGTGGTACTTATCCTTTTTGGCATAAGCCAGAACATGAGCTGCGACAGCATTGCCAAGGGCTATCGAACGGTCAAACACATTAGCCGGAATACCTTTGGATTTGATTTCGTTCATTGCTTTTTCCCGGTGATCCTGCATCATCTGTTCGGAGAAGATCAATGCTGTACCTACGGCATAATATGCTTGAAGGGAAGCCAGAGGGAAATATACATTGCCGGTGGTGTCAAATTCGATTTTTTCAAAACCATTTAACTGCCCCATCAATGAAGTTAAGGATGGATCAGCAAGTGCTGCCACTTCATAGGCAGCGATAGAAGGATAAGCGTAAATCCGGCTGGCAACTGGTGGGGAGAAGATATCATGGATCATGATATCTGTTAGCTTCAATTGCGCTGCAATCTGGTAGGAACCATCTGTGATGGCATCATGGTAATTTTTATTTTCTTGACAGGACCAAAGTACTGCCAATAATGCCAATAAGGGGAAGATGCTTTTGATGCTCATTGTATAGGTAAGCTTATAGTCGTCTATCCAAGTAATCAATCATATTATTGGGATAGGAACAGGTAATTTTGGATTTCAAATGTATTGAATTTTTAAGCTAATTTCAAGGTGAAATAGGCTGATTTTTAGCAGGTTTTACCTCCAAAAGACAGGGGTGTTGTTGTTTCGGACACCGATCAGATGAGGTTTTCCGTTTAGTTGGATTGGTTTGGCAGCCCTGTATTCTCCCCATACATTTTCTCCCAATGCAGGATCAAATGTTTTGAAGCTGCCATCTTTAAAGCTTATGATGGCCATAGGTGAAGCCATAGCCTGACCAAGATCACTCCTAAATCCACTGAAATTGCCAAAGCAGATTAAGAATTTTTCATTTAATTTCTCCATGATGGCAAAGTCCTGTATGGGACTAAACTGTGCTTGTATTGGTAAAGCTTGATATGTAAATTTCCCATTGCCTTGGTTCCAATATACTCCCGAGGTGAGGGTTTCAGCCTTTAACTGCTGAGCTACAGAAAGATTGCTTGAATTGAAGATGTCCTTGGGGCTGCTGATCTGTGCATAATCCAGATAGCTTTCATGGAGTTTTTTGATCCCTGGAATCTGTCTCATCAAGTCGTCCCTACTTGCAAAGGGGACGAGTCTGCCTTCCATATAATGGAAAATTAAAGGATCTCCCTGTCCGTTGCTATCAAAATCCGCATGGTATAACCATATCGGATGATCTTGGGTAGCTTTTAATTTAGAGTTGAGACCAAGGTTACCTACAATCAGGTCTTGGTGCCCATTACCGTCAAGATCATATACAAAAAGCCTGTTGACCCAGCCCGATGAAGAACCAAGCCCTGAAGGAGACACTTTTTTGAACTGATTTTTTTCTAAAGTATATACCTGAATAGCCATCCAATGCCCTCCAATAATCAACTCTGGTTTGGAGTCTCCCAGTATATCTGCCCAGATGGCTGTATGTACCATCCCTGGCAGGAATTCAGAACCGAAATAGGATAGGGTCTCATCTGTGAATTTCCCACTGCCATCATTGAGCAGCAGATAGCTGCGGGGAGAAGCTCCATAATCACCCGTGACTACCGCACTTCCTATAAATAGATCAGGATATCCATCTCCGTTCACATCTTCAAAAGCAATTGCTCCTGTGTTTTCCCCAATCGGTGGGAGGGAGGTTGGCGAGAAATTCAGATTGCCTTTTCCGTCATTGAGAAAGATTTTGTCAAACAAAAACAAATGGCCAGTGGGGTGTTCATTGCCTCCGCTTCCCACATAAAGATCCGGATGACCGTCACCATTGAGATCAATGATTTCGGCAACAACATCTTCAGATCCTTTGAGCTGGTCAAAAATGGGGTTTTGCTGTTGGGTAAATTTGCCGTCGCTGTTCTGGTAAAATACAACCCCAGCTTGATTTTTGGCACCTCCTAAATATAAATCCTCCAAACCGTCACCATTGAGGTCTCCAACAGCCAAGGCAGGACCTGCCATGCCAAAACGCTTTGGCATTAGGTATTCCCTTCTAAACTCATCAAAATCGGTATTTTCAAAATGCCTCCATGGCAAGGCAAGCTCAGCTTGTTCTAAAACAGGCTTCGTGACGGGTTTTTGGAACTCCGCAGCAGTGCCAGCCCCCTGATGCAACAGGTGTTTTTGATCCAAAGAAAGGTCAACATACTTCTCTGTTGCGGTACTGTTCCAATTGACGACTACAGAATCTATGCTGCTGATTTTTCCTAATCCAAAAGTCAATGTGGTGGGGCCACCCGACTGGAAGCCTCTACTGGTACTCAGGGTTTGATGGAATTGCTGTCCTTGGGCAAATACTGTTACCGTTGCACCGATCCCAAAACTGTTGCCAGCTTGATTGGACTTGAGATCAAATTGAACAAAGTGGTGGTCGTGTAAAACATTGCTGCGGTTTTCATAGACGAAAGCAACTTGGTCAATGTTGTTGATGACCAGATCCAAGTCCCCGTCATTATCGAGATCTGCGTAAGCTGAGCCGTTGGAATACGTTTCCTGATCCAAGCCCCAAGCTTTTGCCATGTTGACAAATTTGAGATTGCCAAAGTTTTTGTACGCGAAATTTGCAAGCTTCATTGTAGGCAGCATGTCGATCAGGATTTTGGTTGAGAGCTGCTCGTCTTTAATTTGATGTGCACCACTTTGGCTATATTGCACAAAATCCAAATCATTTGGTCGTTTTACGATCCCATTTGTAATGTGGATGTCTTTGTGGCCATCATTGTCCATGTCAAAAATCAATGGTGACCAGCTCCAATCAGTAGCATAAGTTTCTGTCAAAAGCCCGATTTCACTGAACATTCCTGATGGGCTGTTCAGCTGAAGATGGTTTCGGACAAATTGGTCTCCATAGCCCAACCTTTTCTTCACATCTATGACCTCCTGCTTGTCTTCACCAAGTGATTTCATCCAGATGGTCGGATCCTGTGGAAGCATGTCTGTAGTGAAAATATCCGGCAGGCCATCATTGTTGATGTCGGCCAAGTCGTTGCCCATACTGTAGCGGCTGGTGTTGGAGATAAAAGTTTTGAGGCTTTCTTGAAAAGTCCCATCGCCTTGGTTCAGATAGAGGTAATCATCTTCAGTAAAGTCATTCGATACGTAGATGTCCACCCAGCCATCACCATTGACATCTGCTATGCCTACACCCAGTCCAAACCCAAGACTACTCGAGAGGATGCCAGCTTCTTGGGTTACATCTTGCATCCCTGATCCACCCTCTACCAACAGATTTTTGTAGAGCTTGTCTCCACCCTTTTCATCCTGCTGTTCATACTTGGTATCAGCATGGGAGAACACTTCGGGCTTTTTGATAGAGTGGTTGAGTAAGTAGAGGTCAAGGTCTCCATCTTGGTCATAATCAAAAAACATGGCTTGGGTAGAGAATCCAACAAAATCTACCCCGTAGGCGGCTGCTTGATCGGTAAAGGTCAAATCTCCATTATTGATGTAAAGTCGATTCTTGCCGTTGATTGTTTTATAATCTCCTACTTGGCAGACATAGATGTCCAGAAGGCCATCTCCATTTACATCTGCCATTGTAGCTCCTGTAGACCATCCTCCGTCTCCGTTGACGCCTGCTGCCGCAGTGATGTCTTCAAATTGAAGGTTGCCAAGGTTGAGATACAGCTTGTTTTCCCCTTGGTTGGAAGTAAAATAAATATCAGGAAGACCGTCGTTGTTGATGTCACCAATGGCTACACCACCTCCGTTGTAGAAGTAGAGGTACTCCAATATGTTCATGTCAAAATCCGAAACCAGCTCATTTTTAAAATTGATTCCGGTCAGCTTGGGGTCCATTAGGTTGAACAGCTGATCCTTTTCCGGTCCTTTACAATTCCCCACCATCAAGGCCAATAAGGGCAGGGTTGCCAAGCGGATCAATCTATTTTTGAAGCTACTCCTGTTTCGGATAGGACTCATGTTGTTCAATATTTCCAGAATTCTACGGCAGCATTGCTTTTGACTACCATGAGGTTCTTTTGACCTTTAATGTTTACAATGTGGAGGTCTCGGATTTCTCCGTCTAGTTTGAGTCCATGCAGCCTGTTTGGCCAGTATTTGAAAGTACCGTCTCCATTGCCCAAGAGCACTTCGCCATAGCTGCCGTCATATTGACCAACCTCTGGCTTGGCACCATACAGATTGCCACCCATGATTAAGTCTGGGAAGCCGTCTTCATTCACATCATCTACCAAAACGGTGTAGAGCCATGATCGCTGTGCCATATTTGGAAGGCGCATGGGTTCAAAATTGCCGCTGCCTTTATTGATCAATACCAAGGAGGCCAATTCATTTACTTCTTGGACAACGGATTTTTCTAAGTCGGATGCTTTAAAAATATCCTCCAGTGTCTGATTGTTGTATGCGCTGTATTTCAGATATCTTTTTTTGAGCGAAGGGACTTGTGCTTCCAATTGATGTTTTAAGGTAAAAGGTATGTGTTTGTCTCCAACTTTTTGAACATAGAGGTGTTCCACAGTTCCGTTTTGGTCAAAATCATTCACAAACATTTTTATGGGCTGATCAATGGATGCCTTAAATCTGGTGTTGCGTCCATGGTTGGCCAGTGCGAAGTCAGGTCTGCCGTCTTTGTTGAAATCGGCTATGACTATGGCCTGATACCAGCCTTTCAATTGATCAATTTCAGGATAAGTTACGCGCTCCAGCTTACCCGAAACTTGCTTGAAAAAGGTCGGAGCCATCCATTCTCCAACCAATACCAAATCTTCAAGCCCATCACCGTCATAGTCGACTACTGCGGCATCTGTAACCAATCCGATCTCTTTTAAATCTGGAGCATACTGGGCTGTGGCATCGGTAAATCTTCCTTTGCCGTCGTTTAAGAGCAACATGCTGTTGGCATTTACCCCATATAAAAAAGGGATCAGTCGAGAGCAAACAATCAAATCAGGCGCACCATCTTGATTGATATCTATGATTTTGGCTACTGAAGTACTGTTGGTGAAGGCGGTTAAGCCACTTTCTTGTGATTTGGTAAGTTTTCCTTTTCCATCGTTTAGGTATAGCCTGTCGGCCAGATCAGGAGAACCGAACCCGGACTCATTCCCTCCTGAGGTGACCAAAAGGTCCATATGTCCATCGCCATTGGCATCGAAAATAAGCCCGTTGCTGTCCTCTGAAAATCTATCCGCAGCAAAGGCCTCTTGCTTAGAAGGCACAAAATTGCCTTGAGCAGTCTGAAAGAACAGCTGTCCTTCGAATCCTTTAGCACCGCCAATGTACACATCTGCCAATCCATCTCCATTGATATCACCCCATATTGCTTTGGGGCCTTCTGTAGAGATCATATGATAGGTCATCCGGTCCCTATCAAAATCCACCATCTCATTTTCTTGATGCACATACTTCAAAAGTGGAGCAATAGGGCTAAACTTTTTGGGTTCTGATTCTGGAAAAAAAGCGAATGCCTTACTTTCTTCGGTTGCCTCCTCCCATTTCAATGTAAGGGTTTGGTCAGCAGCGATGTTAGTCAACACGGTAGTTCTTCCATCAGGCCACCTCACCTGGACTTCATCAATTTGGTTGATTGCACCCAAGCCGAAATTCAGTCTTGGGTCTACAGAGGATTGGAAACCTCTATTGGGCATATTTTCCTGATAAAACTCCTGTCCTCCGGCTTTTAACCTCACTTGAGTGCCAATTGCTGCAGTATTTTGGGCTTTGCCTTGTAGGTTTATTTTTAAGAAATGGGCATTGTCCAAAAGCTCCCGGCTTCTGTTTTTATAGAGTAGAACTTCTCTATTGACATTATTGACGACCAAATCCATTGCACCATCGTTGTCAAGGTCACCATAGGCAGAGCCGTTGGAGTGGATGGCTTCTCCCATTCCCCATTCATGGATCACATTTTCAAAGACCAAATCCCCTTTGTTTTTAAAGGCATAATTTGGAATAGGATTGATCGGCATGGGATCTACTAACATGCGGTAATCCACACCTTCATTGGAGATTATTTTGCGTTTCGTATCGCTGTTGTCAATGAAGTTGAGGTAATCCAGATCGGTGAGATCTTTGTAAATGCCATTGGCCACAAAAATATCCTTAAGACCATCATTGTCCATGTCGAAAATCAGCGCTGCCCAGCTCCAATCAGTGGCTTCAACATTGGAAAACCTTCCCATATCAGAAAAGGAACCATCTCCGTTGTTGACATGGAACATGTTGCGCGTGTACTGGTAGTGGTATCCATTGGCTACGTTGAACTGGAACTTGTCATAACTTTCAAAAGTGGTAATCTGCTTGAGTCTTTCAGGATTCTCTGGCAACATCTCTGTGACAAAAATATCCAAGTATCCATTGTTGTCCACATCGGCAATGTCAGCACCCATAGAAGCAGCGGAGGTAGCCCGCATATACTGTTCTAAGCTTTCTGTGAAAGTTCCATCTTGGTTGTTGATATAGAGGTAATCTCTTTCGAAGAAATCATTGGAAATAAAGATATCCATCCAGCCATCCCTATTGACATCTCCAATGGTGATGCCTAGCCCAAATCCGATAATGCTTCCATATATTCCAGCTTCTTCGGATACATCAGTAAAGCTGTCACCATCATTTCTGAACAACTTGTCTCCACCAACAGGATCTCTATTGGGACGTTCATTTTGCATTTTATTGAAGCTGCCGATGGCTTGGTAGCTATTGTTCAGTAGGTAAACATCTAAGTCACCATCATTGTCATAATCAAAAAATACAGCATGGGTAGAAAAACCCTGGTCAGCAAGCCCATACTTTTCGGCCATTTCTGAAAAAGTGCCGTCCCCGTTGTTGATAAAAAGCTCGTTTTGTTTGTTGTCTCCCTGAATATCACCAGAGTTGCAGACATAAATATCCAAAAAGCCATCTCCATTGACATCAGCCATAGCTACACCTGTAGACCAGGCTCTGCTTCCTGCCACCCCTGCAAGTTCTGTAACATCTTCAAACCGAAAATCACCCTTGTTGATGTACAGCTTGTTCTGTCCGAGGTTTGCAGTAAGGTAAATGTCCAACAGCCCGTCATTGTTCACATCACCCAGTGCCACGCCGCCACCGTTATAAAAATTCCGGTAGGTGAAAATGTTGAATTTTTCGTCGAAGGCCAAGTCGTTGCGGAAATCTAAACCCGAATGCGCTGCAGTGACTTTTTCGAAAAGTGTGTCTTTTGATGCGGTCGGTTCTGTATTGCAGGATTGAGATAAAACAGCAATAGTGATGAGTAGGAATAATGCCCGAATAAGCTTCATTATTTTGTTTCGGTCTTTATTTTAGACAAATATTTATTTTTTGTATTCACCTCTGATTCCTATCGTGAGCCTAAGGATGATTTGCTTTTTGTAATAGGATAGGGGTGTTGTCATTTCTTGATACCAAGAGTTTGATGCCCTCTGCCGTTTTGACTTCTTGGATACTTCGTATTTCGCCCTCGATAAAGAAGCCTGATTGCGCAGCGCTAAGTACCCTTTCCCCTTCTGCTAGATGAACGCCATTGCTGCCCATATTGATACCTATTTCAGGCTTGATCCTGCTTTGGTTTCCTCCAGCCAATATATTCAGCTGGTTGTTTTGGTCTTTATAGGCATATATCGCATAGATAGGACTTCGCTGAAGTTCTTCCGGTAGTTTGGCTGGTACAAATGTACCATTTCCTGTATTGATAAACAGGCTTGTAGCCAGAGTATGTACATCAAGCGTAAGGTTTCTTTTCAGCACTTCTTCCGGGAAAAGCTCATCAAGCGTTTTGTTGGCATAGTCTGAATATGCCAAAAGTTTTTTGCGCAAGCTAGGCAGTTGCTTGAGCAAAGCAGGTTTGAGTACAATGGGATAGGATTTATCCCCTTCATATAAAGTCAGGATTTGTTCTACGGCACCATTTTGGTCAAAATCATTGATGTGAAGCTGAAGTGGTTTGTCTTCGCTGGCACTTAAACGGGTGTTGTGACCCATATTGCCAACCAGTAGATCAGGCTTACCATCACCATTATAATCTGTCACTAGAAGGGTATTCCATAACCCACCTGTCTTTTCCAATCCAGCAGCCTGCGTGATGTCTTCATATGATCCACCCTTGTTTTGAAAGACTTTGATGGGCATCCATTCCCCCAAAATGATAATTTCAGCTTTACCATCCCCATCTAGATCAGCAATATGTGCGTCTCTTGTCATCCCGATTTTTTTGAACTCAGGAGCGACAGTTGAGGTGACATCTTTGAAATATCCCTTGCCTTGATTTTCCAGTAGCACCACATCTCCTGGTACTCCATAGGCAAAAGGGATAGTACGTGTACCGATGAGAAGGTCGGGCAAGTGGTCACCATTATGATCAAATGCTTTGACAAAGGAAGTGCTTTCATACCGGAGAGGCAGTCTTTCATTGCTTAAGTCAAATATGCCCTTGCCATTATTGATGTACAACCGGTCTTGGTACTGAGCTGATAGCATTCCAGATTCCAGACTTCCACTTGCTACATAAAGGTCAAGATCTCCATCACCATCTACATCCACAAACAGGCCTGTAACATCTTCTGCATCTTTTTCTGCTAGGAACTGCTGACGCTGAACAAATGTCCCGTTTTTGGCTTGCATCCAAACAGAAGAAGGTTGACCTTTTGCTCCTGGCAAAAAAAGATCATCCAGACCATCACCATTTAGGTCAGCTACTGCAAAGATGGGACCTTCATTGGAGATCATATGAAAGCGTAGCCGGTCTCTGTCAAAATCTATAAAATCACTTTCTTCATGCTTCCAGGAAATTTGAGAAGAAGCAGGTTGCCAAAGTGCCTTAGGTCGTGCCAAGGGTGGGAGAGATTCTTCTTTGGCCTGTTTAGGGTCTAGGCGAATCAGTTGGTTGGCATGGGTTTGATAAAGTTTGGTGACTTTTCCACTTGACCAAAGGACATGAATGGAGTCTAGTACAGCTATCTGTCCCAGTCCAAAATGAAGTCTGTGGTCTACAGAGGACATATAGCCTTTGACCGGGTTGTGTTCTGCAAAAAGGATGGAATCACCGGCATATAACGTCACCTGCGTGCCAAATTGTCCTCCTAAATCAAATTGGACAAACCTGTTATTGGAGAATAGCTGATCACTGTTGTTTCGGTAAATGCCTACTTCTCCGTTGAGGTTATTGACTACCAGGTCAAGATCACCATCATTGTCTAAGTCAGCATAGGCAGCGCCGGTTGAGAAAGTCAATTGATCAAGACCTGCGGAAGCAGCTATGTCAGCAAAGTTAAATTTCCCTTGGTTTTTGAAAAGGTAATTGCGCTGCGGGATGGATGGGAACTCATCGATCATTTTGGTCACTAGGATGCTGTCTCTTCTGTACTGGGCGATAAGGTCCTGCCTGTTGAGATAATAATCTACAAAATCAAAATCCGTCAGGTCTTTGACAATGCCGTTGGCGACAAATATGTCTTTGAGTCCATCATTGTCAGCATCAAAAATGAGGGCTCCCCAACTCCAGTCTGTAGCATGGACTCCTGCTTGGCGAGAAATTTCGCTGAAGTGGATTTCCTCACTTTCAGGTTTGAAACCCAGGTTCTGTTGTAATGTATTCCTGGTAAATTGATGAAAATATCCTGTCTGGACATTTGCCTGATATTTATCCCAGTCCTCGAATGGTGTTTTGGTTTTGATTCTGTCCCATGTTGCGGGGAGCATTTCGGTGACGAAGATGTCCTGCCAGCCGTTGTTGTCTAAATCTGCAATATCAGCACCCATGGAGCCCATGCTGATTTCGTTCATCATGGATTCCAATGCTTCTTTAAATGTGCCGTCTGCATTGTTGAGGTATAAGTAATCCTTTTCAAAAAAATCATTAGACACATAGAGATCGGGCCATCCGTCACGGTTTAGATCAGCGACTGTGACGCCCAACCCATAGCCTATCGCTGAACCATAGATACCTGCTGCTTCGCTGATGTCGATGAAAGTCCCGCTGTCATTGCGGTAGAGTTTGTTGCCGCCAAGCGGGTCGCGTTGATCCCGTTGGCCGATGCGGAGGTCATTGAGGCCTACTGATCTACCTGAGTTGTTGAGCAGATACATGTCTAGGTCTCCATCTTTGTCAAAATCAAAAAACACGGCATGTTGAGAAAGACCTTCGTCAGCGATGCCAAAAGCCTTAGCAGATTCGGTAAAGGTCAAGTCGCCGTTGTTGATGAATAGCTCGTTGTGTCGGTTGTCACCTTGCATGGGGCCGGATTTGCAGATGTAAATGTCCAACAGCCCATCTCCATTGACATCAGCCATGCTGACTCCCGTAGACCAGATTCCAGGAACAGCTAACCCCGCTTTTTCGGTAATGTCTTCAAACTGAAAATTGCCTTTGTTGAGGTACAGTTTGTTTTCAACTTGATTGCCTGCTAGTAAGATGTCTACCAGGCCGTCATTATTGATATCGCCAAGAGCTACACCGGCACCGTTGTAAAAATTTCTAAAAGTATAAGGGTTGAGTTTTTCGTTGTAATTGAGGTCATTGCGGAAGGTGATTCCGGTATGGGCAGCAGGTATCAGCGAAAAAAGCAGGTCTTTTTCGGGAGTGGAGGGCTTGCATCCCATCCATAAGGCAATTAGCCCCAAGCTGATAAAAACAGCATTTTTAAGCTGCATCTTTGTCTTTCTTCAATTCGGTAATGTCTTTAATTCTAAGGTCAAGGATGTCCACACTGGCGGCGCTAAGATCTTTGACATAAATCCTGATCAATCTGTTGCCGTCGATTTTGACCATGGCATATGCCCCGCTTTTGTCTTCGACTTTGAAGAAACCTTTGCCGTAAATGCCTTCAAAATAGGCAGTGACATCGTCAACCAGATTTTTGGATGAATATTTAGGGTTTGTAGGGAACCAGTCTCTGTACTGGAATTCGACAGGCATGTGGTAGATCCTGTCATTTTCAAAGTTAGGATAGAAATACATATTTGCCACCTGTCCTGAAGGAAGTTCTGCAACATAATGGACTTTCAGTGCATTGGCGCCTTGGGTGAGCAGGCCTTCCTGGTTCATTTTCCAGCAGGCATCAAAAAAGTTTTTCCTGGTCATCCCAAACTCCAGTCCCAAAAAGATCTCCTTGTACTCCATGCCTGAAGCAAGCTCTTTTTCCTTGATCCTGTGGTATTCGGAAGAACGGGTACAGGAAAGGAAGGTGAGGGCAACGAAAAGGGAAGTGAGTGAGGTGAAGCGCATAAGGGTAAGCTGGGGGTTTGTCATGGTATTCTTTTCTTTCATGCATCAGGATTTCTGAGCATGACAATCTTGTGGGTAGTTTTATGAACGTATTGAAATAAAAAGAAGCGTGCGAACCGCACACTTCTTTTAAAATCAGGGTTTGTATTTACTTAATATCCTGGGTTTTGCACCAGTCTGGTGTTGGCTTGTATTTTAACCAATGGCACAGGGAAAACTTGCCTGTTGGCATTGGAAGCTGGTTTTTCCCACCAAGGGGCACCAAACCTGCCAAATCGGATCAGGTCGGATCTTCTCCAGCCTTCAGCAAACATTTCCCTACCTCTTTCTGCCAACAGGTTGTCAAGAGTAAGGGTGGTAAATGGCGCAATGCCTGCTCTTTCCCTGATCTGGTTGACGAATGGCAATGCACCTGCCGCATCTCCTCTTCTCAGCCTTACTTCAGCTTTCATCAAAAGGACATCAGCATATCTGAATACCGGGAAGTCGTTGCTGAGGTTAGGTTGAGCGCCGATTGCGATTTCAAACTTGTTGATTCTGGTACCTGCCTGACGGAAGGCATTTGGCTCCAGCATGTTGATTCTAGGAGTAAAGTTGACCTGAGGTCCGTCTGGATCGCCGTCAAAACCTGCTGCATCTACGAGTACTGATCCATCAAGCGCAAACTGAAGACCTTCTCTGAAGTTGTTCTTTCTGACATCATTGTCAGCGTAGCTGTTGTAGAACTCTTCCAAAGCCGCATAGCCGTTCCATGGCTGATCCACCAGGTTAAAAGTCTTTTGAGACTCATAGTGGAAAGTCATGTGGTGGATGTTGAACCCCCCTGCATTGTTGGCATCATAAGGAAGTGTGAACATGTTCTCAGGGGAGTTTGAATTGGATGTTGCAAAGTTCTGGAAGTAGTTTGGAGACAAGCCATAAGGTCCCTGCATGATCACGTCAATCATGGCCTCGGCTTCAGCCCATTTTGGCTGTCCGATATAGACTTCTGCATTCAGGTACAGTTTGGCCAGTATCATGTGCGCGGTCCAGTAGTTAAAATTTGTCCTGGTGTTTTCTCTGGTCAGTTCGGGGCCGTTTTCAAGCACACTTGATTCGATGAAGTTGAACAGCTCCTGTCTGGATGAACTCGGTGGATTGGGGTCAGTGGTAGTTTCCACAATCAAGGGAACCGCACCGCCGAAATTGTCGAGCAGCACCAGGTAACAGAAGGCACGCAGTACGCGCATCTCCCTTGCCAGTTCCTCAATATCCGGGTATTGCTGCAGCAAGGCATTGGCTTCAGCGATAACCCTAAAAGGGATATCCCAGACTCCGTTGAGCTCTCCGTCACCGATCTGCCAGGTGTGTCTGTGGGCCCTTACCCAGGTACCGCCATCGGCCCAGTCACCGCCTTTAACAGGTATAGCTGCTTCATCGGAAGTGATGGTCTGGTAGCTGTAAAGACCACCGTGACCTCCCCAGCTTCCGTCCCCCATCAATCTGGTATAGGCAGATTGCTTCAGTACCTCGGCCAACTCTGCCGGAGCTTCGTTGACCAGTCTGTCTTGCGTAATCCCTGTGAGTACTTCCTGTTCCAATTCACATGAGGTCATGGAAAATGTCAGAAGTGTGCCTCCACATATTGTTAAAATTCTTCGTAACATATCGCTATAAATTTTATGTTATTTAAAGGTAATTGTGATACCGGCAGTCCATATTCTTGGAATGAAGTAAGTTGTCCTTCTTTCGATTCCCGGAGCCAGCTGGTCAAATCCATTGTCAGTCGGGTCTCCCCATCTTACTTCGGGATCTACTCCTGTAAACCTAGAAATGGTAAATAGGTTTTGGACACCTGCATACAGTCTCAAATTGGAGATCGCATCGGATCTAGAAGCCACGTTATAACCCAGCTGGAGGTTGTCCAGTCGCATGAAATCTCCTCTTTCGATGTAGAAATCAGAAATCTGGCTAGGTGTACTCGTGATTCTTGGGCTGGTAGGGGTGTTTCTGGTGATAACGGAGTTCCAGGTAGCGTTACCGTCACCTTCGTAGAACAGTCTGAAGGAGTTCAGCATCTGATGTCCCCAAGAGCCTCTCAACAGGAAGTTCAAATCCCAGTTTTTATAGTTGAACTGGTTCGTGAAACCAAAATCACCTGTTGGTAAGGCATTGCCTAGTCTTTCAAATTCGTCAGGATTTTCAGTAGACAATACTGTAGTACCATTTTCAAGTATGCCTTCTAATCTTGGACCATAAATATCCCCTACTCTTTGGCCTTCTCTGTTCCAGATCACTTGTGCGTTGTTCACACCTGGAGAACCAGGTACACCTCTTCTGATTTCAGGAAGGGCAAGACCGCCTGCACCGATGTTGACGATTCTGGCTCTTTTGTAGATGGTAAATACAGCTGTCGGTGTCCAAGTCAACCCACCACCAAGGTTGATGTTGTTGGCAGTCATCAGGAACTCAAAACCAGCACTGTTCATCCCGGCAATGTTGGCCCAGATGGATCCGGCAGTGTAAGGGAAAAACTGTCCGGGCTGATCCGCACGTGGGTTGAAAGGGTTAGGCTGGCCGATGTTGACACCTACATCAAAAAGCAGGTCCCTGATATTCCGAACATAATAGTCCATGCTACCGGTCAATTTGCCGTTGAACAAGGCGTAATCCAGACCAAAGGTCATTTCCTGAGTGGTTTCCCACTGCAAAAACTGGTTGGGGTTGGTGTTTTGCCTAGGTGCTACCCAAGCCGTGTTGATGTCCTCGGGATTGAGTTGGATCCTGTTGCCGTTTTCATAAACACCCACCGCCAAAGTCGGGGAAGGAGGCAACTGGCCTACGATACCGAATGAACCTCTGAGTTTGAACTGGTTGAAGATGCCCATGTCAAAGATCTGGGTCAGGTCAGCACCTGCCGAGAAGGCCGGGAAGTAACCCGTCTGGTTCTGTGGACCGAATCCGGAATAAGTCTCCGCCCTTACAGCTGCAGAAAAGAAATAGATATTGCGGAAATTCAAATTTACCCTACCGAACACAGAGTTCAAGGTAGACTTGTTGGCAAAGCTGTAAATGTTGGTGTTGTCCCCGAACCTGACACCGCCTGCACCAAGGTTGTTCCAGGATTGGTCATAAAGAAACTGTCTCACTTGCGCGCCATAGCCTCTCTCTTCAAAAAGCTGTGTTTCCAGACCAGCCAATACCGCCATGTTCATACCGCCGAAATCTTTCTCATAGCGAAGGTTGGTAGAAGCGATGGTGTTGGTCCTGTCATAGGTGTTCTGTTGGGCCACACCGTTGTTGGCGGCACCGCCTCCCGGAGCCCTGTCCAATCTGGAGTTGTACTGGCCGTTGAGTGTATTGAGTACATCCTGTGAAAACTGCGCCGAAATGACCAGGTTGTCGATGATGTCAAACTCAGCTCTATAGGAATACAGCCCGTTTCTGACTTTCGTCTGGTTGGTTCTGGTGTTGATCAGTGCCACGGGGTTGTTGTTGTCAAAGCCTGATGGCTGAAAGAACTGCCTGCCATCGGCTTCATAAATTGGCATGGTAGGGTTCAGGATGGTCGCATACAGCATGGCTTCACCGGGGACATCGTTGGCTTCGGTGTTGGTGAAGGAAAGGTTGAGGTTCATCCTGAGGCGGTTGTTCAACGCACCGTGGTTGAGGTTCAATCTCGTGTTGAGCGTCTCTCTGCCTGAGTTTTTGACCACACCTTGGTTGTTCCTGTAGTTGGCAGAAGCAAAATAATTGGTGTTCTGGTGTCCTCCGGAAATTGAAGCGTTGGTAGTGCCATTGAGCGCGGTTCTGGTGATTTCGTCTCTCCAGTTGGTCACTGCGCCGAAGTCAGCAGTCGGAGCCCTGTTGGCTCTGAATTCCTCTACGCTGAGGACAGGGATCAAGCCAGTGGCTTGCTCAGCAGAACCGAAGGAGTTGATGGTCACGTTGGCAAACCCTTTTTTGGTACTGCCTTTTTTGGTAGTGATCAAAATCACACCCGCTGCACCCCTTGTACCATAGATGGCAGCTGCAGAGGCAT
Source organism: Cyclobacteriaceae bacterium (assembly GCA_036782195.1). Taxonomy (GTDB): domain Bacteria; phylum Bacteroidota; class Bacteroidia; order Cytophagales; family Cyclobacteriaceae; genus DAIPZN01. The sequence goes on along the minus strand of DAIPZN010000016.1, from coordinate 29,847 downwards.
CTTTAAGTACGTCAATGCTTTCGATGTCATTGGGATCCACTGCATCGATGGAAGCGCCGATGACGCCGTCCAAAACGATCAATGGGGAAGAGTTGGCACCAAAGGAAGAAATACCCCTTAACCTAACAGTAGGCTGTGCGTTAGGAGAACCTCCCGGGGTGGAGATGTTCAGACCTGCCACTTTACCTTGTAAAAGGTTCTGGGGGTTGGTAAAGTTACCTCTGTTGAACTGCTCTGTACCCACACTGGCTACGGAGCTTGTGATTTCCTTCCGGTCCTGCGTGCCGTAACCGATCACCACCGCCTCTTGGAGGCTTTGGATGTCTTCTTCAAGTTCAATGTTGATGGTGGACTGGTTGCCGATGGCCACTTCTTGTTGTGTAAATCCAACAAATGAAAAAACCAGCGTCTGATCACCTGGTTGGACGTTGATTCTGTAGCGTCCGTCCATGTCAGTGGTGGTACCTCTGGTGGTGCCTTTGATCAGGACAGTGACACCTGGTAAGGGGTCACGCATGCCGGCGTCGAGGACCGTTCCGGTGACCTCTCTTCCTTGGGCATTTGCCGCCGCAATGGAGATGCACGTGAGCATCATTGCAAGCATCAATGCCTTCAATTTTTGTAAATAATTTCTCATAGGGTTTGTTGTTTGAAAAAAACGAAATTGTTTCTATAGTTAATTTCAATTCTAAATTGATTGTTTAATTTCGATTTTGCAATTTTTAACAATTGGCCCAATTTGCTTTTAAAAAGACCTCCGTTAACAGATCAAGGGTATTTTTTCAGTATTGATAACAAAACCTTGATATAGTTGTGTTATATTCAACCGAAAACGTTTGAATTTTTCTTAATGTTAAAATTTTCATGTTTTATTAAAAAAGTGAAAATTAGACTGGTAAAAAACGCCTGATCCTGATCTGTTTTTCAATTCTTTTGGTATTAAGATTTGAAGTTTCATATCTCATTCACATCCAAAAATCAATGTAGGATGTTTGGTAAAAACCTGTCTGATCAAAAGGTAATTGGCTATTTAAGAAATAACTGTATGATTGTATGGCTTTTAGCTGATAAATAGTTAAAATCGAAATAAATATATTGTATTCCTTATATGACATCAGAGACGAAGTCCAAAGAAGCGAAAGCCTCACGCGATACCCAGACTTTTTACAGAGTCAACTTTAACAATAATATTGGGTTGCTGCAAATAGCGGACAATAAGGCAAATCTGCTGATCAGCATCAATACCCTGCTGATTTCAGCAATTATCGCTATATCTGGTTATGGGGCTATATCAGAAAAAATCGGATCATTGGGAATCAGGGTATTGCTTCCTTTGGTCTTGATCATGCTCTCCTGTCTTATTTCGACCATACTAGCTGTCAAGGCAGCTAAACCGACCTTGATACGGAGCAAAGCGGCTGAGGATTCAAATCAGGTTTCAAGCATTCTGTTTTTTGGTGAAAGTTCTAGTTACACGCTTCCTCAATACCTTGAAAAAATCGCCACAATCATTCCTGACCATAAGGCAATGTATAGCCATATGTCCATTGCCTTGTATCAGCAAGGGAAGGTATTGAATAAAAAGTACAATCTATTGGCTTATGCTTATGGCATTTTCATGTTTGGAATAGCTTCAGGGGCATTGGCTTTTATCGGTTTTTTGATTTGGTAATTTTTAATGCACAAAATATGGATCAAAAGCTACATGCTATGGGAAAATTCTTAAACAAGAACCTGAAATTCGGCTTGTTGCTCGGAGCAGCTTCCCTATTTGTTACCCACTCTTTGCAATCACAGGATTTGCTATTTCAGTCTCTTGAGCCACTTCCCATGCGGTTTTCATTTTCGTTTAAGGAGGTAAAGAAAAATAAAGATGAGACAGTTTTTGAGTCCACTACCTTGGGTTACCAAACCAATTCTGAATGGTCAGAGGTGCCAGTGTCGGTTAGGGCTAGAGGGAATTTCAGAAGAGATAGGTGTTTCTTTCCGCCACTTAAGCTTAGGGTAAAGCCAAAAGATGTAGATGGAACTGTTTTCAAAGGCCACAAAAACTTCAAGCTGGTTTTGCCTTGTCAGCAAAATGCCGAAAGCAACCAGTTGATCATAAAAGAAATCCTTGCCTATAAATTATATGAAGTCGTCAGCCCATACCATTTTCCTGTAAGGCCGATTACAGTAGAGCTGACTGATTTATCAGCCAAACAAGTAAAGAGCTATCAGGTTCAAGGGATCTTGGTGGCTGATGACGCTGTCGTTGCCAAAAAACATACAGGTAAGCTTGTAAAGGATTTGCAGCTTAGCCCTCTTCGTATCCAAGATACGGTCTCTGTTAGGCATGACCTTTTTCAGTTTATGATCGCGAATACTGACTGGTCCACCTATGCGCAACATAATATTACCGTTATGAAGCTTGAGGAAAGGTATTACGTTCCCCTTCCATATGATTTTGACATGTCTGGCTTGGTCAGTGCCCCCTATGCTCAGGTTAATGCCGATCTTCCTATTAAATCTGTCAAGCAAAGGCTATATAGAGGTGTCTGTAGAGACGAGTCCTTGTTTCAGCATGTCAGGGCTGAGTATTTGGCCAAAGAAGAGGAGTTTTTGAAAGTGCTCGACCAATTCCAACCTTACCTGGACAATAAGGAATTCACGTCAACCAAGAATTTTGTTCTTGAGTTTTTTCAGATTCTCAAAAATGACAGGAAGTTCAAAGAGGAGGTTGTCCTTAAATGCAGGACATAAAAAAAGACCCACTTGTGGTAGGTCTTTTGGTGGAGGATAACGGATTCGAACCGATGACCCCTACGCTGCCAGCGTAGTGCTCTAGCCAGCTGAGCTAATCCCCCATGATAAGCTTAGAGGCCTTATCCTCTAAAGGTCTGCAAATATAGAAACGCTTTTGAATTGCACAAAGAAAAAAATCAATCTGCTGAATATTTGATTCGGGTAAGGATGCTTCTCCCTAAAGTGACCTCATCCGTATACTCCAGTTCTCCTCCAACCGGAATACCTCTGGCAATGGTACTCACCCGTACAGCTGTGGATTTGAGTTGGCGGGTGATGTAAAATGCTGTAGTGTCCCCTTCCATGGTTGCAGGCAAAGCCAAAATAATTTCAGACACTGGTTCATTAGCTTCCTGCACCCTTCTGATCAGGGTCTCAATATGTAATTCATCAGGTCCAATGCCTTGTATGGGAGAAATTATTCCGCCTAGTACATGATAAAGGCCATGGTATTGGGCGGTGTTTTCTATTGCTAAGACATCCTGTATGTCTTCTACTACACAGATAAGGGAATGGTCTCTTTTGGAGGAAGTGCAGAAAGTACAGGTGTCCTGATCTGATATGTTGTGACAGGTTTGACAGTATTTGATGTCCTTCCTGAGTGTAAGGATGGCTTCAGCCAGTTCCTGGGTTACGTTCTCCTTTTGTTTCAGAAGATGAAGCGCTAGCCGAAGTGCTGTTTTTTTGCCAATACCGGGCAACCTGCTGATCTCATTGACCGCGTTTTCAATCAATTTGGAGGGAAAGTTCACTTGATATCCACTTTTAAACTATGGCAGCTTGTATTCCTGCGTCCAAAATCGCCTGGCACATAGGTTTTAATTTTTCCTTGCTGCCTTTTTTAACGGCACACTTGCCTTTGTAGTGAATGATCAGCGTACACTGCTCGGCTTGTTCCTGTGTGTGTTTGCAGACTTTGATGAGGATTTTGGTGACGTGTTCGAAAGTATTGAAGTCATCATTGAATACTACCAATTCACTTTCCTCTATATCGACTAGCTCTTCTAGTAGAACTTCTACTTCGTCAAGATCATGATATATTTCTGTATGGTGCATCATTTTGCAAATCTAATAATTATAATCAACTTCGCAGAGGAGTCAATTCAACAACAATGGAATCAAATTTAGTGCTTGTCGTCATAACATCATACTTTGCTTTGTTGTTTTTGATTTCTTGGCTTACTTCCCGCAAGGTCTCTAAAGATACTTTTTTTACCGGTGACAGACAGTCCCCTTGGTTCCTGGTAGCCTTTGGAATGATCGGCGCTTCCCTTTCTGGCGTGACATTTATCTCTGTGCCTGGAGAGGTAGGCAATTCCAATTTCTTCTATTTTCAAGTAGTACTTGGCTACACTGTAGGCTACTTTGTCATAGCAAAAGTCTTGCTGCCTTTATATTACAGGCTCAACCTTGTTTCTATCTACGCCTATTTAGAGCAGCGGTTTGGGTTTTGGTCCTATAAAACTGGCGCATTTTTCTTTATCCTTTCCCGGACACTTGGGTCTTCCATCCGTGTATTTCTTGTAGCCGGTGTGTTACAGCTGATACTATTTGATCATTGGGGCATCCCGTTTTGGGTTTCCGTATTGATTACGGTTTCCCTGATCTGGCTCTACACCCACAGGGGCGGTATCAAGACAGTGGTCTGGACTGACACGCTTCAGACGTTTTTTATGCTTTTAGCCGTAGGAGTGAGTATTTACCTCATCGCACAGGATTTAGGTTTTAGCAATATTGGGACCTTAATTAATGAGGTGGCCTCAGATCCTAGATCAAGGATATTCAACTGGGATTGGCAGTCTGGCACCAATTTTTTCAAACAGTTTCTGTCAGGAGCCTTTATTACCATTGTCATGACCGGTCTTGATCAGGACATGATGCAGAAAAACCTTACTTGTAGGAACATCGGTGACGCGCAGAAAAACATGTTTTGGTTTACCGTTATTTTGGTTATCGTAAACTTGATGTTCCTTTCATTAGGGGTACTCCTTTATTTATATGCTGAAGCAAATGGTGTCACTTTGCCTACCCGGTCTGATGATTTGTATGCCTTGTTGGCCACGCAGCATTTTACTGCTTTTGCCGGGATTGTATTTGTATTGGGAATTACCGCAGCTGCTTATTCCAGTGCAGATTCTACTTTGACTGCGCTAACGACTTCCTTTTGTTTTGATTTTCTGGAAATAGAGAAGCAATACACAAAGGAGAAACAGGTCGTGGTGAGAAAATGGGTACACCTGTCATTTACCTTCTTGATGTTTCTTGTGATCCTTTTGTTCAGATGGATCAATGACCAAAGCGTCATCAATGCGGTCTTTATAATTGCAGGGTACACGTATGGCCCATTACTAGGCTTATATGCCTTTGGTTTGTTTACCAGGTGGCAAGTAAAAGACAAGGCGGTACCGCTGTTGGCAGTATCCGCCCCTATTTTGGCTTTTTTGATCAGCAAGTATTCAGATACCCTCTTGTTTGGCTACAAGTTTGGTTTTGAGGTATTGATCTTAAATGGAATGTTGATGTTTTTGGGTCTATTCTTGTTCCGAAAACGTTAATCAGATTTCCTGCTTGGCCAAAAGCTCATTGATCTTTTTCAGTCTCGCGATGTTGTTTTCAAGCGTAACCGAACTTCCATCCAAGTCTACCAATACTGATATCAAACTACTAGCTTTCTTTAGTCCTTCGGTAGGTAAATTTATTGAGGGTGTTACGGATATCAAGTCTTGCACATCTACTTCATAAAGTGAGGCCAATTTAATGGCATCTTCCATTTTTAGGTTGGATCTCCCTTGTTCATACCGGGAATACGCTGTATAATCTTTTTTTCCTAAATACTCAGCAATATATTCTTGGGTATAGCCCCTTAAAACTCTGTGTTTACGGAGGTTTTCAGCAATACTACTTTTTAATTCTGTTTCCATCACAAAATATTTTTTATTTGCCATGAGCAAAAAGCATACAATTTTGTTAATTATACAAATAAATTGTTTAAATAAATCTGTATTTGTTGATAAAAGTAAATAAATGGTAAATAATTATACAATTTTAGTGATGGCTTTTTTAATCAAGGGAAATGGAAGATGGATCCCAATAAACTTCGTTAAAATTAACGATTTTATCACCTTCCACCGCCACTCCTTCTGACAGCAACATCTCCTCCATCATCGTCGGGGATCCGAAATGGTGCTTTCCGGTAAGGATGCCGATCCTGTTGACTACACGATGAGCAGGTACATCTGGAAGGGAATGGGCCGCATTCATAGCATATCCTACCATTCTGGCGCCACTTTTTAACCCCAAATAGTGGGCTATGGCTCCATAAGAAGTGACACGGCCTCTTGGGATCAAGCGCACTACCTGGTACACGAGATCAAAGTAGTTCTCCTTTTTTGTTTTCATGGATGAATTTCAAAATGGCATTTTGAAGGTGGAGTTCAGTAAGCTTTTCATGTTCAAAGGGGGTCTGAACAAGCACACGCAGCACTACCGCGTCTTTAAGAATGGATAGCAGTTCCACTTGTAGTTTGCTTGCAGGAGAGGCGACTTCTTTTGTAAAAACCAAAAGACTGAGCTTATACCTGACTTCTTCCAGGTCTTCAATAAAATTGCTTGGAAGTTCAATTTGGATCTCAATCTGTCTGAGAAAATCCCGGCTATGGTTAATCACCTGGGAGTTGAGCATCAGGTTATTTGGGATATAGATGCTGTGACCATCTGCTTTTTTGATCACTACATTTAGCAAATTGATATCTTCTATATTTCCTTTATGTTCACCCACTTTGATCAGATCCCCAAGACCGAATTGGTCAGTAAACATGATAATAAGGCCATTGATCATGTTGGTGACATAGTCTTTGGTCAAAATGGCTATAGCCGCAGCCACAATGGTGAGACTTGTCAAAAACTCCAAAGGTTGCACATCAAACGCCAACATTAAAGCGATGATCAACAGAAAAGCATTGACGATATTGGAGATCCAGTTGATCCCAAGAATGAAATTGCCATCCATGCGCTCATCTCTGGATTTGCGCAGGTAAAGGCGGACAGTTATGATACTTCCAAGTGATACGAGTATATTGCTACCCAACAAGAACAAAGCTGCCCGATATATGCTATAGATTTCCGGGTGGGTGGCGAGAAAAACCGCAACCGGAACAAGGAATTTGTAAGCGGCAAACATCAAAATGTAGATCAGGGTTTTGATGACAAATACCCTTTTTTTCTTGTTTGCCACAATTCGGGATGCGGATTTTGGGAGGTTCATAAAGGTTTTTGAAAATTGGAAATTAAACAACTGCTCACAAAAATAACATAAAGTCAAATGGATAGAAATATTATTGTAACAGGTGCAGCTGGTAATTTAGGCAAAGCTGTTGTAGAAAAATTTAAGCGTGAAGGATATAGGGTGATCGCTACGATTTTGCCTGAATCCGAACAAGAAGTGGAAAATGCAGATGATGTCTATGAAGTAGATGTTTCAAGCGAAGATTCAGTCACTGAATTTGCCAATGAAGTACTTCTCCAATATGGTGAAGTAGATGCCATAGCCTTGCTTGTTGGCGGATTTACTATGGGTGCCATTGAGGACACTTCCCTGAAAGATGTTGAAAAGATGCTTAAATTGAATTTTTACAGTGCTTTCAACATGGTCCGTTGTTTTTTGCCCATGATGAAAAAAACAGATATGGGACACTTTCTTTTTATCGGCGCCAGGCCTGCATTGCAACCTGCGGAAGGCAAAAACGTTGTAGCTTATGCTTTGAGTAAAAGCCTTGTGTTTGATTTGGCTGATTATGTAGCAGAAGAATCCAAGGGAACCAAAATCAGATCACATATATTTGTACCCAGTATCATTGATACCCCTGAAAATAGGGAAGCCATGCCCGATGCCGATTTTTCAGCATGGGTAAGTACCAATGAAATCGCAGAAGCCATGCATTATGCTGTCAACAACGCCTCATTGAGAAATATGATCTTTAAACTATACGGAGATATATAAATATGAAAAAGCAGCTATTGATTTTGACCGCCTTAGTTATCGGACTGATTTGGCAAGTTCATGCCCAATCCAGTAAAGAAACCAGAAATCTCAGGAACTTCAATTCCGTAAAAGTATCCAATTCCATCAAAGCTGAGTTGGTACAAGGTGATAGGAATTCCATCGAAATTGAAGTCTCAGGTATTGAAATCGGTCTTGTCGAAACAGAAATTGTGGACAAAACCCTTGAAATCAAATTAGCCAAAGGCAACTACCGCAATCAAACTGTAAAAGTAAAAGTCACTTATAGAGAAATCTTAGGTGTAGAAGCTACCACAAGTGCATCTGTCGTTGTCAAATCACCCATTGAATCAGAAGAATCTTATGTGTTTGCAACAACCAGTGCATATTTAGAAGCTGAATTTATAAGTGATATCCTCAATATCGAAGCAGCTACAAATGCCAAAATGTACCTAAAGGGAAGTGCTGATGAAGTTAGGGTCAAGGCATATACCAATGCGGAGATAGATGGAAAAAGTCTAAAGGTCCAAGATCTGGAAATCCAGGCCAATACAGCTGCTACTGTTCATTTGAAGGTAGCCAATTCTATTGACGGTGCTTTGGCTACAGCAGCTAAGCTGTTTTATGAAGGCAATCCAGCCAAGATCAATATCAAAACCAATACCGGGGCTAAAGTCACCAAAAAATGAAGTCACTTTTTATCTTTTGTGGGCTGTTGCTGCTGCAACTACCTGTGCATGCACAGGATGAGATTGCTGTCGCAAAAACCATCAGTTCCCTTTTTGAAGGCATGAAGGCCAAAGATCCAACACTCTTGGAAAAAGCTTTTCATCCTGAAGCTACTATGCAGACTGTCATTGCCGGAGAAAGTGGTTCAAGGCTAGGAAGCAATTCTGTCCAGGATTTTATCAATAGGATTGCTACTACCCCAACTGCCACTATCCTAGACGAACGCATACTCGAGTACAAAATCAATATTGACGGTGATATGGCCGCAGCATGGACACCCTATGAATTCTATGTCAATGACGCTTTCAGCCATTGCGGAGTCAATTCCTTTCAACTCATCAAAACTACTGAGGGTTGGAAAATTACCTATATCATCGACACCAGAAGGAAAACCGGATGCAAACAGGAAGAGGGAGAGTGATCTCCCTCTTTTTTTTTGAATCCCAAATAGTTCTTGTGGAAAATGAAATGAAATAAAATTGGGGTTATTTTTGTTAAAGCGGTTTAATAGTTGGCTTTAAATGTTGAAAGAATATCAATGAAATGGAGGTTTTCTTAAAAAACAGATAAAACATTTTTGCATTTCGGGATTTTGATTGTAGAATTGTGTTCAAATCATTTGGTTATGTTCAACACAGCAGACTATACAAAATTGTCTTTGATCTCAGGAGAGATACATAGCTGTGTTATGAGTATGGTTTCTGCCATGTTTTTTTTCACAACCACCACCATTACGGGTTAATCCCGTCAATCCTACTATATAGCCCTCATCCACGTGGTCCAATAATTGGATCAGGTTAACCATATTTTCCAAAAACCCATTCATCTTTTTATGAAAGTATTAAAATTCGGAGGATCTTCAGTTGCCAATACCGAGAATATCAGAAAGGTATTTCAGATACTTAACCAACAAGCCGAACAAGGTGAACTTGCGGTTGTTTTTTCTGCATTTGGCGGTGTCACGGAGGTATTGCTTCAAAGTGCATCCAAAGCCAATCAAGGTGATAAATCCTACCAAGCTGAAGTCAAGGCATTGGAGGAAAGGCATTATGAAGTGGTCAAGCAACTGATCCCTATCCGCCTCCAATCTCCTGTACTCACATACGTTAAAGTCTGCTTCAACGAGCTGGAGGATTTGTTTCAGGGGATATTTCTGATCAAAGAATGCAGTGCCAGAACGCTGGATTATGTTGGGAGCTTTGGAGAAAGGTTGTCGGCGTTTATCCTGGCTGAGGCCCTGAAGGTGGAAGGTTTGCCTGCGGTTTTTCTCGACGCCAGAGATGTCATCCGCACCAATGACCGCTTTGGCAATGCCAAGGTGGATTTTCCCACCACCAACGACCTGATCCAGGATTATTTCCATAATCATGAAGGGCTCAAAGTGATCACCGGATTTATAGGATCTACGGCTAAAGGCGAAACCACCACCCTCGGCCGAAGTGGGTCTGACTATACTGCCGCTATTTTTGCCTCTGCCTTACAAGCTGAAAGTCTCGAGATCTGGACTGACGTTTCCGGCGTGATGACCTCAGACCCTAGATTGGTGTATTCTGCCTTCACCATCCCTCAGCTGACCTACAACGAAGCCATGGAACTGAGCCACTTCGGGGCAAAGGTAATTTTCCCTGCTACCATGCAGCCGGCCATGAAAAAGGGCATACCGATCTATATCAAAAATACTTTTGACCCAGCCAACGCGGGCACCCTCATCAATGGGGATGCACCCAGCGGCAAGCTGATCAAAGGCATTTCCTCCATGTCCGGCATTTCCCTGCTGAATATCCAAGGTGGAGGATTGATTGAAGTTGTAGGTGTCAGCAGACGGGTATTCGGTGCGCTGGCCGATGCCTCAGTCAACGTGGTCCTCATCAGCCAGGCATCCTCCGAACACAGCATCTGCGTGGCCATCCGAAGTGCAGAGGTAGGAAAAGCAAAGGAAGCCATTGAAAAAGAATTCATTTATGAAATCAAAACAGGCGAAATGGATCCTGTGGTGGTGGTTTCCGACATGGCCGTGGTGGCTGCCGTGGGCGAAAACATGAAGCACAATCCAGGCGCCAGCGGCAGGATGTTCCAGGCTTTGGGCCAGAACAACATCAACGTATATGCCATCGCCCAGGGAAGCTCTGAGTTGAACATTTCAGCGGTCGTTTCCCAGTCGGATTTGCAAAAAGCGCTGAATGCACTCCATGAATCCTTTTTCTTATCAGACAATAAGGTGCTTCACCTGTTCCTAGTCGGTGTGGGGCTCATCGGCAAGGCACTGATCAAGATGATTGCCAGGCAAAGGCAGAAGTTGCAACGCGAAAATGACCTTGATATTCAGATCCACGGGATCGCCAACTCCAGGTTTATGGCTTTCGATGAGGATGGTTTTGACTTGAACAACTGTCCCCTTCCCGAAGATGCCAAAGGCAGTCAGCAGATGGACCTCGAAAAGTTTGTCAGCCAGATGGAAAGCATGAACTTCTCCAATACGGTTTTTGTGGACTGCACGGCCAGCCATGATGTGTCGGAGGTCTATGAAAGGGTGCTGGAAGCCAAGATCGCCATCGTGACGCCAAACAAAAAAGCCAACTCAGGAAGTCTGGAACAATACAAAGCACTCAAAAAGCTTGCATATAAAAGAGGTGTCAAATTCCTTTATGAGACCAATGTGGCTGCAGGACTGCCCGTGATCAGCACGCTGCAGGACCTCATGCTCAGTGGGGACAGCGTTATCCGCATCGAAGCAGTACTCAGCGGGTCCATGAATTTTATTTTCAGCGAACTGGAAAACGGTGCCTCCTTCAGTGAAGTGGTACTTGAAGCCAAAGAAAAAGGTTATACCGAGCCCGATCCACGTGATGACCTCAGCGGAATGGATGTGGGCAGAAAGATCCTGATCCTTGGGAGAGAAGCTGAACAGGAACTGAATTTCGAAGACGTGACCATTCAAAGTATGGTGCCGGAGGATTGCATGGATGCACCTACTGTGGCGGAGTTTTTTGCCAAGCTGAAGGGACATGATGCAGAGTTCACCAAGTTGCTTGAGGAAGCACAAAGGGAAAACAGGAAATTGAGGTTTATGGCTTCACTGGAAAACGGTAAAGCCAAGGTCGGACTCCAGGCGGTGGACAGTTCACATCCTTTCTATACCCTCAAGGGCAGTGACAACATGATCCTCTTTACCACCGAGCGCTACCACGATTTTCCCATGATCATCAGGGGACCGGGAGCCGGTGCGGATGTGACTGCAGCAGGGGTATTTGCGGATGTGATCCGCTTGGGCAATTATTCCAGATAATATGAAAAAAGTCACAGCCTTTGCTCCGGCCACTGTAGCCAATGTATCCTGCGGATTTGACATCCTGGGATTTGCCATAGACGAGCTGGGAGATCAGGTAGAAATCTCACTGGCAGACCATCACGAACTGAGGGTAGTCGAGATCACGGGTGATCAAGGCAGGTTACCCAAAGAAGCCGACAAAAACACCTGTTCCGTGGCCGTTCAGGCCTTACTTGACCGGTTGGGTTCACGGCAGGGCATGGATATCCGCCTGCACAAGGGACTTCCCCTTGGCTCGGGAATGGGCTCTTCGGCAGCGAGTGCCGCGGCTGCACTTGTCGCCGCCAATTCCCTGCTAGGCAATCCCTTTTCCAAACATGAGTTGGTTCCCTTTGCCATGGAGGCAGAGCGCATCGCCTGCGGTGCAGCCCACGCAGACAATGTCGCCCCATCTTTGTTGGGGGGCTTTGTCCTGATCCGGGATTATGCACCCCTTGATCTCAATAAGCTGCCTGTACCTGAGGGACTTTACTGCACCCTGCTGCATCCTCATCTTGAACTGAAGACAGCTGATTCCAGAAGTGTACTTAGAAAGCAGATCTCACTGCAGGATGCCGTCATCCAGTCAGGCAATATCGCAGGGCTGGTGGCAGGGCTATATGAAGGGGATTTCGGCTTGATCAGCAGGTCCCTCAAAGACGTGATTGCAGAGCCTTCCAGGGCGCTGTTGATCCCCGGTTTCTATGAACTCCGCGAAAACATCAAATCCGTAGGCGCCCTGGGTTCCGGTATTTCCGGATCTGGACCTACGATCTTTGTACTCTCTCAAGGAGAGGAAGTCGCCAGGGCAGCAGGACAGGTCAGTAGATCCATTTATGAAAATATCGGATTGGAGGTTGACGTGTATGTCTCAGAAGTCAATAACAAAGGAGCCTATGTGCTGACCTAGTACCTATTTTACAATAACCCATGCAATACTATAGCACCAACAATACGCATCACCTTGTCGGCTTAAAGGAAGCCGTCATCAGTGGCCTGGCACCGGATCAGGGGCTTTATATGCCTGAAAAGATCCCGGTGATGTCAACGGATTTTTTCAACAGATTGCCAGGACTTTCCCTGCTGCAAATCGGAGAGGAAGTGCTGACCGCTTTGTTTGGTGAAGACCTGACAGCGGAGCAGATCCATGCCTTGGCAGCCCATACGCTTACTTTTGATGCGCCCTTGGTGGAGGTGGAAAAGGATGTGTATAGCCTTGAACTGTTTCACGGGCCTACATTGGCATTCAAAGACTATGGTGCCAGGTTCTGCTCCAAACTGATGTCCCTGCTTCTTGAAGGAGATTCCCGAAAAGTCAGGGTGCTGGTAGCCACATCCGGGGATACCGGAAGTGCGGTGGCCAACGGTTTTCTGGGTGTACCCGGTGTGGAGGTGGTCATTCTTTACCCAAGAGGAAAAGTTTCGGAGTTGCAGGAAAAGCAGTTCACCACTTTGGGCCAAAACATCGTTGCGCTGGAGGTAGACGGGGTATTTGACGACTGTCAGACTTTGGTCAAGAAGGCCTTTCTCGACCAAGACCTGAACAGTGAGATGCTGCTTACCTCAGCCAATTCGATCAACATTGCCCGGTGGATTCCCCAGTGTCTCTATTACTTCCATGCCATTTCCCAGCTCCCGGCTACCCATAAGCCTGTGGCAGTAGCTGTGCCAAGCGGCAATTTCGGCAATATCGGTGCGGGGATCCTGGCCGAGCGGATGGGCCTTCCGATATCTATTTTCCTTGCCTCGACCAACCTCAACAAACCCGTACCTGATTACCTTGAAGGCAGGGATTTTCTTGCCCAGCCCTCCATTCCTACGATCAGCAACAGCATGGATGTGGGCAATCCCAGCAACTTCTACAGGCTGCTGGCCCTGTACGGCAATGATGCCCAGCTCCTGCGCCAGAAGGTCAAAGGCTATTTCTTTGATGACGAGCAGACCAAGGAAGCCATGCAGCAGGTGAAAGCTGATCAGGGCTACATGTTGGATCCTCACGGTGCTGTGGGATATTTGGGTTTGAAAAAGTTTATGAACCAGCATCCCGGAGCCTATACCGGGATCTTTTTGGAGACCGCCCATCCGGCCAAGTTCAAGGCTGTGGTGGAGGAGACGCTGGGGATGGACATTCCGATGCCGGAGCGCCTGGCCGCGTTCCAGGCAGGGGAGAAGCAGGCCGTTCCCATGAAAAATGATTTTGAGGCCTTCAAAAATTTTCTTTTCCAATCGGTTTGACCAATTTGCCTGCTAAGAACTGCGGCATATGATTAAGGTTTCGATTATCGGTTTGGGCTGGCTGGGCCTTCCCCTTGCCCAAAGCCTACTGGCACAAGGCTATGCCGTCAAAGGCACGGCTACCAGTCCTGAAAAAGTTGACGCTTTGCGGCGGGAGGGGTTGGATACCTACTGGCTGAAGTTTTCCCCGCATCCGGAAGGACTGGATTTCCAGTCCGTTTTTGATGCGGATATTCTTGTGGTCAACATCCCTCCCCGCACACGGACGCTGCCTGCGACTTTTCATCCCGAGCAGGTCAAATTTATCAAAGCCATGGCCGCACAGCGCGGGGTCAAAAAGCTGATCTATACCAGTGCCACATCCGTCTACCCCGATCTCAATCAGGAAGCCAAAGAAAGTGACCCGCTGGACATGCAAAATACGGGAAACCCCGGCCTGTTGCAGGCGGAGCAGCTGCTTTGGCTGGACAGGAGCTATGCGCTGACCATCATCCGCTTCGGAGGACTGATGGGAGGGGAGCGTATTCCGGGTAAGTATTTTGCCAGCAAGGCTGATGTAGTAGGGGATACACCGGTGAATTTTATACATCAGGCAGATGCAGTAGGCGTGGTGGAGTGGGTGATCCGGCAGCAGCTTTGGGACGAGGTCTACAATGCCGTCAGCCCCATGCATCCCCAGCGCAAATCCATCTACGAAAAAAACGCCGTCGACTACGGCTTCACCCTTCCTCTTTCCTACGCCCCCGAAGGCGCTACACCCTATAAAGTCATCTCACCGGACAAGCTGCTGGATACAGGCTATCAGTTCAGGTATGCCGATCCCCTGGATTATGTATATGGCTGAGAAGCAGGGCGTGCCCCGCCAAGGCGGGTCGGGCTATCCGCTACAAGTCCTCGCTACGCTGCGGGCTTTCCGCTGCTATCCCTCACGCGGGGGGATAGTAATTTCTTTATTATTTTACTGCGGCCTTATCAATACTAATGAAAAAAACCTACTAAACTACATCAAAACCAATACCCTTTAAATATTGGAAGGTGTTATCATAAACTTCAGGTGGTCTCGTATGGTCTTCTAAATTTCCTTCAGGGATGACATTAATCATACCTTGTCTTGCTCTGGTAAGTAAAACTCTATAGGCATTAATTAAATATTTCTTTCGGATTTCTTTATGGATGTTTTGCCATCTATTGCCTACAAATGAATAAGTTTTCCACCCCTCATCTGAAAATCTTAAATCTCCATCCCAAGTTACACAAGCCCAATCAAGCTCTAACCCTTAAACCTGAAACTCTGTAGCAACATCTTCTAGAAAAAACGATGAGCGGATGTCATCTTTGCCATCTAAAAACCAGTTCACATGATTAATTTGTGTTTTAACGTCAATTGCTAAAGGCTTTAAACGATATGCTTGTGAAGAAAAGACAATACCATATCTTTCACTACCTCTTGCTTTTTCTCTCAACCATTTTTTTGCTTTTTCAATATCTCTAGTAATCACTATAGGATAATTGTCTTGTAATAGATTGAGTGTTTCTTTTGCATTATTATTTATGTCCAGAACTTCTTTGATTAATTTCGATAAGTATTCTGCTCTAAAAGAACGCATTGATACAGCCAGATGGAGACAATTATTAAAGGTGACTATACCAAAGTTCTTTAAATCATCAATTGCTGATTGTGCTGCATATTCACTATCAAAAAGATTAGGAGAAATTCTCGTCTCCCAATGAGTAAATCGATTCTTAATAGCGGATATCAATTCTGATATCCCCGCTTCTCCTGTATTAATTTCTTGACCTCCACCAACCAAACAAATAACAACAGAACAGCCCAGTCTTGATGTCTGTACAAACAAGAAATTAAAAATTCAGGTTTTGAATATTCAAAATTCGATTTCCTTTTCTTTTGTTGCATGAATTTCACCGTTTGCTCTTTAGTCCAAGCTCGTTGGGCTTCATCAAAAATTGCAACATGGATTGATTTATATTAAAGGTCCTCTAACTCAAAGGGTTTTTAAAAGCTTTCCCCACCATCTGCTTCACCACCACGAAATGAAAGGGCTTGATGATACCCATATACAGCTTTCCGAAGATGTTGTTGTACCGGACTAGCGTGATGATCTGGATATTGTATGTTGGTAGATGGTTGTTTGCAACTATGGCCCTAAAATTCAAGTGGGAATCATTTGCGCCTAAAACCAATTCATTTTCAGTGATAGAAAAGATTTTGAAGAACCCTATATAACCACCTACAGCAAAGCTGTCATTGTAATCTGCAGGAACGTCCGTTTTCAAACCAAATATGGAAACGAGCTTGTTCCTGAGCCGAAACAAACCTCTGACCCATCTGTTCGGATTGTTGAATACCAGTTCCGCAATTGTTCTGAGGTCGTCTTCCCTATTGGTAGTGACAAACATGTCACTGAAGTCGACCCGGTCCAATATTCTCTTGTTCAGATATTCTGAAGGGGTGGTTACTTTCCTTACCTTATGCATTTGTCATTTTCTCTAGTTGAAATAGTTTCTCCAGTTGGGCCAGGTTCATCCGGTCAGGTGCCAAGCTGAGCAAGGTATTCCGGAAGAAGGTTGCGATCGGGTTTTTCCAATGGGATATTCGGCCGATAAGCCTACTCTGATTGACCACATGATGTGCAGATGACTTTCTAGCTTTTTGAAATGCTTCAAAAGCTGCGGAATTTGGGCTTTTCGACAGGCACTCTGCCAAAACATAGGCATCCACGATCGATTGACAGGCACCCTGTCCCATATTTGGCGTAGTGGCATGTGCGGCATCACCTAAAAGACAGGCCTGCCCTTTGTACCAGGTAGGGATGGGTTTTAGATCCTCCATCACCGTCGTATGTAAACTTTCTGCCGGGGTAGCTTTGATGATTTCCCTAACCAGAGCAGGATAGTCTTTAAAATAACTGCCAATATGTTTTTGTGATAACTCATTGGGTGTCTGATGGAAGGTTTTGACAGCATACCAATAAATTTCATCCCTGCTGAACCGGACAAATGCAAACCTGTCTCCTTTGCCCCACATTTCATTCAATTCGTTTTGATAAACCGGCGGCAAATCAAATTTTGTCACCCCTCTCCAACATACCTGATGCATGCCTCGGATAACACTTTCCGGAAAAAGGTGTGCTCTTACTTTGGAATGGATGCCATCTGCTCCAATCAACAGCTTGGAATGAAGGGAAGTGCCATTTGTCAACCCCAGCCTATAGCCGTCAGGTTGTCTTGTGAGATTGTCCAGTTCATGGTCAAGATGGATTCCAGACGCATACATGTTGTCTAGGAGAACTTGCTGCAGCTTGCCCCTGTGTATGGCTATGCTGTGAAGCTGGTACTTTTTTTCAAAATAAGTCAGGTCCACCTTAGAAAGCAGCTGTAGCTTTGGATCTGTGATGTTCAAGGCCTTTACCGGCATGCCATGTTCCATGAGTTGTGCTTCCAAACCCAGATGCCGAAAAACCAGCATGGCATTGCTCGCCAGGATAATCCCCGCCCCAATAGGTTTCAAAATCTTAGCTTGTTCATAAATATTGGCTTTAAACCCTATTTTTTCAAGTGCTATTGCAGTAGTCAGACCACCGATTCCGGCACCGATAATATCAATTGTCATGTATATCAGGGAAGGTTTTACAATCCAAAACTATATAAACTTTTGAATTAGTACAAATGTACTAGAGTAAGTTTTGTACATTTGTACTAATTTCGGTCAGGGATATGGATACAAAAAGTAAAATTCTGGCATCTGCCTTAGCGCTTTTCAATGAAAAAGGAGTAAAGCAGGTATCGTTAAGGACAATTTCAGATGCAATGGGTATAAGTTTGGGTAACCTGACTTATCATTTCAAGAAAAGGGAGGATATCATCGAGGCGCTTTACCTGCAGTTGGTGGCTACCCTGGATGAGGTGATCACAGCCAATCCCCTTTCCGACAACCCATTGCAATTGCTCTTCGAAATCCCGAAGTTGATGCTCAGGCAATTTTTTACATACCGGTTTCTGATGCTTGATTTTGTGGATATCACCCGCAACCATGATGCTATCCGAAAACACTATCAAAAATTGATGGATGTGCGGAAAAACCAATTCGCTTTCTTGATCAAAAGACTCGTTACGACCGAGTTGATGAGGGATGAGTTGGTGTCGCAAGAATATTTTCATCTTTTTCAAAACCTACGAATAGTATGTGATTTTTGGTTTTCGGCAATATCTGTTGACAGCAACAGTTCCCTAACAGAAAAAGATGTTCTGGATGGAACCGCATTGGTCCATCAGATCCTCATGCCATACCTGACTGAAAAGGGGAGGGAAGAAGCATTGAAACGTGGGATTTTGTAAGGGCACATGTGATGAGGAAATGGAGTGAACTTGTTTATCTCATCTCCGTGAGATCATACCTAATCCGCGAAGCGATATTTGAACCGGTACAAAGGACTCACACAAGTCAGGAATAAATGTCACCCATATTTGGTAGCAGTTGCCATAAACATATGATTTCTATTGATTTCAGCAATAGGTTACTTATCAGTTTGGAAGCCCATGCGCTTAACAATCCGATCTTTATACAAGGCAAAGTTTTTGTTTTTTTGGGTAGAGAATGTCAAAGTAGAATTGCTGTTTTCAAACCTGAATTCATGCCGGGATAAAGGCACAAGTCTGATTGGGCGCCCACCTTCTCGGGTACTGTAAAGTTTCCCGTTTTGATACGTGATAAAGCGTACAGCATCTTCAAACTGATAAGCGCCAACCCATTTTTTCATTTCCTTTTCTGAAAGTTCTACAGCAATGCTTTCAGGAATGGGTTTGCCTAAAAGTGCAGATACAGCCTTGATGTTGTAGGCTTCCGGACCTTTGCCATCATCAAGGTTGGTCAACACGATCGAATATATATTTCTTTCCGGGATATAAATGCCAGAGGTAGTAAAGCCATTGATACCGCCATTATGCTCAATGGTGGGAATATCTGCGATTTCATTGACACTCCATCCATACCCATAATTGCTATACTTTCCGTCTGTTAATCGGTGATTTGTAAAAGCCAACAGTTTGCTTTCTTCGGAAATGAGGGTGTTGTTTTGGATGGCTTTATGCCACAAGAACATATCATCAATGGTGGACATCAATGCACCGGCAGCGTAGGGAAAAGATGCACTTAGGTATTCCGCATTCTCGTATGCACCTTCATAAAGTTGATAGCCACTTGCTCTATTGGGAATGATCCTGTATGGGTCTGAATAATAGGAGTTTTTCATCCCAATGGGATCAAAAATAAATTTCTTTATAAAATCACCGTAACTCAGACCGGAAAGTTGTTCGGTGATATATCCCAGTAGTACATACCCGGAATTGCTATATTCATATTGCTCGTTGGGATTGAATTCCAAGGGCAGGTTTTTGAAAGATCCGATGATTTCTTCTTTGGTCAGGTCAAGCCTGGTTTTGTCCCTTAATTCATGAATTCTGGTGTAATCCTTGATCCCTGAGGTATGGTTAAGCAAATGGTGAATCGTAATTTCATTTCCCCTTTGAAAATCCGCAATGTATTTTGACAAAGGGTCTTGCAGGCTGAGTTTGCCTTGTTCCAGGAGAATCAATATGGCTACACTTGTAAATTGCTTGGTGATGGAAGCCAACTGAAATACACTTTCTGGTTTCATGGGTACATTCAATTCCAGATTGGCCATACCAAAAGCTTTTCTATAAATAATTCTGTTGTCCTCAGCAATCAAAACTGTTGCCCCAGGACCATTATTGGGAAATGCCTGTTTAAAAATGGCGTCAATTTCGGATTCTACATCCTTTGTGGGTACTTTACCAAAAGCTGGACTTCCAAAGGAAGTGATTTGGCTTCCCTGACCGAAAACAATTTGTGAAACAAAAAGGGCTATAAATGTGAGTGTATATTTCATGGTTAAAATTTTTTTTAGAAACACAGCTGATTGATCAAATGGGTTTTTCAGGCAAGACATGTCCAGCCTCAGTATTGAGGTTTCAATTTTTTGAGATGAATGATAGCGAGTATAGGCAGGTGTCTTACTTCCTCAGATAGAAGAAATAGGCCAGATAACTTAGGCCGAGGCTAAATGCCATAATGGCTAAGGAATGGATGTGAATAGGTGCAGTAAAATAAATCAAGGTCAGACCTATACCGATGCCACAGCACAAAATGGACAACCGGATAGCTTCAGTCTGCTTTTCTTGATGGTTTTTGTTTGATACATATACAGAGAGCTGCTCAGCCATTCCTCTGTCAATGAGTTTGTTTTTCAACCTAAAATCAAAAAAATACTTCACCAGATTGATGAGCATAAAGACCAAAAAGCAGATAAACAAAATCGGGATGACAATTTCTCCGATCGGGTCTAGTGACGCAGGCCCTAGAGGTTCCGGTGAATCATTGCCATTTTGGGCTATAACCTGAACAGTCGCCAGGGCAAATAGGATGCATGTCAAAAGTGTTTTCATTTCCTGATTGTTTTGGATTTCGTTCTATTTGACAGCAGATTAAAGCGACGGTTGCAAATCATTTTTAAATAATTCAGCTTTTTTCTTTTTGTATTGCCGGAAAATGTCAACAACAAAAACCAACAAAATTAACAACCCTGTCCCAATCAAGAAGAGGGTGGTTAAAATGGATTGTGAAGAGAAAAGTGCCATAACCATCGGTAGGTAAGGGATTGAAAAAGACATAATGAAAATAGTGAGAACAGCCAAGACTCCCCAAAAAACAAATGCTTGCCTTCTTATTTTCTTCTTCTCATAAAGGAAAATTGTGTCCATGGCCAAAGCAGTCACCTCAAAAGAAAAGGTTTCAGGTTGGGTTTTCTTCACAATTGCGATCAACAATTGATATGCTTCAAGTCTTGCCCGACATTCCGGACAAGCTGCCAGGTGCGTGGCTACTTCACCATCCTGGATATCACCGAATAGGTATTCCTGTAAATTTGCCTCAGTTAAATGGGTACTTTTCATGGTTGTGCTTTTTTATAATGCTGATTGATCTTGTCTTTTAGAATGATTCTTGCCCTATACAGATAGCTTTTTATCGTTCCTTCAGGCAGATTGGTGATCTCGGCAATCTCCTTATTGGGCAATTCTTCCAGATGGAAGAGCGTGATCAAAGTCTTGTACAAAGGTGGTAGCTTGGCTATCTCAGCATGAAGAATTTCAACCGCTTCTGTTTTGATATTATCCGACTCGGCATCTTCGGTGCCGATGAAGGAATTCTCAAAGGCGTGATCAACTTCAACCAATGGAATTTTCCTTTTTTGGAGATAATTCACTGTCGTATTGTAAGCTATGTTGGCAATCCAGGTTGACAATTTGGATTTGAATTGAAAAGAAGCCAGGTTTTGATAAGCTTTCAGATAAATGTCCTGCACAAGGTCTTTTTGTTCATCCTCATTGGTTATCATTTTCCGGACAATTTGGGCAACCAATCTTTCTGTGTTCCTAATGACAATAGCAAAGTCTTGCGTGTTTCCATTCAAGATTTTGGTGACGATGACTTTGTCAGAAAGAGAATTGCCTTCATTATCCATATTTCTCGATTAGACAGCCGAATGGATTTCCGGTTGCAAAATATCATGTTTTGCCTGTAATTGTGTAGGTGTGATCAAGAAGCTGTTTGTAGTGGTGGCGGCTTAGGTAAAGAACTTGAACAGCTCACTTCTTCTGGTTATTGAGCATGGATTAACCTTTACTTGCTTAGGTAGAATTGCGTGGCAGAAAGGGATTTCCCAAAGAGTTGAAGCACTCAGAAATTAAATCCAAAATGCAATCCAGGTTCTGGAGTCCATTTTGGCCACTTGTCATCTTTTTCTTTAAATCCACTGGGCATCTCAGTGTAAAATGCACGACCGGCAACTCCAAGAGAGGGCTCTACAAAAAATCTATCTTTAAGGATTTTAATGTGATAGCCGACCCGATAGGTATTGAAAATGATGAAGCCATTGCTCACCTTATCTCCATTTTCATTTTTGAATGTTTGCCACATGGGCGTTGCATGGATTGCTACGTAAAGACCTTTCCGCAAATATTTTTGATAAGCTAGGCCTATCCCATATTCCCGGATATAACCAGGGAATTTTTCCTCAGGTGTACCGTAGGCCTTGTTATAAAAAGGGTTGATACCAAGAGGCCATGCATGTTTCCAGGTAATCAACTCCAAAGAAATCACATCCTTTCCTGTAATACGATAACCTAAGTTGAGTTGGGCGAAACCTGGAGGGTTGACATGATCCAGATTTCCCAATAAAAACAAGGTGCTGCCGACAAAATACCTTTTATACGTACTGTCTTGTTTGGCATATTGCGCATTTACCTGTAAGCTGCTTGCCAGCACTAAAGCAATCCCAATCCATAAAATTTTCTTTTGCATATCCGTTGATTTGATGTTTCCAGATGCAGCAAAAGTAGATGGGCGTAATATCAATACTCCTTCACTTAAGTTAAGAAATCAAGTTACGCTTTGTTTTTTTCAAGGATTCTGGCTCGGAGCCTACTCAATGATTGAGGTTTAATGCCGAGGTAACTGGCTAACTGATGCTGGGGAACACGCTGGATAAGGTCTGGTCTTTTTTGTAACAGGTTCAGATATCGCTGTTCAGGTGAAGAGTTTTTGAATTCGTCAAAGTCGATTCTTTGTTTGGCCAACAATTCTTCCGATAGTTTTCTGCACATTATCTCAAACTTTGGGAATTTGCTGTTAGTCTCTGCTTCCATTTCAGAATTTGAAACAATCAGTATGGTGTCTTCACTACATTTGATATAGTATTCTGAGGGAGTATTGCTTAAAACACAAGGAGGAGTCAACGCCTCCAATTCAGTGTAAAATGCAGTCGTTTTTTCTTCCCCGTCTATCATGTAAAAAGTCCGGATACAGCCTTTCAAAACGAAAAAACTTTTATTTGTCCTTTGACCTTCTTCAAGTAATACCGTCCCTTTCTTCTCCGAGCGGAAAATGTCCAAAGAAATGAGTGCGTTCTTTTCATCTTCTGTAAGAGAGATATATTTTGAAATAAAGCTGAATAGGATGTCTTTCATGATAATTTATGTTGTAGCTATAAGTTTTGACACGATGTTTCAAACCATTGTCGGTCTTCTTTATCAATTAGCAACAAGCATTTTTGATGTTTTTGCTACCAAGTTGAATTTCAATTTTCCTTCAACAAGATCAAGATGGGTTCATGACCACACTGCCACACTGCGAAATGCTTTGCTTTTGCTAACATTTTGATCAAGCCAAATAACTTCTATTCTGCCTGATAATTTCATGATTTACTTTAATCTGAGACGTAATTTAATGCCTTTTCATCAACTTATTGTCCTTCATTCAATCTAGCTAACGAAGTGTCAGTTGCTATTCCATGTTGAGGCAAGGCAAAACCGTTTCTCCCATGCTGGTATACATGCAATTCGGTTTGCTGGAAGGCTGTCCATTTGCTGTAAATGGCCACAGCGGTATTGGCAAGCCCTGGATTGGTTATTTGAAGGGACCAGGATAAAGACAGGCATCTTGTCCTTTGGGACATTGTATTCCGGGAAACTTAAGTCAGAAGCACAAAAAGGTGTTGGCAAAATTTATCCGCCTTAATCTTGAATTACATAAAAAAGCCATGCTGTTTCCAACATGGCTTGTGAAGTTCTTAAGTGAGTCAAAATCAATCCTGAGGCACCAGTCTGATCAGCAGTCCAGTTGCTTCTGTGATGGCGTAGATATAGCCATCAGGGCTCTGAGATACCTGTCTGACACGGCCGATGTCCTTCAGCAAGGTCTCTTGACCGCTGTAAGTGGTGCCGTCAAGCTCGACCCTTGCCACTTGCATTCCTGCAAGGCCGGCTACCAGAATGTTGCCTTTCCAGTTGGGATACTTGTCCGAAGTGACCAAAGTCATGCCACAGGTGGCAATGGAAGGAACCCAGTAGGTCACCGGCTGTTCCATACCTTCTTTTTCTGTCAATTCTGTAAGGACCGTACCGTCATAGTTGATTCCATAAGAAATCACCGGCCAGCCGTAATTTTTGCCTTTTTCGATCAGGTTAAGTTCGTCACCGCCTTTGGGACCGTGCTCTACCGCCCAAAGCCTGTTGTTGGCATGGTCATAGATCATTCCTTGTGGGTTTCTGTTGCCATAAGACCAGATAGAACCTTTGGCTCCAGCGGTATTCACAAATGGGTTGTCAGAAGGAATTCGGCCATCATCATGGATCCTGTGGATCTTACCATGGTCGTTGTCCAGCTCCTGGGCATTCATGGGTCTTGACCCTTTGTCTCCATTGGAGAAGTAAAGATAGTTGTCATTGTCAAAAACGATCCTTGAACCAAAGTGTCTTCCACCTTCCCATTCAGGGCCGCAGACGAAGATTTCTTCCAGGTCAGTCAGTGCATTACCGTTAAGCTTGGCACGTGAAATCACTAAAACTCCGCCCTTCCCTTCATCGCGCGCATAGGATAAGTAAATCCAGCCGTTGTTGGCATAGTCTGGATGAATGGTAATATCCAATAATCCAGCCTGATTAACCTCATGAACTTGAGGAACTCCAGTAAGTTTCTCACCGGTGAACTTGTTGTCTTTGAAAACAAGGATTTCACCTTTTCTTTCCGTTACCAACATTCTGCCATCTGGAAGCCAAGTCATGCCCCAAGGACTTTCGAACTCTGTTAACAGGGTGTCGATTTTGAATGTGTGTTTGTCAGACGTTACCGCAAATGGATCCGGTTCTGTGGCGGTTGCAGTCTCAGTTTTCTCTGCGCAAGATGCCATACCTAAGGCTAAGCCTCCAGCCAAAACAAAAGCTAAATTTTTGATATTTTTCATTTTTACACAATTGTTGTGGGTAAATTTAATGATTTTACTCCTATAAATCTGTTTAGGCTTTGATAAACGGTATAGCCGCTTATCCCAATGCATTTCTATAGTGTTTTGAACTGCTTATCTTTAAACCAAAAGAGCTGATTATGCAAAACCAGATTTGGATCATGACCTCTGCCTTTGACCAGTTGGACTTGGACGGGGTCATCGAAAAAGCCACCGAAACAGGCGTACAGGGACTCGATGTCTGTGTCTTCAGGAAAGACGGAACAAGGGATGATTTTGTAGCCACGCATTTGGATTACGATCATTTTACCCCTGATGCTGCCAAGACGATCCTGGATAAGTTCAACAGAGCCAAACTCAGGTTGTCTATCGGTGCGTTTGACAACCTGATCGGTGGGGATCCAGGACAGCGGATCAAGAACCAAAACCACTTGCTCAAGTTGATCCGCATGGCATACCTGATGGGAGGAGACGAGAATGATGTGAAAGTGGGGACCTTTGTCGGGTACAACCACGAACTGGGGATAATGGAGGATGGTTTTGAACGGAATCTGATGGAATACCAAAAGGTTTTTCAACCCATCATCAAGTACGCCGAAGACCTGGGGGTGACCGTGCTCTATGAAAACTGCCCCATGGAAGGTTGGAGGAGTTCGGGGTACACCACGACCTACAACAACCTCCCAGGAGTCTTGGCCGCCCGTAAACTGATGTATGAACTGATCCCCAGTCCCAACCACGGTGAAATCTATGACCCATCGCATGATATCTGGCAACAAACGGATCCTATAGCGGTCATTCGGCATACGGATATGAACCGCCTGAAGCGCATCCATGTGAAGTCTACCAGAAACAACCCGGACCCCTATTGGGGCAATATGTATCCCATGCAAAGGGTGAATGCAGCTCTTGCCAGTCAGGCAGGCATCCCGTTTAGCAGCAACGAATGGGACAGGCACCATTATGAGGCCACCCTTCCCGGATTTGGTCTAGGGGATAGTATGGACTGGAGGGCCTTTGTGGATGTGCTACACGAGCGTGGTTTTGCAGATCCCTTTGAAATAGAAAACGAAGCAAAGCTTTCCAAGCAGACCGGTAAGATGGGCGCCATCGTGCAAGGCATCAAAGCCGCCGTCCAAAATCTTGCCCCCTTGCTCTATCCCCTTTCGGATGAAGGCTATACCTATCCCCAAAAAAATATCCAACCACTACATGACCTGAACAGAAAAGACATCAAAGTAGTGACCATGAATGAACTGGTGGTTTGATGTCAAAAAGGTAATATGACCTGTGAGTCTCTGCTAGCTATTATGATGTTTGGATTAAGTGGTATGTTGATGCCACTAAGACACAAAGCTTAATTTTGTCATGTCCCATATTTTTGAGAAAAAATTCTTTTCCTGAAGAATATAACGCTACTAAGGTTCAAAATGCTTGTAATAGAAAGCATAAGTTAAATAACAGCTGATGAAACAGGCATAAGGAATAACTTTGCGTCTCCGTGGGCCTTGTTTACCCTGCAGTTAGATTGTGAAACTTAGGCTCAAAATGAAAATTTTGAGCCTAAGTTCCTTTGTGGCAAAAGCCGTCTACATCTCCCAACCTTTTCTTACAGCTTCTTTGATATATTGATCCGCTTCAGGCATGCCTTTGGCTTTCATATTGTCATAATCCCAGGTGATCAACTTGCCTCCGAGTCGTAATGAAAGCACACCCAAAAGCGTGATCTCTGTCAGCCTGGCGCCGTACTCAAAATTGGAAGACGCCTGATCCTTGTTGCGGATCGCATCTATCCACTCCTGAAAATGTCCGGGAGAACGTTTGATTGTCGCTTTGGGAGGTTTGATGGTTTTGGCAAAAGATTCAGGGAAGACCTGAGGTTTGCGGTTGCCGCCGTCGTTGATGATTATTCCTTTTGTTCCTACAAACATGGAAGCTCTGGATGGATACACATAGCCTTGAGGCAGGGAAGGATGTAGATCCGGTTTCAGTCCTCCGGAGTACCAATTGATCCTCATGGCTTTCTGCTGTCCTTTGGCTGAAAAATTGAAATATCCGATTTCACCATAAGGTGCGATTTTGCTGTCGGCATAGCCTGCCGGAAATACCTGAACCGTATCAGGGCTCTTGAGGTCAAAAGCCCATGTGACCGCATCCAGATCATGACAGCCGAAGTCACCAAGTGCTCCGCAACCATAATCCCAGAAATCCCTCCAGGTGACTGGGACGTAATCCTGATGGAAGGGCACCATTTCCCTCGGACCGATCCATTGATCCCAGTCAAAACCTACCGGCATGGTGCTTTGTCCCTGAGGCAATCCTTTAAGTCCGGGAAGCCATCGGCCTGCAGGAACCCAGGCGTGGCATTCTTTCACCTCACCAATTACCCCTGCCCTCAGGTATTCCACAGTCTCGCGGATGCCGTCTGCTGCATGGCCGGAGTTGCCCATTTGGGTGATCAGTCCTGTTTCTTTGGTGACTTTAGCCACTTCACGCGCTTCCCAGATATTGTGAGTAAGGGGTTTTTCACAATAGACATGCTTGCCCATTTTGAGCGCCATCAATGCAATGTAAGCATGGGTGTGATCAGGCGTTGAAATCACAATACCGTCCAAATCAGCAGCCTGCTCCATCATTTTGCGGAAGTCAGTATATTGGGCCACACGCTTTTGGTCACCCTTAGCGGCATTGTGTGCTTCAATCATATTGGTTACAGGACCCCGTCCGGCCTCCGAACGGTAATAGAAATCCGCCAGATTCCAATAGTATGCAGGGTCGGCCACAGCGGTAATGTTTACATTTTCGACTTTTAGAAAAGCTTCTGCATTTTGTTTTCCCTTACCTCCTGCCCCTATGATTCCCAGGTTTACTTTGTCACTTGGAGCAATGTAACCAGGTCCGCCGATGACATGTCTTGGAACGATCATCATTCCTGCACCGCTTAAGGCTGCAGCTTTAACAAAATCTCTTCTGGATAGGGGTGATTTTTCTTTTTTCATGGTTATCGGGTGTGAGCTAGGTTCAATTGGTTTTAATAGGCTTCAGTTCTTCAAAGAAAATATCATCATTGGGCACATTGAAGTCCATGCCGGTGACCTGAAGGTTGTTGTTGACCAGAAACTGCACCGTGCCAAAGTCAAACCAGGCATGCTTCTGGTCCCAGAGTATCTCGTAGGTATCGAAATGCCAGTGTTTCAAGGTTGCGGTAAGTCTGGGGGCATCTGCAAAGAAGAGACGCAGTTGACCTTTTTCTTCTTTGACCTCAATGGGCCCATAGATGGCGGACTTGTAGGTGCCGATCAGGCCGGAGTTGGGTACAGTGGGTTTGGTATTGGCCACTCTCGCAGATTTGATGGCCTCTGTCCTGGTGTCGTTGGCCTGGCTTTGAAGGCTCCGCTTGAGCATGTCGGCGGACCAGTCCTTTGTTCCTGTTCCCAGAAACTGGTCAAATGCATAATAAGTAGCGGCCATAATGGGGCTTTGGTGGCCGTTGGTCAGCACCACCACCCCAAGTTTTTCTTCTGGGATCATGGTGACGGCGGTGATCATGCCGTCATAACCACCTGTGTGGCCCACCATCAGTTTGCCGTGAAAATCACCCAAGGTCCAGCCAAACCCATAGCCGTTGAAGTGTCGGCCGAGGTCATTCTTGCCGGTATGGTCCACCAGGTGGACATTGTGCATGGTCCACATCAGGTTGCGGTTGTTTCGGGAAAGAAGGGTATCCTGTCCGATAATGCCATGGTTCATGTTGAAAATCATCCATTCGGCCACGTCACTGACAGAGGAGATGATGCCGCCTGTTGCGCCTATGGTCTCCCAGTCCTCAAACGCGATGGGGAAGTTCTTGCCTGAGACTCTTCCATGTGCCGTGGCGTAGTTGCCCTTTTGCTCCAGGTTTTTGGCTGTGGTCAGCGTGCGTGTCATGCCCAGCCGGTTCAGGATTCTTTCCTGTACGTTTTCTGCCCATGTTTTGCCGGTGACCGTGCGGATGATTTCACCCGCTGTGATGTACATCAGGTTGGAATACCCATAGCCAGACCGGAAATCATAGGCTTGTGGGAGTTTTCCGGCCCTCTTGATGAATTCCTCTGCTGAACCTTCGTTTTTGTACCAGATCACATCCCCGCTGAAGGTGCCCAAGCCCACCCTGTGGCTGAGCAGGTCGCGGATAGTCACATTGGCACTGATCCATGGGTCATTATAAAGGGAAAAATAGGGGAGGTGGTCCTTGACCCGGTCGTTCCAGTTGAGCTTGCCTTCCTGCACGAGCATGGCTATGACAGCTGAGGTAAAAGCTTTGGAATTGGATGCAATGGCGTAAAGCGTGTTTTCGTCAGGTTTGTCATTTTTCCCAACGGTCTTGGTGCCGTAGTTACCGGTAAATATGAGTTTCCCGTCCTTGACAATCCCTATGCTGGCCCCAGGCACATCCCAGTCTTTGACCATCTGTTCAAAATAGCTATCAAGCTTTCTGAGATCGGGTGTGGTTTGGGCATGAAGGGAGTTAAACACCAGGGTGACGATCACCCAAAGCAGAGGAAGCTTTCTGATCATGAAATATTTTTTTATAAGCTCAAGTTAGAGAATAGGGGGGTAAATTGAAAATGAAAAATCCTATTGAATGAACTTCCCTTGAGATACGAATTCGAGATTGCTATAACTTTTAATCTAATAAAAACAAATGCATGATAAATTAGGCGTTATCATAAAAAATTATAGGGTATCAATAACATCAGGCTATTGTCCCGGAGATACAACTCGGAGTTTCAAGAGGAGCAGACCTCCTTCCAATTCAGGACGGATTTGAACTAAAAAAGGTATTTTGGATCATATTGCACTCCATTTTCTTCTAAAAGCAATACATATTCTTCCATAAAATCTTGCTTTTTATGATGTTCTTCTTGATTATTTATGTAGTTTACCAAATTTCCTAATGAAGAATAGTTGAAGGT
>DAIPZN010000015.1:0-56388 GCA_036782195.1 Cyclobacteriaceae bacterium | reverse complement strand
GTGGTTATATTTCCCACCCTGTTTTGATTGCTTTCACCCAAAGAAATAAGATTTATGAATAAAAAAGCGGTTCTGGTTTTGGTTGCCTGTTTACTAATTCAGCTGACCTATGCTCAAAATCTGACACAAGTGATCAGAGGAAAAGTGACAGATGTAGATTCAAAAACTCCATTAATTGGTGTAACAGTCGTTTTGGTAGGCAATGAAACAGATCAAGTTACTGGTGCTATTACAGATTTGGATGGATACTTTAGATTAGCTTCTGTACCTGTCGGTAGGCAGACTTTGCAGTTCAGACTTTTAGGTTATAAGGAAGTTTTGATTTCAAATTTGATTCTGACATCCTCAAAAGAAATCGTCCTCGACATCAGCATGGAGGAATCTACTATTTCTCTTGGAGATGTAATTGTGACGGCAACCAAAACAGGAGATGTTCAAAATGAAATGGCTATAGTCAGTGCCAGGGCTTTCACTGTTGAAGAGACGGACCGGTATGCAGGAAGTAGGGGAGACCCTGCCAGAATGGCTTCCAATTTTGCAGGTGTTCAGGGTGCTGATGATTCCCGAAATGACATTGTTATCAGAGGCAACAGCCCGGGTTCTGTATTGTGGCAATTGGAAGGAATCAATATCCCGAATCCTAACCATTTTGGTGCTGCAGGCACTGGTGGTGGACCTGTTAATATCATTAACAATAAAATTCTCGCAAATTCCGATTTCTATACTGGTGCTTTTCCTGCAGAATATGGGAATACGGTGTCAGGTGTGTTTGATCTCAAGTTTAGAAAAGGAAATAATGAAAGACACGAAAAGTCCTTTCAATTTGGATTTATGGGGGCTGAGTTGTTTGCAGAAGGGCCACTCAATAAAGAAACTAGGGCTTCCTACCTTGTTGGTTATAGGTATTCAAGCTTGCAACTCTTCAATACCTTGGGCATAGATGTCGGTACTACCGCAATTCCCAAATATCAGGATTTTGCCTTCAAGTTCAACTTCCCGATGAAAAACAACAGCAACCTTTCCTTTTTTGCTGTAGGTGGCAAAAGCGACATTGCAATCAAAGTTTCAGAGGAAAGTATAGAAGACAGGAACCTTTATGGAGAAAAGGACAGGGACCAATATTTTGGCTCTTCCATGGCTGTAGCCGGAATATCTTACGAAAGGATATTTAAAAATACCACTTACATGAAGGCAACATTGGCAGCCTCTCATGATGCTGTTCATGCTGATCATTATTATGTAGTAGGTACGGTAAAGCCGGATGGATTTATCAATGTGCAGGCACTGCCCCAGATTTTAGGTTACCAATTCCGGACAAATAAGTATTCCCAGGTGGTGGGTTTCTTTAGAAAACTGAACAACCGAAACACTCTCAATTACGGCTTCCAGAATGACATCTATCAATTTAATCTCAATGATTCTGCCAGGCAAGTAAGCATATTGCCTGACGTTAGCCCACTTGCCTTCCAGGCCACTCCTTGGAGGTATAGGTGGACTACCTCAGGTCAAGCAGCAGTGTTGTTTCAGCCCTATGTACAATGGAAGCATAAGCTTAATGATCAGACAACATTCGTGACAGGTCTGCATAGTCAGTATTTCTCCTTGTCCGGGAGTTTGTCCGCTTTTGAGCCCAGATTTGCTATCAACCACCGCTTACCCAATAATCAATCATTAAATATAGGATTCGGTCTGCATAGTCAGCTTCAGGCTCCCTATACATATTTTTATAAATTCACAGACCTCAACAATCCACAGGCTGGACTTCAACAGCATAACAGAAATATGGACTTCACCCGATCCACCCATTTTGTCGCAGGATACGACCGCAGTCTGGGTAAACAAGTGAGGATGAAACTTGAAACATATTACCAAAATCTGTTTCAAGTACCTGTGGAATCAAGGGTATCTTCTTTTTCCCTGTTGAATTCAGGGGCAAGTTTTGATCGGCTCTTCCCAGATGTTCGCCTTGTAAATGAGGGTAGAGGAGAGAATTACGGAATAGAATTGACATTGGAAAAGTATTATAGTAAGGGCTATATGTTCTTGTTTACAGGCTCTTTGTTTGAATCCAGATACCAGGGAAGTGATCAAGTGTGGAGGGATACTGAATTCAATGGCAACTATGCATTCAACACCTTAGGAACAAAGGAATTTAAGACGAGAAAAGGCCTCATTGGAGTAGGGGGTAAACTCACAACTGCTGGAGGAAGAAGGTATGGTCCAGTCGATCTGGAAAGGACCCAGGAGCTTCAAGAAATCATTTATGTAGATGCTACAAGGAACTCCCTTCAATTTGCCCCTTATTTTAGAGCGGACTTAAGGTTAAATTATAGGATCAATGCTAAAAAAGTCAGTCATGAAATTGCTTTGGACTTAGTGAATGTTTTGAATACCAAAAATATTCTCAACCTCACCTGGGCTCCAAATGACCTTACCAATCCTGATCCTGATTTGTCCATCGTGAAAAATTATCAACTTGGTTTTTTGCCTTTGTTCTATTATAGGGTCGATTTCTAATCTATTCAGGCTAAAGGCTAGCTTGCCAGCGAATTGGAAGCGGAAAATTAATGTGGATGGGATTTTGCAATTGGTCCTACACTTCTTATCCTTACAAGAAAAACATGCACGGAAATGTTTTTATAATCTTATAGGTTTTCGATTTTCACTCATATTGCTAACCTTTATGCAAAAATTCAGTATCCGCTACCTAACTATTATCCCAATTGCAATGAGTCTCGCATGCAACGATCAAACCAGTCAATTTTCACTCCCAGATATACAACCACCGATGGCAGCCATAAAGCCATTTGAAATCACAGCCAAACATGGTCATGTACGTGTTGATCCTTACTATTGGTTAAATGACAGGGAAAACCAAGAGGTAATTGATTATCTAAATGCTGAAAACGCTTATCTGGATACCATGATGGCTCACACAAAAGGGTTTCAGGAAAAGCTTTTTACAGAGATGAGGTCAAGGATCAAAGAGGATGATTCCTCGGTACCATATCTTTTGGATGGCTACTATTATTATACCCGATACGAAGAGGGTGGGGAATACCCGTTGCACTGTAGGAAGAAAGGAAGTTTGGATGCTAATGAAGAAGTTATTGTCGATGGAAATGCCCTTGGCAAAGACAAAGCTTTCTTGAATTTTTTTATATCAGTCAGTCCTGACCACAATCTAGTTGCCATCATTATGGATACAGTGGGGCGGAATTTTTACAATGTGATGGTCAAAGACCTTAGAACAGGAGAGATGCTTTCTGATGTTGTAGAAAACATCCGAAGCGGAGCCGTATGGACAAATGACAACAAGTCTTTTTTCTATGCTGTTCCTGATCCACAGACTCTTCGCAATCATCAAGTTAAGCGTCACATCTTGGGTAAACCCAGTGCTATTGACGAAGTGGTCTATGAGGAAAAAGACCAGACCTTAAATTGTGGTGTAGGGAAGTCCAAATCCAAAGCCTACATCTTTATAGGATCAGGAAGGACTGACGCTTCTAAATCTTATTATATATCTGCCGATAACCCCGGAAAACCTGTCCTCATCGCACCACTTCAAGACAATGTGCAATATCAGGTTGACCATGCCGGAGGAGACAGGTTCTACATCCACACCAATCTCAATGCTGTCAACTACCGCTTGGTGGAGGCTCCTGTAGCAGCACCTTCGGTAAAGAATTGGAAAGATGTAATCCCACATAGGGAAAACGTATTCCTAGAGAGCATGGAACTATTCAAAGCTCATTTGGCTGTGCAGGAAACCCAAGCTGGACTAGCCAAGATCCGCATTATCAGATGGGATGGGCAGGGTGAACATCAGGTGGAATTCGACGAGCCGGCTTATTCAGCTGCCATTAGCTATAATCCGGAATTTGAAACCAATATCATCAGGTATAGCTACAATTCCATGACTACACCTGTGTCAGTATATGATTACGACATGGAGCAAAGGACCAAAGAACTTAAAAAAGAGCAATCAGTCCTTGGCGATTTTGACAAAGCAAATTACCGGACTGAAAGGGTTATGGTCACTGCCAGAGATGGCAAGCAGGTTCCGATGTCCATAGTGTACCGCAAGGATAAATTCAAAAAAGACGGCAGCATGCCTGGGTGGATTTATTCCTATGGTTCATATGGTTATTCAACAGATCCTACCTTCAGTTCTTCCCGCTTAAGCTTATTGGATAGGGGATTTGTATATGCTATTGCCCATATTAGAGGAGGCCAAGAAATGGGAGGAGACTGGTATGAGGATGGCAAGATGCTGAATAAGAATAATACTTTCTATGATTTTATTGATTGCAGCAAATGGCTTCAGGACAATGGTTATGTGGCCAAAGACAAGCTTTTCGCTTCCGGAGGAAGTGCAGGAGGGTTATTGATGGGAGCTGTAGTAAACATGGCTCCTGAGGTCTATAGAGGCATTGTTTCAGCTGTAGCTTTTGTGGATGTGGTGACTACAATGATGGACGAGTCTATTCCCCTGACCACATTTGAATGGCTGGAATGGGGAAATCCAAATATTCAGGAACAATATGAATACATGTTGTCTTATTCACCATATGACAATGTTGCAGCAAAAGCTTACCCAAATATTCTTGCTACCACTGGATTGCATGATTCCCAGGTTCAATACTGGGAGCCGGCAAAATGGGTAGCTAAGCTAAGGACACTAAAGACAGACCCTAACAGACTTTTTCTCAAAACAAATATGGATGCAGGTCATGGAGGTGCTAGCGGTAGATTTGAAAGACTGAAAGAAGTAGCCCTTGAGTATGCTTTTGTCTTTGATATCTTAGGGATCAAAGACTGATCAAACAGTCTAAGCCCTTCATACAGTTGCAGTGTGAAGGGCTTTTTTTATGGGTTTAGTAATTCAAAACCGCCTTAGAAGTTACTTTTTTTAGTCAAATATAGGGGCTTATCATCCAATAGATTAAATTGTAGCAACAAAACCCCACTTCATGAAATTCTTGTTTAAGGCTCTAATTATAATAGTGCTGAGTTTTGCCTGTAACACCCAGTCCGAGTATATCTATCCAACAGTTGAAGATGTTTCTGAGAGTGTATATGCATCAGGCCAAGTCAAAGCAAGGCAGCAGTATCAGGCTTTTGCCAATGCCAATGGAATAATTGCTGAGGTTTTTCTTTCACCTGGCGACTCTGTAAAAGTCGGCACCCCCATTTTAAAAATCAGCAATGACCAAACCCGGCTCAACAGGGAAAATGCTGAACTTGGTCTTGCCTATTCGACCAAGCAGGCCAACAGGTCAAGATTACTTGATTTGGAACTAGCGATAGAAAATGCAAGGCTTAAATTTTTGGATGATTCGGTCTTGTACCAAAGGCAGTTAAGATTAAGAGAACAAGGTGTTGGCTCGGCCGTTGATTTGGAACAGCGCAAACTATCTTTTGAAAATGCAAAGGCAGCTTACATCGCTGCCAAGCTAAGACTGCAAGAGCTTCAGAGAGAAATTGATTATAATGAGCGTAAAGCCAACAATACTTTGGCAGCAAGTCAATCATTGGAGAAGGACCTTGTTCTGAAGAGCGAGGTCAATGGTTTGATTTTTGGATTATTGAAAGAAAAAGGAGAGATGGTAACGGCGCAGACACCTCTTGCGGTGCTAGGTGAGCCTAATTTTTACATGGACCTACAGGTAGATGAATTTGATATTGCCAGAGTTAAAGTCGGACAAGCTGTATTCATCTCCATGGACAGCTATAAAGGGCAGGTTTTTCACGGAGTAGTGGAGAAAATCAATCCTATCATGGATGAGCGAACCAAGACTTTTTCGGTGGAGGCCGGGTTTACAGTTGTGCCGGACGTGCTTTATCCAAATCTCAGTTTGGAGGCAAATATTATCATTCAAAAAAGAAATCAGGTTTTGACACTTCCTCGTTCCTTTATCGGAAATGACAGGTATGTCATCACAACTTCAGGAGATACATTAGCAGTCAAATTGGGGGTGAAGGATTATGTGAAGGCGGAGATCTTGGAAGGTATAGATCAGAATACAGCTGTAATCAAACCTTAAAATGAAAATCCGGCTCATATTAGAAATTGCCCATGCGCTCATGGTAGCTAGACTTAAACAGACTTTGGTAGCTGCAGTCGGTGTCGTATTTAGCATCACCATGTTCGTGGCTTTGCTGGGATTTATGAATGGGCTGAACAAGATGCTGGACAACCTTATCCTAAACAGGACGCCTCATATCAGATTTTATAATGAAATCAAACCCAATGCCCAGCAGCCTGTCTATTTGGATTCAGCTTATGCAGGAGGATATCATATCATCAGGTCAGTGAAACCTAGCGGAAGCAGGGTCAGCATATATGACAACCATGCCATTATAAATACACTCTTGGCTGATCCGAAAGTTATGGGAGTAGCGCCTAAAATATCCACCCAGGTGTTTTTCAATGTTGGAACCACAGATCTGACAGGTGTGATCAACGGAATAGATGTAGAGGCTGAAAGCAGGCTGTTTTTCTTTGAAGATTATGTCACAGCAGGTGATTTTATGGACTTGAAGCATACAGCCAACAGCATCATCTTGGGAAAAGGTGCCGCTGACCGCATGCTCGCCGAAATTGGTGATGTGGTACAGGCAACAACTTCTTTAGGCAATAGAATTCAACTCAAAGTGGTGGGTTATTATCAGTCGGGATTAGGTGAATTGGACAATGTACAATGTTATGCGTCTATCGGTACAGTTCAGAAGATGCTAGGTCAGCCGGCTTCTTATATCACGGACATTCAGGTGAAACTCAAGCAGCTCGACCATGCGCCGGAGCTGGCGAGATCGTATAAAAAAATTTTCGGTATTGATGCTGACGATATTCAAACAGTAAATGCCCAATTTGAGACTGGTACCCAAATCAGATCGATGATCAGTTATGCGGTTGGGATCACATTATTAATCGTTTCTGGATTTGGGATTTACAATATCCTCAATATGATGATCTATGAAAAAATGGATACCATTGCCATCCTAAAAGCCATAGGGTTTTCAGGGAGAGATGTCAACATGGTATTTATCACCATTGCACTCACTATTGGTTTTGCTGGAGGGATGATTGGGCTATTATTAGGTTATTTAGCCGGATTGGGAATAGAAAGGATTCCGTTTGAGACAGAGGCACTACCTACCATTAAGACTTTTCCGGTAGATTTTAATCCTCGCTATTATATTATCGGCGGAGTTTTCAGTCTTTTGACAACCTATTTTGCGGGATATTTTCCTGCACGAAAGGCAAGTGGTATTGACCCTGTAGACATCATCAGAGGCAAATAATTATGAAGTATCCGCCGACATTAGAAGCCAAGAATCTTGTCAAGTATTTTTATAGCCCTGAAAAAACCCAGGTGTTAAAAGGTTTGACTTTTACGGTTGAGAGAGGAGAATTCGTTTCTGTAATGGGCAAGTCTGGCTGTGGAAAATCAACACTCTTGTATCTCCTTTCTACCATGGATACTGCCTATGAAGGCGAATTACTGATAGATGGTGTAAAACTAACAGGTAAATCCTCTCAGTATCTCTCTCAGGTGCGAAATGAGAAAATTGGCTTTGTATTCCAGTTTCACTATTTGCTGCATGAATTTACCGTTCTCGAGAATGTAATGATCCCTGCTTTGAAGCTGGGTAAATTTCCACGTAAAGAATTGGAATACAGAGCAATGGAAAAGTTGCGTATATTTGATATGCAAGACCATGCTTTGAAAAAAGCCAACCAACTTTCGGGTGGGCAAAAGCAACGCGTGGCAATTGCTAGGTCATTGATCAATGATCCTTTGATTATCATGGGAGATGAGCCTACTGGTAATTTGGATAAGAAAAATTCGGATATAGTTTTTGGTATTTTTAAGGAACTGGCCCAGGAATTCCATCAGACGATGCTAATTGTCACCCATGATCCTGAATTTGCTTCTGGAACAGACCGGATTATAGAGATGGAAGACGGAAGAATTATCAATGATTATCGCCCTTACTAGATTATTTTTATGATTTAAACTTTCAACATATTTAAAATGAAGCAGCAAATAATCTCCCTTTTGTTGTTGGTGTTATTGTCTTTTTGTAAAGAAAAAGAAGAACCTCAAACGCCTGGTAATGCTTTATATTTTCCTCCTATTAGTGGAGATGAATGGCAGACTGTAGATCCAGATGCCTTGGGTTGGGACAAAAACGCCACCTTAGATCTATACAACATGTTGGAACAAAATGGAACCCGTGCGTTTATGGTTTTGGTGGATGGAAAAATTGTGTTGGAGAAATATTTCGGGAAACGGCTGATCGGCAATCAGGATTTTGATAGAAATTCTCTCTGGTATTGGGCATCTGCAGGCAAGACATTGACAGCAGCATTGGTTGGTATAGCCAAAGAGCAAGGTCGAATAGATCTCAACCGACCCTCATCAACTTATTTGGGGCCAGGATGGACTTCTTTAACTTCTGCTCAGGAGTTAAAAATTACTGTTTGGCACCAACTGACTATGACTACCGGTCTAGATGACGGGGTTCCGAATAGTTTTGATTATACACCATCAAACCTCCTGTTCAAAGCAGAGCCAGGAACTAGATGGGCTTACCATAATGGACCTTACACTTTATTGGATAAAGTTGTTGCCAATGCCACCGGTCAGGAGTTTTCTCAGTATTTCAACCAACAACTGGGATCTAAAATCGGCATGACTGGGTCATGGCAACAGGTGGGATTCAACAATGTCTTTTATAGCAATGCAAGATCCATGGCTAGATTTGGAATATTGGTTTTAGCTCAAGGGAAGTGGGATGGAATACCTGTCCTTAAAGATGAGGCTTTTCGGTTACAGATGACACAACCTTCACAGCAGCTAAATCAAAGCTATGGCTATTTGTGGTGGCTGAACGGCAAGGAAAGCTTTATGGTGCCAACTTTGCAGGTAAAATTTCCCGGTTCGGTCATTCCAAATGGTCCACAAGACATGGTTTGTGGTCTGGGGAAAGATGGACAGTATCTGTGTGTCATACCCTCAAAAAATATGGTATTGGTCAGGCTGGGAGAAAATCCAGATCAGGCGTTAGTACCTTTCACTTTTCTAAATGATATCTGGGAAAAGCTCAACAAGGTCATCAGATAACGCGTACTCTTTTTTAAACCCTTAAAAAAACAACTTATGAGTAAAGATGCCAATTACAGTTTATTTGATGATGTCTGCGGATTTGTAGATGAAGCAGCCAAGCACCTGGATATTCACCCAGGACTTTTAGAGCAAATTAAAGCTTGTAATAGTATTTACAAATTCAATTTTCCTTTAAAAAACGATGATGGCACCTATGAAGTACTCAAAGGATACAGAATCCAGCATTCTCATCATAAACTACCCGTTAAAGGAGGGATAAGATATAGTGAAAATGTGAATGAAGATGAGGTAAAAGGCTTAGCAGCTTTGATGACTTATAAATGTGCACTTGTCAATATTCCTTTTGGTGGAGCCAAGGGTGGAGTCAGTATCAACCCTTCGGATTATACAGAACATCAACTGGAAAAAATAACCCGTCGATACACTTCTGAGCTGATTAAGAAAAAATTTATTGGCCCTGCCATAGATGTTCCTGCACCAGATTATGGTACAGGAGCAAGAGAAATGGCTTGGATTGTCGACACTTTTGAAGCTTTTAATCCTGAAGTAATCAATGCAAAAGGATGCGTAACAGGAAAACCGCTTTCTCAGCATGGCATTGCTGGTAGGACAGAGGCTACCGGAATGGGTGTTTTTTTCGGGATCAGAGAAGCTGTAAGTGTGGAAGAAGACATGGAAGCTATTGGTCTGAAGACAGGTATAAAAGGTAAAACAGTTATTGTCCAAGGACTGGGAAATGTAGGGTACTATTCCAGTAAATACCTCAGGGAAGCTGGGGCAAAGATTATCGGTATAGCAGAATTCAATGGAGGAATCTATGATGAAGCCGGTATTGATGTAGACGCAGTCAGGGCTCACAGAACTTTTAATAAAACATTCAAAGGTTACCCTAAAGGTGAATTTATTGAGGATTCCAAAGAAATGCTCACTTATAAATGTGATATCTTGATACCTGCTGCTTTGGAAAACCAGATTACTTCAGAAAATGCTGCAGATGTAAAAGCCAAAATTATTGGAGAAGCAGCAAACGGTCCTGTAACCCAAGAAGCTGAAGCCATTCTTTTAAAGAACAATGTTCTGGTGATCCCGGATCTTTACCTCAATGCCGGAGGTGTGACAGTTTCGTATTTTGAATGGCTTAAAAACCTGTCCCGCGTTTCCTTTGGCAAATTGGAAAAGCGGTACGACATGGAAAAGTACAGAAAGCTTTTGGGGACCATAGAAAACGCTACTGGGGAAGAATTTACTGATGATGAGCGGGAAGCATTGATTAAGGGAGCCTCAGAGCGGGATTTGGTAATTTCTGGTTTGGAAGAGACCATGGTCAATGCTTATCAGAGCCTGAATGAAACCAGAAAAGAAAAAAACATAAAAAGTCTTCGGACTGCAGGATTTATTCTTGCGCTACAGCGGATATCAATCAGCTATACAGAGTTAGGGATTTTCCCTTAAAAGGTTTTCAGCTGCAGCACGTCACCAATGCTGCAGCTGTTTTGTTTATTTTTCGATCTTTTGGTAAGAGGCCAAGACCCCTCTTACCATGGCGGCAGAAAAACCTTGATGTTCCATTTCGTTGAGGCCGACGATTGTACACCCTTTTGGTGTTGTCACTTTATCAATTGCTTCTTCAGGGTGCATATTCTTTTGAATCATAAGTTCAGCAGCACCTTTGACAGTTTGGTTAACAATCTGACTTGCTGTTTTTGCATCAAAACCAATCTGTATACCGCCTTGAATCATAGCACGCATAAATCGAAGAACAAAGGCAATACCACATGCTCCAAGAACAGTAGCTGCTTCCATCAGGTGTTCATCTATACTAATT
Organism: Cyclobacteriaceae bacterium; assembly: GCA_036782195.1. Lineage (GTDB taxonomy): Bacteria > Bacteroidota > Bacteroidia > Cytophagales > Cyclobacteriaceae > DAIPZN01. The sequence continues at coordinate 45,426 of DAIPZN010000015.1, read as the reverse complement.
GTAGATCCTATGCTGTTAAAAAGAGCTTTGACCTGATCTTCTGCTTTTGGATTAGAATTTTGTCCACAGATGCAGGTTATTGATTCTCTTATATCTGCTGCAATGTTGGGCATAGCTCTATAAGCTACAGTCTTGGGATCAAGAACTTGATATAGATCTCCTAAAGTAATTCCGGTAGCAAGGGATATGATAATCTGCTTGCCCGGATTCAAAACAGGTTTGATTTCGCTCAAGATCGCATGAACATTGTAAGGCTTCACTCCAAGAATCACAATATCTGCATCTTTTGCAGCTAAAAGATTGTCAGATGAAATTTTAACACCTTTTGTCGTCAGAGAAAGCAATTCGGATGAATTTCGTTTGGTGAGATGTAATTGCCTAGGGTCAAAATCCTGTTGGTCTAGTAATCCATTGACAATAGAGGTTCCCAAATTTCCGCATCCAATGATGGCGATGTTGATGTGCTGCAACATATTTTTGATTTTATAGGTCTGAGATGATGGGTTAAAGGTAAAAAGGAATCAGCACTTTACCTGTTTAGGGATCGTAATTTTAATTCTATGACTGAACCATCAGTTGCTTATTTATGTCTGGAATATTTTTGTAAGATTGCTGAACTGACTCAGCAGGCGTTATCAACAACTGGCTTTTTAAAATCCAAAATTTTTAAAGCCATAATTCACACCCAAAATAATCTCACTTTTGGAGCGATTTCTATTTTGATTTTTATGCGCTTTTCGCGGTCTGCAATAATAAAAGCTTATATTTGAGGTTTTAAAAGCAAAATACTGAATGCCAAAAATAATCCGTGTTACTACCGTCCCTCTGTCTTTAAAACTTTTGTTGGCAGGCCAGATGAAATTTATGAAAGCGGCAGGTTGGGAAGTATTGATGGTAAGTGCTGATGGCAAAGAAATCAACAGTGTTCTGAAGAAGGAAGAATGCCCGCATCATGTGATTCCTTTTACCAGAAAGATCACACCTTTTCAAGATCTCTACTGCCTTTGGCTTTTGTACAAACTTTTCAAAAAGGAAAAGCCTGATGTAGTACATTCCCATACTCCTAAAGCTGGATTATTGGCAATGATTGCAGCCAAGTTTGCCGGTGTTAAATGCAGGATACACACAGTGGCCGGCATTCCTTACATGGTTGCTGAAAAGCAGAAAAAAAAGCTGCTTGTTTTCATGGAAAAACTGACTTACAGCTATGCAACGGAAGTTTGGCCTAACTCCCAATCCCTATTCGATTTCATTATCCGTGAAAAACTTGCCGAACCTGAAAAATTGAGGATTATCGGAAAAGGATCTTCAAATGGAGTGGATATGGAAAAGTTTAGTAGGGAAGCACTTGCTGAAAACCATCTCGTCGCTGCCACCATGAGAATTTTGCCTGCTGAAAATGATTTCATCATCCTTGCTGTAGGAAGACTGGTAAAGGACAAAGGAATTGAAGAGCTTGTTACTGCATTTTTACAGTCTAAGATTACAGATAAAGCCAAACTAGTTTTATTGGGATCTTTTGAACAGGACCTGAATCCTATAGATAGCGATTTGGTGCGTAAAATTCAGGACCATCCACGGATCGTGCAGATTGAATGGTCTGACCATGTTGCCCATTACATGGCTTTGGCAGATGTTTTGGTACACCCTTCACACAGAGAGGGCTTTCCAAATGTTTTGTTAGAGGCAGGTTCCATGCAGTTACCCATCATCTGTTCTGATATAATGGGAAATATTGATATAGTAACCAACAAGGTTACAGGGCTCGTATTCCCTGTCAAAAAAACAGAAATTTTAAAAGAAGCACTGGAATTTGCTTACGTAAAACGTGATTATATGCAGCAGCTTGCTGATAACTTATATATGGAGATAGCAGAGAATTATCAGCGTGAATATATTCATAGTCTGCTTTTAAATAATTATGAGCGATTAATCCATAAGGCTTTTTAGCAATTTCCTTTATATTTGTCAGGATTTTTAGCCAAATGTAAAATTTGTTGTGTTTATTTAATTAGTTTTTAATTTGTTATAACCCTAAGAATTAAATAATGAAATATCTTATTACAGGAACTGCTGGTTTCATCGGTTTTCATGTGGCACTTCAGTTGCTAAAAAGGGGAGATTCAGTTGTAGGTGTTGACATCATCAATGATTATTATGATGTAAATCTTAAATACAAAAGACTTGAGGAATCAGGCATTCAACGGGAACAAATAAGTAAGGACAAAGCTGTGCAATCAGTGAAACATCCCGCTTATACTTTTTATCAAACTGATATTTCTGATAAAGAGGCAATGATGTCAATTTTTTCTACTGAGCAAATTGACGTGGTAATCAACCTCGCGGCTCAAGCAGGAGTAAGATACTCTCTTACCAATCCAGACGCTTATATTGTAGCCAATATTCAAGGCTTTCTCAATATTCTCGAGTGCTGTAGAGCTTATCCAGTCAAGCACTTGGTGTATGCTTCTTCAAGTTCTGTATATGGAGCAAATACCAAAATGCCCTTTGCAACAGAACATAATGTAGACCATCCGGTAAGCTTGTATGCAGCTACTAAAAAATCCAATGAATTGATGGCCCATACATATAGCCATTTGTTCAATATACCAACCACCGGGCTTAGGTTTTTCACAGTTTATGGACCTTGGGGTAGGCCGGATATGGCACTTTATCTATTTATCGATGCAATCACCAAAGGTCAACCTATACAGGTATTCAACCATGGCAAAATGAAGCGGGACTTCACCTATATTGACGATATCGTGGAAGGAGTGATCAGGGTAGCAGACCGTCCAGCAAAACCAAATACCGAATGGACCGGACAGCAACCTGAACCTGGAAGCTCATATGCCCCATTCAAAGTATACAATATCGGCAACTCAAATCCTGTAGAATTGATGGACTATATTGGTGCCTTGGAAAAAGCGCTAGGTAAAGAAGCCATCAAGAATATGTTGCCCCTACAGCCAGGAGATGTACCTGCAACATACGCTGACGTTTCTGATTTGAAACGAGATACCGGTTATCAGCCAGGTACTTCGGTTGAAGAAGGTGTAGCCCGTTTTGTGGATTGGTACCGAGAATTCTATCAAAAATAAGTTCAAATATCTCTTCAATGAAAAAAAGCATTATGATCACTGGTGGGGCCGGATTTATCGGATCCCATGTTGTAAAACTATTCGTAGAAAAGTACCCCGAATATAAAATAGTCAATTTAGATGCGCTGACTTATGCTGGAAATCTAGAGAACCTGAAAGAGGTAGAAGATGCTCCCAATTATGTATTCGAAAAAGTAGACCTTTTAGAAGAAGCCGCTATACAAGCTGCTTTTGAAAAGCATCAGATCACTGACGTAATTCACTTGGCAGCAGAATCTCATGTAGATAGATCTATTTCAGATCCTTTGGCTTTTGTAAAAACCAATGTCATCGGTACTGTCAACTTGATGAATGTCGCCAAAACCTTTTGGGGGAATCCTGAGGGGCACCTTTTTTACCATGTTTCAACTGATGAAGTATATGGCTCATTAGATCATGGAGGCTTCTTTCTAGAGACTACACCTTACGACCCTCAATCTCCATACTCGGCTTCTAAAGCCGCCTCAGACCATTTTGTTAGGGCATATGCAAATACCTACAAGCTCAGGACTGTCATTACCAACTGTTCGAACAACTATGGCCCAAATCAATTTCCTGAAAAACTGATCCCGCTTTGTATTCACAACATCAAAAACAATAAGCCTTTGCCGGTGTATGGAAAAGGTGAAAATGTCAGGGATTGGCTTTATGTAGTAGACCATGCACGCGCGATTGATGTGGTGTTCCATAATGGAAGAATAGGAGAGACCTATAACATCGGTGGCTTCAATGAATGGAAAAACCTGGACATCGTTAAACTGCTTTGTGCTAAAATGGATGAAAAACTTGGTCGAACGCCTGGCACCTCCGAAAAGCTTATCACCTTTGTGACTGATAGAGCTGGCCATGACTTGAGGTATGCCATAGATGCTACTAAGATTCAACAAGAGCTTGGGTGGGAACCAAGTCTCCAATTTGAAGAGGGGATTAGCAAAACCATTGACTGGTACTTGGCCAATGAGGAATGGCTTGATCATGTAACATCTGGTGCCTATCAGAATTACTATACGGCCAATTACGATCATAGATAAAAGGATTCATTTCTATTTGAAGCACCAATGATTTGGTGCTTTTTTTTTGCATTTCACGGTTTGGTTTTTGACAGGAAAAGCAATCATTGAAATGAGGGATAGTATTTGATAAGTGTCGAAAATATTCAGCATTATTGCGTCAGAAAAAAATAAGGCACCTAAATGGATTCCATTTAGGTGCCTTTTCATTAACTCAAAGCAATAGTCTACTTGTCAGCAGCCTCAGCAGCTTTAAATATGTCAATTTGTGTGGATTTGGCTTTTTCTTCAAAAGATTTCCAATCATTTTGAATAAATGCTTCCCAGACTTTAAGCGCTTCTTGTGCACTCTCTGTCGCCTGTTGCAACAGTCTTTCTTCTGTAGCGCCTGGAGCCCCATATGATGAACTTGCATAGCTGCTCGGCAAGAATAGTCTGCTCATTGTAGTAGGATACAGGTTTCTTACAATACCCTGTCCTTCTCGAGAAGGACCATAGAAAGCTTCTCTTGTTGTTTCAATTTTCTTTTTAACAGCAGTGGCTAGCTTTTCCAACTCTTTGATTTCCTCACCTTCTACACCTTTGATATAGGCAAGTAGTTTGTCAACAGTAGATTTGGCCTCATCAAGTTGTCTTGTGGCTTTGAGCACTTCAGCTCCTACTGCTTGCGCTTTATTGATAAAAGTTTCTCTTGCCTGCAGATTTGCCATATTGACGGCTATTCTTGGGTCCGGCAGTACATTTATTTGGGTTTCCGAAGTGCTGCCAGCATAAGTATAGACAATTTTATAGGTGCCTGGCAATGCTGGTCCTGCACTAGCTTCAAAGAATCCCCTTTGTCTAGCTGCGTTTCCGCCCCTTCCCATGCCACCTTCAATAGTGGATTTTCTATCCAAATTCCAGATGATTTGATTTACACCATGTTGAGGTATTGTTTTGATGGTTCTGATTTGCTCTCCTGAAGCATTGAAAATCTCGACAGAGAGAGAGTCTAGTTTTTCTTTTCCTGGATCGTTGATGATGAAGTTCAACCTGCCGCCAAAAGGTCTGTTTTCTGCAGCATATTTTCCACTTGCAGAAAAACGCTCTCCATGCGGTTGATGGATTTCAGCTTGATAAGCATCAGAAGGTCTTACAGCTGTAATTTTAGCAGTAGGAAGTTTGCCTCCATTTTTAGCAAATACACGTAGAGGTCTGATGTCATCTAATACATAAATTGACCTGCCAAATGTACCTATAACCAAGTCAGCCTCTCTTTCCTGAATGACCAAATCATATGTGGACACTGCATTAGGATATCCGCTTTTCCATTTGTTCCATGTTTTGGCATTGTCAAAGCTGACATATAATCCAAACTCTGTTCCTAGGAAGACTAGATTTTGTTCTTCAGGATCCTGAATTAGGGAAAGGGTGTAGCCCCAAACTTTATTGTCATCAGCAATTCGCTCATAGGAACTTCCATAATTTTTTGTCCTATAAGCATAGGCAGCAAAATCATTGTTTCTATAATTGTTTGCTACTATCCAAGCTTCTCCGGCATCATATCTAGATGCTTGAATTTGTGGAATCCAACTGCCTTTGGGAAGTCCTGTTAACTTGGCTGATGTGTTGGACCATGTTTTTCCTCCATCTCTTGTCACTTGAACATTACCGTCGTCTGTTCCTACCCAAATAACATTTTTATCTATTGGACTTGGGGCAATGGCAATGATGGTGGTATGGTTTTCTGCTCCCGTAATATCAAAAGTCAAACCACCGGTTTCCTGCTGTTTTTGTTTTTCCGGATCGTTGGTAGTCAGATCAGGAGAAATGATTTCCCATGTTTCACCTCTGTCAGTGCTTTTGTGAAGGTACTGACTACCGTAATAGATTGTACCGCTATGGTGTGGATCTTGGGCAATAGCTGCATTCCAATTGAATCTAAGGAAAACGTCTTTGTCAGGATGTGTAGGCCTGATGGTCCTTTTGTGCCCTGTTTCTTTGTCAAATCTTGCAACATTTCCTCCTTGACTCATGGCATAGCCATAGCGTGAGTTGTCAGGGTCAGACACTACATCAAATCCATCTCCAAACATGATTTCCTGCCAATAGGTGTTTCTGATTCCATCTCTTCTCCAAACATAAGCTGGACCTACCCAGCTACCATTGTCTTGAAGACCACCATAGATGTTGTAAGGCACTTCATTGTCAACATTGATGTGATACCATTGTCCCACAGGAATGTTTTCTGCAAAATACCAAGTCTTGCCACCATCCCGGCTGATGTTGAGCCCTCCATCATTGCCGTCTATTAGCAATTTTGGATCATTTGGATTGATATACCAGGCATGGTGGTCTGGGTGAACGCCTTCATAGGAGAGTAGCTCTTTGAAGGTTCTTCCGCCATCCTCACTAATTCCTACCCTTGAATATAAAGTATACAGTCTATCGGCATTTTTTGGGTCAGCATAGATTTCAAAATAATAAAATGGCCTGTCGCCGATTTCAGGCTTGTCATTGATCATGCTAAAGGAATCACCGCCATTCTCAGAGACGTAAAGGGCGTTTTTGGTTGATTCTACCAATGCATAAATCTTCATGCTGTTGGCTTTAGAAATTGCAAGACCCATTCGTCCTAGGTTTCCTTTTGGCAAACCATTTTTCTCATCCAGTTTTTTCCATGTTTCTCCACCGTCTTGGGTCACGTGTAGGCCTGAACCCGCACCCCCTGAGTAGAATATCCAAGGATATCTTCTGTGTTCCCACATGTTGACAAAAAGTTTGTTGGGATTGTTAGGATCCATGATCATTTCTCCTACACCTGTTTTGGCGTCTACATATAGGATTTTTTTCCATGTTTTTCCTCCGTCAGTAGTTTTGTATACCCCTCTTTCTTCCTGTTCACCCCAAGGTGAACCAATAGCGCCTACAAACACAGTATTTGGATCGTCAGGATGTACAATAATCCGGTGTATGGCCCTTGTTTTTTCTAACCCCATGAGTTGCCAGGTTTTGCCGGCGTCCAATGAACGGTACACACCATAACCCATATTTAAAGAGTTACGGGGATTCCCTTCACCAGTACCTACCCAAATTATGTTTGGATTTTTCTGGTAAATGGAAATTGCACCTATAGAATGAACCCTTTCGTTGTCAAAAATAGGGTCCCAAGTAATCCCTCCGGAGGTGGACTTCCATAATCCGCCTGAGGCCGAACCTGCATAAATTATACTTGGATCATCATGAACTGCATCTATTGCGGTAATCCTGCCACTCATGGCTGCAGGGCCTACATTTCGCGTTTTCATATTCTTAAACAGGTCCATATCTACCTGTTGGGCAATACCCTGAACGTGTACAAGGAAAGCCATCAGCAATAGCATCAAAAACCTGCTAGCTGTGTGATTTGTGGTAAAGTTTTTCAATAACATTGGATTTAAATAATGAATGAATAAGTGCCATAATTAAGTCCTTATTCCGCATTCAAAATAATATTTTGATGTGGGGATAGCTTAAATATTGATAGGTGGGTAAGAGTTTGGGATGAATAGCTTCGGTTGACAAAAGAAGGAAAGCCCAATCGGTGGGAAGGTCCATTTTTTTTGACTTTTTGTGACAATTAGTGCGCTTGTTGTGGATTAGTTTGGATAGGTGAAATGAATACTTGTAAATGATAAAATAAATCTGAAATTTGTGCGTAGAAATAAAGTGTCCCCGAATTTATGAAGCAGTTTGCCGTAGTACTCCTTTGCCTTGGTTTCTCACTTGCAGCCAATGCAAAAAATCTAGTTTTGCTGGATTCTATAGGTGTAGAAAAAGTTGGTAACCAATCGTTTATTATTCATCAGGTAGAAGAAAAAGAAACGCTCTTTGGAATATCTAGAAGATATCAAGTAGCAGTCAATGATATTCTCCAAAACAATCCACAGCTTCAGGATGGATTGAAAATGGGACAGAGAGTACGGATACCATTTATTCCAAAATCAGCAATACCCACAGGATCAAAATTGCACAAAGTAGAGCCGGGAGAAACGCTTTTTGCCATATCCAAAAAGTACAATGTGTCAGTTTCTGATATCATGTCTTGGAATAAACTTCAAGGCAATGACTTAAGTGTAGGGCAGTCATTGATTATTGAAGGTGTTGCTGAAAAGCAAATTGCTTCCACAACCCCTCCTACGCCAACTCCGGTACCTGTGCCTTCGACCAATACTAAAACCACCGAGACTAAGGCTGCCAAAACAGCAGAAGCCCCTGTGGTGAAAGAAAAAGCTAAAGAAGTTGTAGAGACACCGAAGCCTTCTCCTCAACCAGAAAGGTCTGGTTCTGCATCATTGCCAGGTGATTGGATTACCCATACTGTTGAGCAAGGAGAAACGTTATTTGCTATTTCCAAAAAATACAATGCTAAAGTGGAGGATGTGATCAGCTGGAATGGGCTGCCATCCAATAACCTCAATCCTGGTCAAAAACTTAAAGTAGGCAGGGAATCGAGCAGTACCAATGTTCCTGTTGTAACAGCATCAGTTCCCATTATTGTCAATAATGAGCGGGTCAATGCGACCTTAAGCACTGATGCAGAAAAGTCTGGAAGTACCGAGTACAAAAACATCAAGGAATCGGGCTTGGCGGAAGTCATTGATGGAACAGGAAATCACAAAAAGTATCTTGTCCTGCATCGAGATGCACCTGTAGGAACGATCATGCGTATCCGCAACGAAGAAAATGATATTACAATCTTTGCCCGAGTAGTAGGCAAAATCCCTGATACTGGCGATAATGGTAGGCTAATCGTCAAGGTTTCCAAAGCGGCATATGATCAGTTAAGAGCTGTAAACCCTAGATTCAGAGTAGAAATTTCTTATTAAAAGTTATTCATTAAGTAGCCTCAAAACCTTATCTTGAGGCTACTTCTTTTTTGGCCAATCTGGGTGTTTTTTGGTAATGACGTGATTACCTTTTACTTTTGTGTCATTCCCCTCAATAGTAATGAATAAATTCCATTTGATATTGCACCATATTTTCCGATTCATTTGGAATGCTTTTTTTGTGATTTCTTATCCCATTTTGGCAAGTTTTGGGTTATTGTTTATTGGATTGACTTATATATTTTCGGGTATTTCAAGGCTTTTGATGAAGATAAAGCCAAGAAGAGAAATGTTGATCCATCATGATTCTGAGTGGATGCCGCTATCTAAAACCGATAAATTGCTGGAGGCAAAATTATATAAACAAATAATTTTCGGGCCGGCGTGTTTTCAATTGAGAAGGAGTGATGGTATTCCTTCAGTTTTGGAGGATCATATTTTTGGAAATAAAATCAGATTTATTGAGGAGGGGATTTTACTTGAAAAATGGAATGCTACAGATTCTAAAGATCTCCCTGATTTTGATATATGTCTGTATGACCCTGATCAAGATAGTCTTAAGCCACTTACCAATATAAAATGCTTTGATTGGCACCTATCTGAAAAGCAGGATAACAACCTGCTGTTTAAATGGTTTGATGGAATACAAGGCGGGGAGGTCAAAGTAGCCCTTTGAAAATGAATTTAAAAGAGTTTTTGGATGAGAAGGTTGATCTATATAATAGACCTGATTTTATCAATCTAGATCCCATTTCAATTCCCCACAGATTTTCTAAAAAACAAGATATAGAAATAGCTGGATTTTTTGCAGCAGTACTTGCCTGGGGACAAAGAAAAACCATCATCAGCAAATGTCTGCAGTTACTGGAAAAGATGGATTTTGCACCTTATGATTTTATCCTTAACCACCAAGAGGAAGATCTGAAAAGGTTCTTAGATTTCAGACATCGGACTTTTAATGATATAGATGCCTTATATTTTATCCGTTTTTTTGCGGCTTTTTACAACAATCATGAAAGTTTGGAAAATGCCTTTTTGCAAGGGATAGGGGATAAGGGGATGGAAAGTGCCTTAATCGGGTTTCGCAACACTTTTTTTAACCTTGAAGATCCACCCATAAGGACCCAAAAACATATTGCAACACCAGAGCGAAAAGCTGCCTGCAAAAGAATCAATATGTTTTTGAGATGGATGGTCCGTAAAGATGATAGGGGAGTAGATTTTGGCTTATGGGAACAGATCAAACCCTCTCAATTGATTTGCCCCTGTGACCTTCATGTGGATCGTGTGGGTAGAAAATTGGGATTGATTACCCGAAAGCAAACAGACTGGCAAACAGCCGTTGAATTGACTGATAGATTAAAGGAATTTGATCCAATAGATCCTGTCAAGTATGATTTCGCTTTATTTGGATTAGGTATAGAGGAGAAATTTTAGGTTAATCCTGATTCCATCTACCCGGATCTTTTCTCCATTCACCTAATGAAGCAAGCGCGCTTTCGTCTATATAGCCACTATTGACAGCTTGTGGAAGCATGGCTGCATAGTCACTCAGGCATATCAATTTGACACCTGCATAGCTGAAATTCTGTTGAGCGATCTCAAATCCATAGGTAAAAATCGCTACCATACCTAATACTTCAAAACCAGCATGCTTAAGATCCTGTACTGCCTTTAATGAGCTACCTCCTGTAGATATCAAATCTTCAACAACAACTATTTTTTGGCCTACCGTGACTTTTCCCTCTATCATATTTTCCATTCCATGTCCCTTTGGTTTGGATCTGACATACATAAAGGGAAGATCCATCGCGTCAGCGATCAAGGCTCCTTGTGGAATTCCAGCAGTCGCAACACCTGCGATACCTTCAGCTTGAGGAAAATGGTGTTTTACGGCTGCAATTAGACTTTCTTTGATAAACCTCCTTGTTCCCGGATAGGATAAGGCAAGCCTGTTGTCACAATAAATTGGGGACTTCCATCCGGAGGCCCAAGTAAATGGTTTTTCCGGCTGAAGTCTAATGGCTTGTATATCGAGTAGCTTTTCAGCTACCTCTGCTGCATTGGTCAGATCAAATAGTTCCATGACCCAAAATTACATTATAAAAATCCAGAGGGTAATGCGGAGGATGATTTTTTTTTGTGCATTTTTGATCGGAAATAAAAATACATTAACGGTAGATCCCTGATGCAATGAAGATTTTTATCAATGACAAACCATTGGATATTCTTGCTCCGTCTGAGCTATCCAAAGAAAAAACTTTTGAATGTATTTATGATCATCCCAAAGACTTACCATCCTCTGTTGATTTTCATGATGATGTGCTGATCATTGAACCCGGTAGAGACATCATTGTTAAGCTTTTGTATTTGATGAGAACCAGGAAGCTTAAAGATCTGGACTCTGTCACACTTGTTTCAGCCCAAAAGGATGAAGTGCAGGCATTTATCAAGAGCAGGTTTTTTGTCATCAAGGCCGCTGGAGGAATTGTCACTAAAGGAGCTAAGGTCCTGTTTATTTCCAGATTTGGGAAATGGGATCTCCCAAAAGGCAAATTCGAAAAAGGGGAATCACCGGAAGAATGTGCCATAAGAGAAGTACAGGAAGAATGTGGAATTAGAGTCAAACTCGGACCAGCAATTGGCAAAACGTGGCATACCTATACCCAAAACCGAAAAAGTATTCTCAAAAAGACTTATTGGTTTGCAATGGAAAATGTGAATGACACAGGGATGAAGCCGCAAAAAGAAGAGGGTATTGATGATATCAAATGGATGAACCACTCAGAGGCGAAGACGGCCTTGGTAAATTCCTATCCCTCCATGCGATACCTTTATAAAAAATTTTTAAAGCTTGTGCCTAAAGTTCAGACCTCATAAGGTAGGTATTCATTGATGTTGACACCAAACTTGTGAACTTCTCTGATGATGGTAGAGCTCGTGGCAGCAAACTCTGGTGAAGTAATCAAGAACACAGTTTCTAGTCCCTCATTCAAATTTCTATTCATTTGAGAGATGGTGTTTTCATACTCAAAATCAGTGGTGTTTCTTAGTCCTCTTAGCAGAAAGCCTGCATTGTGTTTTTTTGCCAAGCTTGAAGTGAGTTCATTGTAAACCACAATTGTAACTCTTGGTTCATCTTTATAAACTCCTCTGATTTTTTCCACCATAAAATCAATATCAAAATAGCGGTTCTTTTTAGAGGAATTGTAGCCGATCCCAATGATCAATTCGTCGAATAATTTAAGTCCACGCATGACTATATCATGGTGTCCTTTGGTATAAGGGTCAAAAGAACCAGGAAAAATGGCTATTTTTTTCATGATGTTTTATTGCAATTCCCAGAAAGTATCAAAATAACGGGCATTGGGGTAGTCAGATAGCTCCTTGAGATATTGCTGGTTCAAATAAGGCAATGCAATCCTGAAGTTCTTGAAATATCCTTTACCCCATTCTTCATCAATGTCATATGCTTCTAAGTTACCATATGCAGAAATCCTGCAGTGCAACTGGTCAAAAGCCAGCTGAGAGATCAGTCCGAAAAGATATTTAAGGATATCCCTGTTGCTTGTCATTTCAAAACTGTTGAAAAGAATCAGTTCTTGATTGGCAAAAGCGGCCACAAAAAAGAATCCCTCATACACACATATCAAAATTTCCTGGTTGATCAGATTGTTCTTTTCTCTTAGTGCGAATGCCAAAAATGTAGCAGAACCATGATGAAAGGCTGCTTCTCGTCCATTTTTTTGAAGCAAATCAGCTAAAGATTTGTCAATCGAACTCACCAAATGGATATTGTTACTTTCCAGACCAGTGTCAAAAATTAGGTTTTTTTCAGCTGATACACTGTCTGCAAAAAACAGATAAGCAGGACGGAGCGTCGGATCAAAAAACAACCCAGGTACAAGACAAAAACTAGCAGTGAAATTAAAGACACGTAATGGTACAGTAAGTTCAAGCAATTCATCCTGTCCAAGTTGTCTCTGAAGCTCTTCCTTGCTGTTAGCTTGAATGTGATGGGCTGCAATCACAATCCCGTTAAGGTCTTTAGCAAGTAATAAGTAAACCTGATGGAATAAAAATAGCGATAGATTTGATACCTGAGAGGTATCAAATCTATCGCTATATAATTTGGGGAGGATATTTCCTGATGTTTTGGTTGTCATTACTCCCAGTTACCTGAAGTAGATGAGTCAGTTCTAGAGCCTACTCTTAAAGCCTTTTCCTTGTTGTTGGCTCTTCTTTTTGGATTCACAGGATCTGGATCTCTCACTTCAAAAACTGGAATGGATCTTTGATTTCTTTCTACTTTGTCAGCAAAGAATTCAAATTCCCTACCACCTGAACCTGGAACTACGTTTAGGTTTTCCAAATTGAAATTAGGGGTCCTTCTTTCGTTGAATAAAGAATCCATCACGCCTACTGACCCTAAGGTATCAAATGTTACGGTAGTTTCTTCTTTACCGTATTCCAATAGCCTTGTTGTTTCTTTACGCTGTACAATCCAGATTTGACCACCTTGGATGAAATTTTTCAGTTCAGGCCAAGAACCTGCATATTCACCTTTAGAAGCCATGTAAGCGATTTGTGCATCTCTTATCATTTGAAGTTTTTGAATGATTCTGGCTTCTGTCAACGCGATTCTCTTTTCCTCTTGCATGACATCATCTACACTTTTATAGAGCATGAAGCCTAAGGCAAGAGCGCCTAGTAAGAAGACAACGGATAAAATTCTGCTTAACGTCATTTTTTGAACTGATTTAATCTATCGGATAGGTTGATGGTATGTTTTACAAGATGCTATTTTATGCAATTATTTTCAAAATTAAAATAACCTTTCCATATTCTCACATCATTGAATGATTTTATTCCCCAGAATAGGCGGTGTTTTTCCGTGTTTTTGATCAAGGCCAGTTTTTCGAGGTTAAGGAATGAAATTTCCGTGATCAGCTGCTTGTCTGCAGCCAGTTCAGGATCTATTCCTTTTATCAACTCACCTCCGATTACAGAAACTTCAAAGAAAAGTTCTATGGCATGCAATGGGGGAGAAAGGTGTTCATAGGTTCCGAGAAATCTGTCTATTTGAATATGTAAGCCTGTTTCCTCCAAATATTCCCGCTTCAGGTTGTCTACAGCAGAGGTCCCATATTCCATGCCCCCTCCAGGCACGTTCCAGAAATACCTACCCTCATCCATGCGGTGTTTGATTAATAGGATCTCGTTGTTTTGGATCAGGATCCCATTTACTCTTGTTCGGAGTCTTCCACCAAACTTCTCTACAATTTCCTTTTCCAATTGATTAGTTTTAGATTCGCAAACAATGATGGGTAAAGATAATGAGGCGAGTTTGAAACCTTCGCATTTGATGAGCAGGAATTTCCCTCACGAACCAACTGTGGGGCAGCGCAATTTTTTTAGTCACATGGACGACTTCCTCACCAAGTCTTCCTCTGAGCCCATAGCTTTTGTACTAAGAGGCTATGCAGGTACAGGTAAGACCACTTTAATTTCTGCTCTCGTCAAAACATTACCAGCTCTTCAGCTCCGACACATGCTTTTGGCCCCTACTGGCAGGGCAGCAAAGGTGATGGGCAATTACAGTGGCAGATCGGCCTTCACCATACATAAAATCATCTACAGGCCACAGGGAGAAGGAGGGGAAAGAGGAAATGCTTTTGATTTGCAGAAAAACTACTACAAGCACACTGTATTTATCATTGATGAATCTTCGATGCTCTCTGATGAAAACCTTGGAGGCAGGAATTTGCTAAGGGATTTGATTCAGTTTGTCTTTCAAGAAAGTACCAATCGGCTAATCCTGGTTGGCGATACTGCCCAGCTTCCACCCGTAGGCAGTTCTCTTAGTCCTGCCTTGGATCAGCATTACCTTATCAGACAATATCGGCTAAAGGTCACAGGGATAGAACTCCATGAAGTGATGCGACAGCAGTTGACTTCGGGAATTTTATATAATGCAACCCAGTTGAGGATACAATTGGCTCAAAAGAGTCCTGTGTTGCAGTTTCTAGCCAAAGGATACAAGGACTTTTATAGAATGACAGGCGAAAGACTGGAAGAAGGACTTCGCTATGCTTACCAGAAGTATGGTGTAGAAAATACCACCATTATCACACGGTCTAATAAGTCAGCTGTTCAGTATAATCAATATATCCGTCGCATGATCCATTTCTATGAAGATGAAATCAATGCAGGCGATTATCTGATGGTAGTCAAAAATAATTATACCTATATGGCAGACTCAGAAAAAGTCAATTTTATCGCCAATGGGGATTTTGTGGAAATTCACAAAATCCGATCCTTTGAAGAATTGTACGGATTTAGGTTTGCTACGCTGGAATTGCGTCTTGTGGATTATCCAGAGGAACCAAACTTTGAGGCGAAAGTGCTTTTGGATACATTGGCAAGTGATCAGCCTTCATTGAGTGCTGCTCAATATGATTCTTTGTACAAACAAGTTTCCGAAGATTATGCAGATGTAGCGAATAAAAAGGAACGTATGGATTTGATCAAAAAAGATCCTTATCTTTCGGCTTTGCAGGTCAAATTTGCGTATGCACTTACCTGTCACAAATCACAAGGCGGACAATGGGACGCTGTTTTTGTGGATCAAGGTTATATCACTGAAGAACAGGTCAACACAGACTATATCAGGTGGGTCTATACCGCAGTGACAAGCGCAAAAAAAGAACTGTTCATGGTGAACTTTCATGAGAAGTTTTACATTTAATAAGAGCACTAATAATTCATGTTAATTAACCTATCAAATACTACGATGAAAAAGTTGTTGATGCTTATGATGGTAGCCCTTGTGGCTTTTTCCGTACAGGCCCAAGATCAAAAAAAGGGAGCTGTAATTGAATTTAAAGAAAAATCCATTGATTTCGGCAACATCTCCCAAGGGGACAAAGTCGAACATACTTTTGTATTCACCAACTCAGGAGATACTCCTTTGGTCATATCCAATGTGGCTGTGACTTGTGGCTGTACCGCACCTAACTGGCCTAAGGAGCCAATCGCTCCTGGTAAATCAGGTGAAATGAAGGTCGTTTTCAACTCAGCAGGTAAAATGGGACCTCAAAACTCTGTTGTAAGGGTGTATTCCAATGCTTCAGAACCGATCGAAAAAGTTTCACTCATCAGCAACGTACTTCCTAAAGGAAGTAAGTAAGCCTGACTTTAAAGAAAATCCAAGCCTCTGAATTCATTTTCAGAGGCTTTTTTTGTTTTAATCTTTATTTTCAGCAATGCTTGGGGTTGAAGTCTGCTGAGTTGATTTACCGTTCTATTCTGTTTCATCCATTATATCCTACACATGAAAAAATTTCTCGTTATTTTGATTTTAAGTCTCAATCTTCTGGCACTTTCTGCTCATGCTCAGCAGCCAATACGGATGATCTTGGATACAGATATGGATTCAGATGTAGATGATGCCGGTGCATTGGCCATGCTGCATACCTTGATGGATCACAGGATAGTGGATGTATTGGGCATTATTGTTACCAGTGACGATCCATATGCCCCTTCCTGCACTGATGCCATCAACCATTATTATGGAAGACCAGGCATTCCTATCGGAGCCCAAAAGGGCAACAAGATGCTGGAGCAATCAAGGTACACCAAGCAAATCGCAGCTGAATTTCCTCATAAAATCAAGAAATATGATGATGCTGAAGAAGCCACTGTACTTTACAGGAAGCTCTTAGCCGCACAACCTGACAGCAGTGTAGTACTCGTCACCATCGGACACCTGACCAACCTTCAAAAACTTCTTGAATCAGGTCCTTGCCAATATAGCCCGCTCAATGGAGTTGAACTTGTAGCCCGAAAAGTAAGGCTTTGGTCCTGCATGGGGGGAAATTATCCAGAAGGAAAGGAAGCGAATTTTTATAGACCCGACCCACAAAGCACTGTGGTAAGTCTTGCCAAATATCCTGGAAAAGTGGTGTTTTCAGGCTGGGAACTTGGGAATAAAGTGCTGACTGGTGGCCAATATCTCAAAAAATCCATTCCTTCTGATAGTCCTGTATGGAGGGCCTACCAACTATACAATGACTTTGCCGGCAGGCCAAGCTGGGATCAGACTTCCATCTTGTATGCTGTTGCAAGGCCTGAAGCATACTGGGAGTCAGAGGTGAACGGTTCAAATTCGGTAACAGAAGATGGAAGCAACAAATGGGTGTACGGCAAAGCTGGCAATCATGCATTCCTTAAAGAAAAAATGAATCCTGAAGAAGTAGCCAAAATCATTGATGCCTTAATGGCAGGAATATTTAGTCCCGAGTATTTAAAATAGATTCTCAATCAAGAATAAAATTATTTGCAATTGATTTAATTTTTTGTGGGGCTTAAACTGAAATATTTTAAACGTAATATTTAAGTGAAAAATTAGAGGGTAATGAAATTATTTCTTAAATTAAGAGTATCGTTTAAAACCATTTTTATCATGAACAAGCAGCTGATTTTATTTCTGATAGTGACCCTTTTCTATACGGGGTGCAGCCAAAAGGAAACCGTGGACACCAAGATCATCATTGCCGGTAAAGTTGAAAATACAACGCGGGAAAGCATTGAAGTTTATCTTGAAGAAGAGGTTGGTTCTTCGGAATTTGAGGAAGACGGTACCTTTTATCTCAGCTTTGATGCAGAGGAGGAAGGTCTTTATTTTATAAGGGCAGGTGTGGGTGATTTTTCTTTGTTTCTAACACCAGGAGACAGTGTTTTCGTCACTGCAGACGGACAAGAATTCAAGAACTCGATCCAGGTTTCAGGAAATCGGGTTGCTGAGTCAAATTATCTTCATCAGAAAGACCTGTTTCTGTATGAAGAATTGGGAGACATGTTCGAACTGTTCAGTCTTCCAAGTGAACAATATCTGGATAAAAGAAGCGGGTTTTTTATCCGGCAGAAGGAGAGATTTAATCAATATCAAGCAGAGCATAAGCTTCATCCGGTATTTATTAAAGAGGAGGAAGCTTATTTGGAGTTTGAGCCCTTTCTATATGACAGCCAATATCCCCATTATCAGGCTTATATTAATGAGATCAACCTTGAAGATGTTGATTTTCCAGTTGAGAAAACCAAAGCTGCTTTTGACGCTATTGATTTGGGAAGGTCTGATTTTCTTGTTTCAAGGACATATAGGTCAATTGTAGATAGGAGGGTACATGAACATGCTATGGAACTTGTGAAAAGGGATAGCACACTGTGGCATGAAAAAAGTGGTATGGAACAGGCTGTTTTTATGGCAGCAGATGAATTGTTGCACAACAAAGCTGTCAAAGACTATTTCATGTATAACTTTATCAAAAGCAATATGGGTGCTTTGGGGCCAGTATATGTGGAGGATGCGTATGAGAAGTTTTTGGCCGAAAACAACAGTCCCAAACTGGTGACAAAACTTGAAAAGGCAAAGGCTAAATGGGAACCCATTATGCCAGGAAAAGAAATCCCTGATTTTAAGTTCATCGATGTAGCAGGTGATTCTGTGAAGCTCAGCGACTTAAGAGGGAAACTGGTTTATATAGACATTTGGGCCACATGGTGTGGCCCCTGCATCGCAGAGCATCCACATTGGGATGAACTTAGAGCCGATTATAAGGACAAAGATGTCGCGTTTCTATCCCTGTCTATTGACGATACCAAAGAACCTTGGGAAAAGATGGTCAAGTCCAAAAATATGGGTGGGTATCAGTGGTTTGCGGAGAAAGCATGGAAATCAGAAATAACCCGTCTGTTTTTAGTCAATTCTATACCAAGGTTTTTGCTTTTGGATAAAGACGGGAAAATCATCAATCCATCTGCTGAAAGACCTTCAGGAGGTATTCGGGAGCATTTGGATAAATATCTGGAATCTTAAAATTGACCATAATCTTATCCTAAGTATACCCCTAAAAACTGCTATCAATGATTATCACCAACTAAAGTAATTTGTCGGTACACTAGGGTTCCAGCTTTTTACTTAGGTAAAAAGTCCTTTAACACCGTTCGGTTACAAATTCAATAATCCTTATTTGGACAACATCTCGCCCACAATAATTTTGGAAGCCGATGTAGCCCAATAGGTGTAGATTTCCTTTGAAGGGTGAAGTTTGTCTTCTACCACTTTGATTTGTCCGTTTTCAGGCATCCTGTAATGGTGAGTGATGTCAAGATACCTTAAGCCCATTTTTTGGGCTGTTTCAGCTTTAACGGCATTGAATCTGTCTATTTCTTGGGCGACTTTAGTTTGATCTACTGCTTTTTCTTGTGCAAAAGGAGTCACTCCCCAATCAGGAATTGAAATGACCAATACTTTATCTTTGTTTCCTTTGGCAAAAACAATGGCTGCATCCAAAATTTCTTGAAGTTGATGCCTGTATTCTTCTACATCTCTACCTCGGTATTGGTTGTTGACACCAATGAGAACTGTTACCAAATCAAATTGCTGTCCTTCTATTCCAGCAGCGGAAATGCCTGCTTGCAACTCATCTGTAGTCCATCCTGTCTTTGCAATTATTTTTGGTACTCCAAATCGATAACCTTGATCCCGCAATAGTCCTGTTAACTGATTTGGATATCTATCTGCTTCTTTGACGCCTTCTCCTATGGTGTAAGAATCCCCAATAGCCAAATACTGAAGTTCTTGATTTTTCATTCCGTTTTGATCTGTAGGCATCATGAGGTTTATCAGAAGAATTGAGGAAATTATTAAGTGATCAAGCAGACTCATGGTTATGGGTTTTTGAATATGGGAGTAGTAAGGGCTATTGTACCTGCAGTGGCATCCATTTCTACTGTAGCCCCCACAGGAATGATAAATTGTTTTGGAATGTGTCCAATCATAGCGCCTTTAAATGCTGGTATTTTCAGCGGGAGGATGTAATCATCAAGGATATCATCTAGGGTCAATGAACCATAGCCACCTCCTGGGTTGCAATCGGTGCATTGGCCAAAGACAAATCCTTTGATCTTGCCCAAGGTGCCATTCAACATTAAAGTACTGAACATCCGATCGATTTTGTAAGGGTCTTCACTGATGTCCTCTACAAAGAGAATGGCATCTTGAAAATCCGCCAAATATGGCGTACCTGAAAGTGCAGTCAACACAGTCAAGTTACCCCCCAAAATTTTACCGGTTACTTTTCCAGGAGTGAGGGTCTGAATCCGATTTTGCTTCACTACCAGGTCATCTCCTTTAACTTGTTCATTCTCGTACTTGACCAACTCCCGCTTCAAAAACACCTGTTCAAATTGCTTCACATTGAAGCTGTTCCAGCTACCAGACCCATTTGGACCATGGAATGTAATCAAGCCTGTTTTGGCATGAATGGCATTGAGTAGGGCAGTAATGTCCGAATATCCAAGAATGGGCTTTGGATTTTTTGCGATAAGCGCATAATCCAGCAGGGGCAAAATACGTGATGCTCCGGAACCTCCACGGATACAGATGATTGCTTTGATAGTATTGTCAGCAAACATGCTGTTGAGGTCATGCGCTCTTTCCTCATCAGTTCCAGCTAAATGGCCTCTTCTCTTTTGTAAGTTGGCACCTGTCTGTACAGAAAAACCTAGAGCTGTCAAAGCTTCTACAGCAAACTGGAACTGTATGAGCTCAGCTGTTGCAGCAGAGGGGCTAATCAGTCCTACTTTGTCTCCTTTTTGAAGTGCATTTGGGAGCAGGATAGTTTGGTTTTCAATTGTTTTAGGTAGCCATGCAGCAAGGGGAAGGGTTCCTACTGTTAAACTGAGGGTCTTGAGGAAATGTCTTTTATCCATAGTTGACAAGTGTTGCAATGAATATCCTTGTTTTGGTTTTGATAAGCAAGCAACTTGAGCTTGTTAGGTTTAGAAATTTTCTTTGATGAAAACCATCACTTTTTCCATCTCCCTACGCACTTCGGAAGCCTTGTTAAGGTAGTTGTTGTTCATAAAGGCAAAAGCAAGATACTTGTTGCTGTCCGTTCGGATGATGCCAACAAGGGCGTGGTTGTTGCTCACAGTCCCGGTTTTGGCAAAAACGTAGGGGCGAGCTGCCTTGTAGTTGTTTTTGATGGTACCACTAATTCCTCCTTGCGGAAGTAGCTGGAGCAACTGGTTTCTTGGCATTGCCTTATCGATTTTTTCCATAAGATTTACCATACTTCTCGGTGTGACCAAGTTGTGCCTACTTAAGCCCGAACCATCCACCCATTGGGGTTTGTCAGGAAGATCGGAAAGGTAGTTTTTGGTGATGTAGGTAATCGTTCTTTCAGTGTTCAGTTCCCTAAAAAGCTCATCTGACATCAGCAACAAGAGTTGCTCAGCAATAAAATTGTCACTTTCCTGAAGGACTTCTTTCCACATTGGGCGGATATAGCTGTTGTAAAACACTTTGTGCGTCTCAGGCAAAGGGTCATTCACCCATGTCACAGGCACATTGAGCCGTTGCTTGGCCAATTCAGCAAAAAGGGTAGGGGAAGTGATAAAGGGCACTTCTGACTTTACAGTAGTATAGGTATTGGGATTGAAGAAAAAAGTATTGGTATGAGAAGAGCGCTCTACAGATTTGATGTTCTTGTTGTTGATGATTGAGACGTTACCAAAATATGGGATATTGGCTACAGGAGTCCTCTTTTGATTGGTATAGGTCACAAAATTCCCATAAATAGGGAATGGTGATTTTTCTGCAGAATAAGCGTAATAATAATCATCCCATTGCCATCCATATCCAAATCCCTCATCTTTCCAGTTGCTATCCGAAAATTTGATTGTTTTAAAGCTTTTAAGAAATGGTTCTATTTTCGGTTGCGGTAGTTTTTCATAGAGCCAAGAAGGGTTACCTGTACCCCAAATGGTGATTTCTTCACCTTTGGCCACATACCTAAAACTCGGTACACTGTCCTTCAGGATCATCAAGCTTCCATAGAAGGTGAGCAATTTGGTGGTCGAAGCCGGGATGAAATTCATATGGCTATTCTTCTCAAAAAGCACCAATTGACTGTCCAGATCATACAGCATAAAGCCGGTAAAATGATTGTCAAAAAAAGAATGTTCTCCGATAAGCTGGTCAAGACCCTCATATCTTGCTATAATTCTGGCCTCTTGGGCATTGGCCTCAAACCATAAGAATAGCGATAGTAAGCTAATTATACTCGATTTCCACATCATCATCTTACTTCAAAGAATTGGCAGAGCGGATGATCAAAATCCAACCCAGGATAAATGCTACCCCGCCTAAAGGCGTGATTGCTCCAAGGAAGTTGATGCCTGTCAGGGAAAGTGTATACAGGGAACCAGAAAAGATCAAGATGCCTGTAAAAAAGCTCCAAAATGCAAACTTAAGGTGATTGGCTTCAGGTTTATAGTAGCTCCAGATTCCTATAACTAGCATCGTTAGGCTGTGATAAAAATGATACTTGACACCGGTCTCAAATGTGTCGGTCCGGCCGGTTTCCAATAAAATTCCTGCCAGTCCATGTGCTCCAAATGCACCTATACCCACTGCCAAGGCACCTAAAAGTGCAGCAATTTGAATCAATCTCTTGTTTTCCATTATCAGTAATTTCTTTCTCCAAAGATAGCGCTTCCTATTCTGACCATTGAACTCCCTTCCTCAACAGCAATAAGATAGTCTCCACTCATTCCCATGGAAAGTTCCTTTAAATTCACATTGTTGGGCAAGTCTAATAAATTCAATTTGTCATATAAGGATTTTAAAGACCTGAATTCTTTTCTGACCAGTTCCAAATCATCAGAATAAGTGGCCATTCCCATTAGTCCTTGGATCTGTATATTTTTAAGTTTTCTGATATCTCCGCCGCTAATTAAAGTTTCTAATTCTGATTCATCAAATCCGAATTTATTTGTTTCCTGGGCAATGTGGACTTGGAGTAGGCAATTGATGGTTGTATTGGATTTCTCTGCCTGTTTGTTGATTTCAAGAAGCAGCTTGAAAGAATCAACGCCATGTATTAGATAAACGTATGGGATCAGGTATTTTACCTTGTTTGTCTGCAGGTGGCCGATCATGTGCCAGCGGATGTCCTTGGGTAAGGCCTCTTGCTTGTCGGTCATTTCCTGTACTTTATTCTCTCCAAAATCTCTCTGTCCAGCTTTGTAAGCTTCCGATATGGCTTCAATTGTTTGTGTTTTGCTTACTGCAACTAAAGTACATGCTGGATTTTTAATAGTTTTTTTAATGCGATCAAGATTTTCTTTAATTCCCATTCCACTAAATTTGGTTGATTTAAAAATCCCCTTTACTGCTAACAAAGATATGGCTAACCAAGGTACATTACTAAAAAAAGACTCCAGGTTAAAGGGCTGTCAATACAATTTTTACCAATTCCTAAAATGGAAAAAGAGCATTGACTATTCAAAACAAAAGGAAAATGAATGATGAGCCCTTTATTGTTAGAAGGAATAGGAATGGGATTGCTTCTTTCTTCAATGATTGGTCCTGTTTTTTTTGCACTTGTCCAAACAAGCCTGCAACATGGGTTTAGGTATGCAGCTGTTTTAGCTTTAGGAATCCTTTTATCTGATTTGATTTATGTGGTTTTCACTTTTGTAGGTGTAGAACACCTTTCAAGATTGAAGTATTTTGAAGTGGTACTTGGCTATACAGGAGGTTTGGTATTGATGAGCTTTGGACTCATTTCGATATTCAAAAAAAAGGTGATCAGACCGAATACCGGTGGACTTCCAATAATGAAACCCAAAAAACGCACAGCTTTTTTAAAAGGATTTGGCATCAATGGGATCAATCCTTTTGTACTTCTTTTCTGGGTCTCTATAGCCAGTCTTTTACAATTGAAACAAGATATTGATCTGATTGATGTAGGCGCTTATTATGGAGGGGTTCTGATGACCGTATTTTGCATAGATCTTTTAAAAGCTTTTATAGCCAAACAGTTGTCTAAATTTGTGACAGAGCGGACCATGCGGATTTTGAACTGGACTGTTGGCGTTCTTCTTGTTTTTTATGGATTAAGGATGATGTATTTCGCTTACGAAAAGCAATTACTTTTGCATTAGTCCACCTGAACATCAAACGCTCCATTTACAATATTTCCTTCAATTTTTACCTGTAACCATATTCTGTATTGACCAGGTTGTGGAAAGGAATATGGAAATGAAACCATACTGTGTGCTTCATGCTCTTCAGCAAGCGCTTTATCATGAGCCATGTTTCCCATAAGAATCTTGTCTCTTTCTGCATCATCAAGACGATCTAAAAAGGAGATAACCTGATCAATACTATCCGGAAAGCTTAAATTGGTAGGGAGGCCAGTGAAACCCACTTTACCTGCCTGAAAGCGATCCAACAACATCTGCTGAGAGCCCATGGAGTAATTGCCAGTAGGATGTAAATGGACAAAAACAGTTCCGTCATGCTTCATCACCACTGCATGGCCCATCATTCCTAAATATGGGTCCAATTTGGCAGGATTACCTGTAGGGTCGGATAGTGCAAAGTTAAGGTTATACAATTTCCCTGTTTCAAATTTTTCATCATCAGATTCCCACATGGCAGCATATCCACCTGGTAAATCTGTTTTGATTCCTGGCTTACCGCAAACCATGATATCTGCATCTAATCTCTTGTTGGAAGCATTTACAGGAGTGGAGTAGGTGTAAGTATCGTCTCTTCCTAGCAAAGGGGTTTTGTTGTTGGTAAATTGGAAACTACTTTGCTCCGTAATTGTAAGATCAGAAACAATGGTTTCTGAGAACCCTGTATATCGGGTAATATCAGCAAACACGTGGTAATCTCCTGCAGGAAGAGGTGGGAGTGGTGCTTCAAAATTTAAGGTGTCAATTCTCTGCGGATGCAGGTGGGCAAATACATCCAATTCACCTTTTTTGATTAAAAAGAGATGCATGAGCTTACCATGATCCGGAACCAGAAAACTCAATCTCCTTGTAATTTTGAGGTTTTTCAATTCACTGCTGTCAATACGGAGATGAAGCAGCTGTTCGCCACCGGAGTTTTTGACAAATGATTCAGCTACGAAAGGCTGATACATGTAATTTTGATAGGTATTTGATTCCGCATCCCACCATGTTTTCCCACCCCACAGGAGCAAGATGATTAGAACCGACCCTATAGCAATCCCCCATTTTTTACTTTTTACAGCGCTAGGGCTTGATTTCATTCCTGGATCTAATATGCTCTCTCCCATAGCAGAAGCGATGATGGTCACCAGAAGTATGACCAAAAATATACCGAGAAGTGACAAGATGACCCCTAGGTCAAAAGGCATATCTTTTTTGGCTGTTGGAACAGCCATTACTGGAATGATTGCTTCATAGGTTTGGCCATTTTCAATCAATTGTAGCTGTACACTGGAAGTACCACCATCCATAAACCACAACTCTCCTTCATATTTTCCCAGCTCTCCTTTGACAGCAGGAATAGGGTCTGCCTTAGGGGTACCTTTGAGACCGGCACTCCAATACACCGGTCTAGCTTCTATTTGGCTTATAGAAGGGTTATCTGGCAGGATTACGGAGACTGTGGCTATTCCAGGAATTACATCCGGAGGGAGTATATGGACCAACATGCGGTGCGGCCCGATCAATCCTTCATAGATGACGCCTGGACTACCTACATGGGCTGTGTTCAGAAGAAATACCAAAAGGAGTAACGGAAGGGTTAACAGCTTCTTCATGCTTATCTTTTAACTTGACTCATCCAATTACCCCAGGACAATCCGACTCTGCTGCTTAGAATAGCAAGAAGTACAGCAATACCAAGTCCTTTAATCAACTCCCAACCGGTACTGATTTGATATGGATTGAAATTATATCTGTATGGATGATCTGGATCTGCGAAATAAGGGAGCGAGAACCTGCCAAAAAACCAACCCCTTGCAGCTTCTGTTGTCAGGAAATCCGCAAAGTACCATTGAGCTGGTACAAAAACGGCTATAAAAGAGACGGAAATAGCTAATGATAATATCCATTTGTTTTTGGATCTCCATTTGGCAATGAGGTAATCTATTGCCAAAGCAGGTAAAATCAACAGTATCGGAAAGTGAAACGGCTGGAACCTTGTAATGTGGTTCAGGACAGGACTCAATTTGGGTTCTGCGGGAAACAAAGGTAAAATCCATACCATGGCTGCCATGAGTAGGGAATAAGCCAAAGTCATCTTGGTGGCACCCCAAGCATAGGGCGAAGCAAATGCCACTGAAACCAAAAACAGAGGAAATACTATCCCAGCAACAATGTAAGCCCTGACTCCATGCAGCATGTTCAAAAAGAAATATTCAGAAAACATGGTGTAAATCATAACCAAAAGAAACCCGGAGGACATGGCAAACATCCACTGCAGGTGGCTTTTGGTTTTAGAAGAAAATGTATCCTTCATGCGGTTTTGAACAGAAATCACAGATATCATCGCACCAAACTGAATCATTACTATTCCCAACCCTAACACTGCATGAGGTGGAGATAATATTTTTACATCTAGACCATAGGTATTGTGCCACCAGTCATCAAAAGGCGCTGAAGTAAGCATGGCAAATGCACCCCAAATACAAAATAAGGCTCCCAATGAACCATTAAAATATCCCCAAAACTTAATAGAAGCCTCTTTTTCTTTATCGGTACTCCAAAAAGAAGTTTTCAGGACCTTCATGCCTGAAAAAATTCCAGAAATTACCGCGCCAAGGTAAATGGCAATATGAGGAGGAGAAAATAGGCCGTCTCTTCCTACCGTCATGTGCCAGGAAATATCCCACAAAAGTCCGACGGCAATGCAGAGCGACGCAAATACCGATGCGTATACATATACTGGAATCACACGGGAGCTGCTTGCCAGAATCTCGTTTTTGGCAAGTAGATCTATGGTTGGAGATGAGGTAAATGATTGATTCATAAGCCCGGAGTTTACAAAAATGTAAGATAGGTAAAGAATCAGATTACTTCAATCTATGTAGTTATTTCAGTCTTAATTTTCTTTACTATGACCAGGTCGGTAGGAAATTTGAGCGTTTTTGATCACATCTTCTTTATAAAAGTGGACATCCTTAAACTCGGCTTTTCTATACCTTTCTGCCTGATCTACAAAATGAGGAGAAAACGGGTTGCCGCTTTGCCCTCCAGCCAAAAGGCTTTTTGCTTTTACTTTTTCACCGAATTCGACCACTGCTACAAAGCTATTACCCACATTGCCGTACCATTTTTTGGTATTTGGATAAGCTCTGCTACCATATGCTGCTAGAGAACCCCACAATGAAGAGTTGTATCCAATTGGAAGGCTTGGAAGTCGATCATCATAAATGGCTTGGATGTCATTGGTGATCCGCTGGAACCTGTTGATTTCTCCCCAAGGAGTATTCCATTGTCCAAAATCTCCTTCTAACCTATCGATGGCTTTTTCTAATGAGGAAAGTAGTTGAGACGCGTCCAAGTTGGCCGCCATCCAGTCAAAAATATATACGTCCCAGGGTTTCTGTATTTCTCTGGCTATAGCCATCAATTCATTTCCCCAAAAAACTGCCACTGAAGTTCCTATGGATATTTCTGATGTTTTCAAATCCCAATTTCTCAAGGTGTCAACAGCAGGCTTGAGTTTGCTTTGGGCAGCATTCTGCTGATCCATATTGTCAAATGCCTTAATCAAAGCGGGGATTAATGGTTCAAATGCCAAAAGGGAGGGTTCATAGGCTGCTTGAATTAGTGTTTCTAAGGTATAAGCGCTTTTTCCAGATAAAACACGGACAGCATTGATTCCTCTTGCATTTTCAATATCCCAAGCCATATAGGCAGGATATTTACTCCTGTCAATTTTCCCTGGACCAATCGCTGTAAATGGATCTGAATTACAATTTTGAATCCAACCATTATCTGGATTTTCTATGTATATCAGATCTTTGACTTCATGTAGACCTTTCCAGTCAGTAGCTGGATTGCTGCCATCTACCGGATTTCGCCAGTCAAATCTGGGGTCACGGATAGGGACGAAATTGCCATGATAGTAGACAATATTCCCATCTTTGTCTGCATAGACCGTATTGTTAGAGGAGTTGGTCTTCAGTTGCATGGTCTGAAAAAACTCTTCATGGGAAGTTGTTTTTGTCCTCTTGTAGGATTGGGTAAGGGCTTTTTCTCTTTCTACCATCAAAGCAATGGCTACCCATTTGCCATCCTCCTCCCTGATTACTGGGCCATGATGGCTGTAATAGGCAGTAACAGTTTTTTCTTGTGTCTCTGATCCATTTTTGAATTTCAGTGTCAGCTCCTTTTCCTGAAGTGGGAGCCACTTTTTGCCGAATCTGTAATGGTATTTTTCCTTTCTTTTTTCAACTTCAAGCATATAATGATCAATAGCATCTGCTTTACTGGAAGTATGCATCCAACCATTGTGCACATTAAAGCCTTGATAGATAAAGAACTGTCCCCAGGTGACTGCGCCATATGCATTCAACCCTTCTTCTGAAACCATGTGCACTTCAGGTCTGAAATAAAAGGAAGTATGCGGGTTGATCAGTAATAGTGCATTTCCATTTTGGGTCAACTTTGGAGCTATTGCAAAACCATTGGAACCTTTAGGTTCCTCTTCCCATGTGTTCAAAGGAACAGCAGCTATGTTGTTTGTTTTGCCCTCATAAAAAGCCTGAAGTTGTGCTGTGGAAATAGTTTCTATATCTCCGCCTATACTACCTTCACTGAAAGTCAATGCCATCCAAGGTTCAAATCTTGATATGAGTTTGGGTTTGGTTTCAGGGTGGGTACTGAGATAAAAATTGATACCGTCTGCCCAAGCATCCATTAAGGCTTTCAGCCAATCCGGGGATTTTTCATATTCCTTTTTGACAACAGACTCATCAATAAACAATCTCATTCTCAAGTCAGCATACAAGTGTGAGATGCCTTCAACTTCAGCCATTCTCCCCATAGAATTGATGAAGTTGGTCTCTACTCTGTTGAAATCATCTTCACACTG
Organism: Cyclobacteriaceae bacterium; assembly: GCA_036782195.1. Taxonomy (GTDB): domain Bacteria; phylum Bacteroidota; class Bacteroidia; order Cytophagales; family Cyclobacteriaceae; genus DAIPZN01. Next base: position 16,496 of record DAIPZN010000015.1, on the reverse strand, counting down.
GGCATAGATCATTCCAAATACGGCATCTGCATCAGTTTTACCATAGATATGAGGCACACCATAATGATCCCTGATAATTTCAACCCTTTCAGCTCTTTGGAGCCATTGTTCATTTAATTGGGCAAATAAAGAGTTGAAAAAAAAGAGTAATATTAAAGTTATTAGGGTTTTGAGGGTATTCATAATATAGGTAAAGGGGAAGTTAAGACAATTATCTCGTCACACCGTTTTTCTTGAAGACATTGGAAATAAACAACATGTGTACAGGCAAAGCTTCTGTCCAATATCCCCAAGTATGTGCGCCGGGTCTTTCTGTATATTCATGAGGGACACCTTTTTCGAGCAATAACTGGTGCATTTGTCTATTGGTAGCGATCAGAAAATCATCTACGCCACAATCAATGATCAACGCCAAACCATTTGATTTCATTCTGTCCACAAGACCCACTGCAGTATATTGGCTAAATGGTGCGTCATAATTGATATTGCCCAACATAGCCACTTGCGCCTCTTTTCTTAATCTTCTAAAATCTTCATTGACAGTCCAAAGTCTGGTGTCAATGTTCATCACCCCACTCATGCTTCCCGCAGCAGAAAAAAGTTCGGGGTTTTTGGCACTGATCATCATTGCCCCATGACCTCCCATTGACAGCCCTGTGATTGCCCTGCCATTTTTTGTCTTGATGGTCTTGTATTTTTGGTCTACATGAGGAATAAGCTCTTTGGTGATATAGGTTTCGTATTTGACCGAGTCCAAAAGCGGGCTGTCATAGTAGTAAGATGCAGGGCCTACACCGGGAGTCACAATGATGAGCTGATATTGGTTTGCCATTTTTTGCAATATTCCTTTTTCAGTCACTTGCTTATGCCAGTCGCTGAATCGGCCTGAGCCTCCATGTAGAAGGTAAACTGTTGGTAATTCTTTTGATTTTTTATATGAATCCGGCAAAACCACAGCTGCTTTGAGGGACTTATTCATGGCTTTGCTAAATACTTCAATGGTATCAACCTGGCCAAAAAGCAGGCTTGGCGTGAGCAGCAAGAGCAATAGGAGAAGGGTGAGTCTAGATTTTGTCATGATATTCAAATTTGTCGGACAATTTAGCTTTCCGGATAAGATAGAGGAAGCATTACCACACAGGTGGTGATAATTCAGGATGAAAAAGGAAGATTCTTCAGTGGAATTTGCTTACTTTCTCTTGTTCGGCCGAAGTGGAAACTTCCTGACTTAGCCGCTCGGCATATTCATCGAGAAGTTGACGTACCCGATCAGGGTTTTTTGATCTGACGACTAGTCCTGCATGATAATCCAAAGGTACTGTAAAATAAATCTCAGGGTCATTAAAGCTGCTAAGATCAGGATGCTGGAATTTGGAGAGTGTGAGTACAATTCCTGCATAACCTTTACTGACCTTTGGCAGGCTGTATTTTTCTCCTCTGGAAATGGCATTCTCAATCTTAGCCCATTCTGCCCAGAGGTTTATTCCTGTCGCAGCTTCTACCATCTCGGCCAAATGGGCTCCGCCAACCCGAGATGAAGTTTCTAAAAAATAGAACTTACCGTCTTCTTTGGATTTGATGAACTCGGTATGAGCTGCCCCGTTTTTCATGCCAAAAGCTTTCATCACTTCCTGATTCGCTTTTTTTAGGGCTTTTTCATCTTCAGAGCCATAAGGTATGTTTGCACTTCTGAATATCCCTCCGCCTTGTGAAATTTCCATAGGAGTGGCTAAATACCTAGAGGCTGTACAAAAGAGAGATTTACCCTCAAGGTTCAAGCTGTCAGCATGATAGACATCTCCTGGTTTAAATTGTTCGACTAGGTATCGGAGCCTGTTATCTCCCAGTTCATGGATGTTTTGCCACAAACTATCTTTGTCATGGATTTTGATGATCCCATTCGCGGAAGCTTCGGATCTTGGTTTGAGAACCCATGGAGGAGCAACTGAATCCGCAAAGTTGTTGATGTCCTCATCATTGAAAAGTGACGAAAATTCAGGGACAAGAACTCCGGCGTTCTGGGCTTTTTTCCGCATGGCGAGCTTATCCCTAAAATATCTACCTGTGGTCTGCCCCATTCCGGGGATGCGTAGATTTTCTCGGAGATAGGTGGCCTTTTCTACATCATAATCATCCAGAGCTACAATGGCATCTATCTTACGGGATTTCATAATGCCTGCCACACCGACAAGCAATAACTCCATATCCCAGTCAAGATCTTGTCCTGGCATATAAAACACCTCATCGATTTTGTCAAAGGGCCAAGGGCTTTCCCTTAACTTTTCCGTGGTAATGAGAAATACTGTGTTGCCTGCTTCTTTAAGCGCAATCAAAAATGCATTTCCCTTAAAATAATTGGAAATGCATAAGAAGGTTTTCCCGGTATTGGCCATAGTGCTTAAACATTTTCAACCAAATTAAGCAATAAATGCACACCAAAAGCGGTGGCATGTTTGGTTTTTGCAAATTCTGAATCTCCATATGCAGTACCTGCAATATCAAGGTGTGCCCAGGAATTATGATCTTTGGTGAAGTGTTGAAGGAATTTTGCTGCCGTAATTGCCCCGGCGTAGGGTTTTCCGTGGTAATTTTTGATGTCAGCGATTTCACTGTCCATTTCTGATTTATAGGCGTCCCATAGCGGCAAAGGCCATAGTTTTTCCCCCACCGCCATTCCTGCGTCTTGTAGCAGTTGACTCAGTTTAGAATTGTTGCAAAACAACGCTGCACATTCAAAACCAAAAGTCCCAACTGCACTACCTGTGAGGGTAGCAAGGTCAATGACGTATTCCGGTTCATATTTATCAATTACATAGCTTAACCCGTCAGCCAAAATCAGTCTACCCTCTGCATCTGTATCAATTACCTCTATGGTATGACCGCTGTGGCTCTTGATCACACTCGAGGGCAGATAAGCAGTTTGATCTACTGCATTTTCTACGCATGGAACCACGGCTGTTACGTTTGCCGGTATTTTAAGGTCAGCAACAAGCTGCATAAAACCCAGTACTGCTGCTGCCCCGGCCATATCTGATTTCATATGTACCATTCCGGCTGTTTTGATGTTGAGTCCTCCAGTATCGAAAGTGACACCCTTTCCCACTAAGCCAATGTGTTTGGTAGCAGCAGGATGTCGGTGTTTCATGATGATAAACTGTGGAGGGTTATTGCTTCCCTGGGCTACAGCTAAAAAGGCATGGAGGTTTTCTTTCTTACTCTTTTCCTTATCCAATACATCAACAGCCAAATTGAATTTTTTACCTGTTTCCTTTGCCCAGTTGGCAAGATATTCAGGGGTGACTTCATTTGGAGGAAGGTCTACTAACTTGCAGGTCTGAAGTTGAGCTGAGGCAATTTTTTTTGCTCGATCACAAACTGAAATGCTGTTTTTGAGGTCGGACTGGACTTTCAATTCAACATTGTCCCAGTTCAATGATTCCTCTGAAAGTTTTTTGTAGTGACCTAAACGGTAGGTGCCAAGCATCAATCCTGTCACAGCGGCTTCCAGCTTTTGTTCATCAAAACCATCAGGTACTAGGAGTAGGGCCGGTGTTTTAAACAGGCTTTCTTGCTTGGCGGTAATTCTTCTAAAAGCTGTCCGGATATCAGCATAAGTAGGGGATTCACCCAATCCAACAAACAGGTAAGTGACCTCCAACTTTGGCTCATGTTGAAGCCATTGGGTATCTTTTTTACCTGAAAAGAGTACTTCTGAGATCTGGATAATATCTGTTTGGTCCAAAAATGAAAGTCCCATTGCAGGTATCATGATCAATCCTTTGTGGTCTTCAAATGTATTTCCTGTATAAATGCGCATCATGTTTAGGTTTTAAGCTTAACGTTTTGGGGTAGAAAAGTTTAATCATCTCCGCCCTTTTCATTGAAAAACAGCCATTCTATAGCTTTTGGAAATTCATCACTCCAGTAGGTTTCATTGTGTTTTCCTTCGTCATTGATGCTCAATTTGATGTGCATCTTGTCTTTAAGAGATTCCCTTTTCAAAAGCCTTTTCTTGAATTTGAGTGTGTGCTTGACCATTGTTTCGCCTTCATCGCCTCCAGCATACAGATAGATTTTGGTTGGTTGGGGTTCAAAGAAGTCTACAAATGAAAATTTCAGTTTTGGAATAACCCACAATGAAGGGGAAAATATCATCAGCTTGCTGTAAACCTCGGGATACATCAAGCCGCTGAAAATACTGACTAATCCACCCATTGAACTTCCTCCAATCCCTGTAAATTCCCTTTCAGGTTTGGTTCTGTAGTTTTGATCTATGTATGGTTTGAGTGTATCCGTCAAAAACCTGATGTATTGCTTGCCCTGTCCATGCCCGAGTAGCGTCTTGCCGACATTGTATTCCAGCAACCTTTCTTTTTCCCCATGTTCAATGGCAATGATGATGATTTTGCCGATGCCGTAGTCAGACATGACGGCTAGTTTTTTGTCTATCTGCCAATTGCCATAAGGAGAATCTTCATTAAAGAGGTTTTGGGCATCGTGCAGGTACAGTACAGGGTAAGTCTCTGTAGAAGTGTCGTAATCGTGCGGGAGGAGTGCCCAAATTTTCCTTTCTTTATTGAGCTGGGGGATCTCGAAGCTATGGGATATTAGTTTGACCTGAGGCAATTGGCTGGGTCTATAAGGAAGCCAGTTTTTCCTCCATCTGTCTACATGCTCTTCTTTGATCCCAACAAAGGGTTGACAAATCCTATTCGGGGTTTTGTTGCCGTATCGGTCAATTTCAACTTCTGACCAATCGCCTTTTGTAAATTTGTAGGCTAGTTCTTGAGGCAAAGAGGTATAATCCGGAAATGAAAAACTATATTTTCCTTCTCCGGTTTTTTTCATCTGATATCGACGGTCTTGCGTGACCCAATTGTTGAAATTCCCGGCGATATAGACAGGCCTGTTGTCATCCTCATCCGTAGCCAGGTTAATGGTAAACTGTTGCTGTAGTAAGGTTTGATCGACTTCAGAGCTTTCCATTTTTTCTAAATCCATATCATTTATATCTGGGGGAGCTTGATTTTATACACAAATTCCAGTCCACTACTTCCGGATAGGGGATACCCTGATTTCTGGTATTTGAACTTGTATATAGGATTCCCCTTCTTTAGCATGGCATGCATTGCATCCTGAAGTCAATGCATGGAATCCTTTCATGAATATTTCCTGGTCTTGAGCTTCAATGGCACTTTGCATATTTGGGATGGTGTTTTTAAGGAAATCCTCTGCTGACTCGGCTCTGATGGGCCTTCTTTTGAGGCCATCTTCCAGTGTTTCCAACAAATGTTCAAGTTGATGGTCTGCATATTGCCAATTTTGATCCTGTCCAGCCCAGTAGAGTTCGGAATAGCGGTAAGATACTTCTATCATGGTTCTGCTAAATCCTCCTAACTGATGGGCAATTTCCTCAAATTTCTCTGCATCACTTCCACCTAGCCATCCACCTTCCCCGACAGCTGATGTATGTGAAGGGGAGGAATCTTTACAGGATAGGAAGGCAATCAAGACCAAAATGGATAAGTATTTATACATGGCGTTTCAAATTATTGACTAATTGTAAAATATGGACAGCTGCAAGACCGGCAGTTTCTGTTCTTAACCTGCTTTTTCCCAATGATACAGGCAGATACTGATGGGAGCGGGCAGCATGGATTTCATCTTTAGAAAAATCACCTTCCGGTCCAATCAGAACGATAGCCTCACCGCCAGGAGAAGCGGCTTCAAAAAGATGACTGTCGTGATCTTGGTCTACGTAAGCTATGAATTTTTGGATGTTTTGGTTATGGTGGAGGCGCAAAAACTCATCGAAAGGAATGAGATTGTTCAAAATCGGCCTTCTTGTTTTTACACTTTGTTTACAGGCAGAAATGATTTTCTTTTCTAGTCTGTCTAGTTTCAGATGTGGCCTTTCTCCGTGTTTTGTCTGAATGAGTGAGATTTGATGTACCCCGATCTCGGTGATCTTTTCCAGCATCCACTCTAGCCGGTCTAAATTTTTGGTAGGGCTTATTCCAAGATGAACTTGAAAGCTGTCTTCAGGAACGAAGTCTGTCTTGTCAATTCGGATTTTGGTGTGTTTTGGGTCTGCAAGTTCAATTGTACAGGAGTAGAGATTTCCCTTACCATCTGTAAAGTCAACTTGATCCCCTCTGTTTTTCCTAAGGACCTTAATGAGGTGTTTGGATTCTTCTTGATCTAAATCAAAAACAGGTCCTTTGATTTGCTCATGATAAAAAAGCTGCATGTTTTTTTATTTGCTGCAAATTAGCAAATCCCTTTTACAATGGTAAAACAAAAAGCGCAATCCCTGAGGGACTGCGCTTAATAAGTTCTAACCTTTATAATCTATTAATCTAAATCAATTAGGCTTTTGAAATTTCCATGTTGACAGACTTGCCTTTGATGGTGTTGTTTTTCATGACTTTGATGACATGTTCTGCATCTTTGGATGGAACATCCACGAATGAGAAATTGTCAAAAATATCAATACCACCAATGCTTCTGCCTGGAACTCCAGTTTCACCGGCGATAGCGCCAACGATATCATTTGGTCGGATTCTGTCTTTTTTACCTAGGTTAAGGAATAGACGGGCCATTCCGGGCTCTCTTACCCCTTTTTCCCTTCTTTCTCTTCCTTCTCCAAAAGAACCTCTTGAATCACCACGGCTTTCAAATCTGTCGCCACGGCCTTCTGACCTTTCTCCTCTTCCTTCGAATCTTTCGCTTCTTCCGGATGATCTGTCACGATCTCTTCCTCTACTGAAGTCACGCTCTCTGCCTCCTCTTCCGAAGTCGCGGTCTCTACCGAAATCTCTTCCGTCTTTTCTTCCACCACGGTCTCTGCCTAAGTCAAGTCCGAAGTTTTGTTCCTCCATTTCTTTGACGGCATCTCCCATCTGCATTTTCAACAATCCCAAAGCGATGTTTTCGATACTCAAGCCATCAGCCAACATCATACCGATCGTTTCTTCATAGAATTGGTTGTCTTCTGTTTTTTCAAGCTGTCTGCTCACATCTTTGGCAAGCTGCGCTTTTTTCAACTCGATCAACTCAACTACTGAAGGTGGATCTAATTTGGTGATGGAAGTCTTGATGAATTTTTCAAGATCTCTGATCCTGAAGGTATCTTTTCTGCCAGTTACGAAACTGATAGCAGTTCCAAACTTACCAGCTCTACCAGTACGGCCAATCCTGTGTACGTAGTTTTCTTCGTCCAATGGTAGATCATAATTGAATACCGCTTCCACGTTGTCTACATCTATACCACGGGCTGCCACATCGGTAGCTACAAGTACAGGACATGTTCCTTTTCTGAACTTGTTCATGACCTTGGTACGCTGAGCTTGGGAAAGGTCACCATGAAGTGCCTCAGCCATGATACCTCTTGCAATCAAAGATTCCGTTACTTCATCTGTCGCTCTCTTTGTGTTGCAGAATACCACGCTCAGCTTATATTGATGGATATCAATCAGACGGGCCATCAATTCAATTCTCAGCGAAGGCTTCACCTCGAAATAATTCTGGGCGATGTTTTCTACTGTAAGTTCTTTTCTTAAAACTTTAACGATTGCGGGATCCTGTTGGAATTCCCTGGTCAAATCCAAAATAGGCTTTGGCATGGTAGCGGAGAAAAACACAGTCTGTCTTTCTTCAGGCATCGAACTCAAAATAGTCTCAATGTCTTCTCTGAAACCCATGTCTAGCATTTCATCAGCCTCATCCAATACGATGATTCCAACGTTTTCCAGATTAAGGGTCCTTCTTTCCATGTGATCCATGATCCTACCTGGAGTTCCCACCACAATATGAACACCTTTCTTCAGGCTTCTGATTTGGCGGTCGATGGCTTCGCCACCGTAAATACAAGTGCTGGACAAGCCTCTCTTGTACTTTGAAAGTTTAACGATTTCGCCTTCTACCTGAACAGCAAGTTCTCTAGTAGGGCACAAAATCAAAGCCTGCGGCTTGTTGAACGATACATCAATTTGATCAATGATAGGAATGGAGAATGCAGCAGTCTTTCCGGTCCCAGTTTGGGCCTGACCGATTACATCTTTTCCCTCAAGTAGCAAAGGGATGGTTTGTGATTGAATTGGGGAAGGTTGGGTATAACCCATGTCTTCCACCGCCTTGAGGATTTCGGCTGAAATCCCAAGGTCTGAGAATGTTAATTCTTTTTCCATGAAATGTTTCCTTACTTCTTCAAACCATGATTTCCTAGAAGTATCCCAGATCTAGCGACAGTAAGGAAACCCACGGTATTGAAAAATGTGATTAATTTTAATTCGGATGCAAAAGTAAGTAACTATTTACCTAAATGCAAATGGAGGTATAAAGATTTTAGAATTATTTTTGATTTTAAAGGAAAAAAAGCAGGGAATCTTCTGTGGGTAAACATTTTCATTTACCCAAACAGAAAATATATGTTGCTTATAAATATTTGGAAGATAATTCTGTCACAAATTCTATATAGGATGCCGCAGCATCTTCTTTGCTTTTTCCTGAATATGCGAGCCAGCTGTTGTGCTTGGCAGCAGCAACAAAATCAAATCCTGAGGGGGCTTCTTCTTTATTATCCCCTAATGTGGCTTGCTTGTATAAACCATATAATTTTAGGAGTTCTTGGTTTGTGGGTTTTGTCGTAAATTTTTTAGTCAGGGCAACTGCTTCTTCTAGTTGGTCAATCTTCATAGTAAACTGAAATTTGTTTTTGAGTTTCCAAATATATGCATAAAACCTAAAGGTTTGTAAAAGCTAAACAGAGTTTACCAATAAAAAAACCTCTGGGGAACCAGAGGTTTTAATTTAATATGCAGGGATACTGATTATCTTTTGTTCATGGATACGTAGTTTCGATCTGTTTCACCAGTGTAGATCTGACGTGGACGGCCTATAGGCTCATTGTTCTCACGCATTTCTTTCCATTGTGCAATCCATCCCGGGAGTCTACCCATTGCAAATAAGACGGTAAACATATCTGTAGGAATGCCAAGTGCCCTGTATATGATACCTGAGTAGAAATCTACGTTAGGATAAAGCTTTCTGTCCACAAAATACTGATCATTCAAAGCTGCATATTCCAGTTCTTTGGCAATGTCTAGAATCGGATCATTGACGCCTAATTTTTCAAGAACGTCATCTGCGGCTTTTTTAATAATCTTAGCTCTAGGATCGAAGTTTTTATACACCCTATGACCAAATCCCATCAATCTGAATGGATCGTCTTTGTCTTTAGCTTTGGCTAAATATTTTTTGGAGTCACCTCCATCAGCTTTAATAGCTTCAAGCATTTCAATTACAGATTGGTTTGCCCCTCCATGAAGAGGACCCCAAAGGGCATTGATACCTGCCGAAATGGAAGCGTAAATACTTGCCTGAGACGATCCTACAATTCTTACAGTTGATGTAGAGCAATTTTGCTCGTGGTCTGCATGGAGAATCAAAAGCTTGTCTAGTGCTTTAGAGACTACCGGGTCTACTTCATACTTTTCAGCAGGTAGGGCAAACATCATTTTAAGGAAATTTGAACAGTAGTCTAAGCTGTTGTCCGGATAATTGACCGGGTGACCTACTTCGTTCTTATAGGCCCAAGCAGCAAATGTCGGCATTTTCGCCAGTAGCCTGATGATGCTGAGATTTACTTCATCACCTGATCTATTCGGATCGAGAGATTTTGGATAAAAGGCTGTTAAAGAACAAATCAAGGAAGATAAAACTCCCATTGGGTGGGCATTGGATGGGAATCCATCGAGGATTTTTTTGATATCTTCATGCACCAAAGTATGTGTGGTGATCTCTTTGGTGAATTTTTCATATTGTTGCTGTGTAGGCAGTGCTCCATAGATCAACAAGTACGCTACTTCAAGGAAGGTAGATTTTTCTGCCAGCTCCTCTATCCTATATCCCCTATACCTCAAAATTCCTTCTTCGCCATCCAAAAACGTTATTGAACTTGTGGTGGAGCCGGTATTCTTAAAACCGGGGTCTAAGGTTACCAGACCTGTCGCACTCCTTAGTTTTGCAATATCAATGGCTTTTTCATTCTCAGTACCTTCAATAACGGGAAGTTCAATTTCTTTACCTCCGTAAGATAACTTTGCTGTTTCGGACATAGGTGTTGTGTTTATAATCAGTTTATTGTTACTAGTTCTAACTGTTTTGAGGACCTTAAGTTAAGGAAATCGGATGTTTATTGAATGATTTATTACACCAACATTCTTGTCAAAAAATTAGACTGAATTTGGATACATTTCAATAGTTTGGGCGATTTGTCTATATTATTTGGTTCAAAAACCTAAAGAGTCAAAAATAACACTTTAAAGGTGTAAACCAAAAATAATATTTTGTTTACGGTTGTTATTCAGACTATATTTTTTTAGCATAAAAAATGCCCCTAAGGGCAAATTTTATTTACAGAAATGATCGAAAACCTCGACTAGATGGTCACCAATCATTTTGGCATTTCTACCTTCGATGTGGTGTCTTTCGATAAAGTGAACCAGCTCACCATCTTTGAACAGGGCCATAGAAGGAGAGGAGGGTGGATATGGTAGATGGTACTTTCTTACCAAATCTACAGCTTCTCTGTCATTGCCTGCAAAGACTGTGGCTAGGACATCCGGTTTGGCTTCGCTTTGGTCCAATGCGTATCTTACCCCAGGTCTTGCAGCACCTGCCGCGCAACCACAAACTGAATTGATGACGATAAAGGTTGTCCCTTTATGTTCTTTTAGATGATCTTCTACATCTTTTGCAGTCCTGAACTCTTGAAATCCCACATTGGTCAATTCTTGACGCATCGGTGCAATTAATTCCTCTGGATACATATTTTATGGTGTTTTATTTTAAATTAAAGAAATCCTAATTCCAGCTTGGCTGCTTCGGACATCATGTCTTGTGAATAAGGAGGGTCAAAGGTCAATTCTAGCTCAACATGGTTGATGTTCTGGATTTGCTGGATTTTGTCTTTGATCTCACTTGGAATAAATTCAGCTGAGGGGCAATTCGGTGAGGTAAGAGTCATCAAGACATAAACGTTATTTACAGGATAAACTGTAATCTCGTAGATAAGCCCCAACTCATAAACATCAACGGGTATTTCCGGGTCATATACCTGCTTAATAGCCGTAATGACTTTTTCCTTTAATTCCTGTGCGGGTATTTCCTTTATATCTCCTGTTGTTTCAGCCATAATCATGATGCGTTTGATTTGGTATGGTATGCTACGGCATAGCGCTTCATTTGCATGATCATAGCAGCTAAGCCATTGGATCTTTGGGAACCTATGATGTTGCCCATACCTATTTTTTGTATAAAAGACAGGTCTGCCGCCATTATCTCTTCAGGTTTTCTGTGCGATAGCACCCTGATCAGCAGACTGATAAGTCCTTTGGTTATGTCAGTATTTGAGTCTGCCAGAAATTCCAGCTTATCATCATTTTCTCGGGCTGTAAGCCATACTTTTGATTGACATCCCTTGATGATATTTGTCTCTGTTCTCTCTTCTTCAGGAAATTCCGGAAGTTGTCCGCCAAGTTCCATGATATAATAGATAGTAGATTCTTTATCATCGCCAAGCATTTCAAACTCTTCTATGATTTCGTCTTGGACCTCCTGTATACTCTTCATTTGTTTTTGAGTTTTGCTATTTTGGCTACAGTAGCAGCCAATACATCTACCTCTGATTTGCTATTGTAAACAGAGAAGGATGCCCTTACAGTTCCCTCAATCCCGAACCGTTTCATAAGGGGTTGGGTACAATGGTGACCTGTTCTTACTGCTATCCCGTTTGCATCGAGCATCATACCTACATCAAAGGGATGCATGCCGTTGATGTTGAAGGATAGGACACTTACTTTATTGGCTGCAGTACCTACTGGTATTACTCCTTTGATAGTCTTTAGGGATTCAGTAGCATAGATCAACAACTCAGTTTCATGGTCAACAATCAGATCTTTGCCTAATGAATTGACAAACTCAATTGATTTTTTAAATGCTATGACATCCCCGATATTGGGTGTTCCAGCTTCAAATTTAAAAGGGATTTCATTGAAGGTTGTTTTCTCAAAACTCACTTCTTTGATCATTTCTCCTCCGCCTTGATAAGGTGGCATGGCTTCAAGCAATTCTCTTTTACCATACAAAACACCCAACCCTGTGGGGCCATATAATTTATGTGCTGAAAACGCTAAGAAATCACAGTCTAATGCCTGTACGTCAACTTTAAAGTGACTCACAGACTGGGCTGCATCTATCATAACTTTGGCACCTACGCCATGAGCAAGTCGAATTATTTCTTCTATCGGATTGATGGTACCCAATGCATTTGACACATGCACTATACTGACAAATTTTGTCTTGGGACTCAATAGCCGCTCGTATTCCTCCATCAGGATTTCTCCTGAATCATTGATCGGAATAACTTTTAAAGTAGCTTCTTTTGCTTCACAAAGAAGTTGCCAGGGTACAATATTGGAATGATGCTCAAGAGTCGAAATGATGATCTCATCACCTTTAGTGATAAACCTTCCCCCAAAAGATGCTGCAACTAAGTTGATGCTCTCAGTGGTCCCTTTGGTGAAAATTACTTCTGCAGCATCTTGTGCATTGATAAATTCCCTGATGGTCAAGCGGGTATCTTCAAAGTACCTTGTGGCTCTGTCAGCTAAAGTATGCGCCCCTCTATGAATGTTAGAGTTGTCAAGTTGGTAATATTGAGCCAAGGCATCTAGTACAGAGCGTGGTTTTTGCGTAGTAGCGGCATTGTCTAAATAGACTAAGGGTTTTCCATTTACCTCCTGATGGAGAATGGGAAACTGACTTCTGATGTCGGTAAGGAGTTCAGACATGTTTTACGCTTTGCTGCCAAGTCTTTCTTCCACCATATTTGCTACCAGCTCTCTGAAAGAGTCCACCTGAATATGTTCCAGGACTTCATTGGCAAAAGCAAACAACAGCAAACCCTTGGCATATGACTTTTTGATCCCACGAGCCTGAAGATAAAAGAGAGCTTCTTCATCTAACTGTCCTGTAGTACAGCCATGAGAACATTTGACATCATCAGCCCAGATTTCCAATTGAGGTTTGGTATTGACTATGGCATCATCTGAAAGAAGGATGTTGTTGTTCTGTTGAAATGCATTTGTTTTTTGGGCATCCTGTCTAACGAAAATTTTTCCGTTGAAAACGCCCCTTGATTCATCTGCTAAGATTCCTTTGTACAGTTCATTGGACTGTGCATGGGGTATGGTGTGATCCACATTGGTATGGTTATCAATATGGCTTTTTCCATTGATGAGGTAAAGGCCATACATATTTCCTTCACAGCCACTTCCTTTGAGGTTCAAAGTCAGGTTGTTGCGGATCATGTCAGCGTCCAATGAGATTACAACAGATGTAAAAGTCGCGTCTCTATGGATATCTGTAACAAAATTATTCACTTCTAAAGCCTGCTTATCGCCTGCCTGAAGTCGGTAGAAGTTAGCCTTGGCATTTTGAGCTACATGAATTTCAGTAACAGGCGCAGTCAAATAATGACTTTCATTTACACTGACAGTAGTTTCCAAAAATGTTACTTCAGCAGATGGGTTACAGACGATAAATATCCTGGGTGCGATGAGTGTACCTGATTCCCCGTTGTTGATATGTAAGAAAAGAATAGGTTTTTCTACCTTTTGATTTTTGTCAACTGCAAGATACAACCCATCCTCAAAAGAAATATTGTTGAGTGCTACAAACGGGTCTTTTTCAGGAAAAGCAATATGGGATAGTTTGTCAAAGGCTATCTGTGACAGGTTGTGAATATGATAGCCTTGGCTGGAGACGGCAGAGAGGGACGGATTAAAATGCCCGTTATCGAAAACCAGCACGTCACCTTCAAAACCCTCAAATATATGTTTTTTTACTTGCTCAGCTGAAACACCTGCTGGAATCGCAAGCTTAAGCGAACTGATTCTTTGCTCAATTCGCTTGCTGATAGGGGTATATTTATATTCTTCTTCTTTGGCTTTGGGAAGACCGTGTTTTTGAAGAAATTCCAAGGAATCAGCACGAAGCTCAGCAAAACCTCCCTTAGGGGCATGAGCTGAAAGAAACTGTTCCAATATATTGTTCTGTGTGATTGTGGTCATGGTGATTTAATTAGATGTCAGGAAATCAGAAAGAAACTGAGTCTGCTTCTTCTTTAATCCAGTCATAACCCTTTTCTTCCAACTCAAGCGCCAATTCTTTGGATCCTGATTTTACTATTTGGCCTTTATAAAGCACATGTACGAAATCAGGTACTATATAATCCAACAGTCTCTGATAGTGGGTAACTACTATGGTAGCTTTTTCAGGGGATTTGAGTTTGTTCACACCATTAGAAACTATCCGAAGAGCATCGATATCAAGACCTGAATCAGTTTCATCTAAAATAGATAGGGTAGGTTCTAACATAGCCATTTGGAAAATTTCATTCCTTTTCTTTTCTCCGCCAGAAAAACCTTCATTCAATGATCTGCTCAGTAATTTTTGATCAATCTCAACCAACTTCATTTTTTCTTTCATCACCGCGAGAAATTTAACAGCATCGAGTGGTTCCTGCCCTCTGTATTCTCTGACTTGGTTGACGGCTGTTCTTAAGAAATTGGTTGTACTTACTCCTGGAATTTCTACAGGATATTGAAAAGCCAAAAAAACACCTTCTCTGGCACGGTCTTCAGGTGCAAGTTCCAAAAGGTTTTTGCCATTGAAAATTACTTCCCCGTCAGTGACTTCATACTCTTCCCTTCCTGCTAAGACGGAAGCCAAAGTTGATTTTCCAGAACCATTTGGACCCATGATCGCATGGATTTCTCCTGGTTTGATTTCCAGGTTGATTCCTCTTAGTATAGGAGTCCCCTCTATAGAGGCATGAAGATTTTTGATTGATAACATATGTTGAGGATATTGAAATTGACCCTATTAAAGTCACAGTACTAATGATTTTATTTTCGATTAACCTACACTTCCTTCAAGTGTCAAAGCCAGCAGCTTTTGAGCTTCAACTGCAAATTCCATAGGAAGCTGATTGAGGACCTCTTTTGCATAACCATTGACAATCAAGGCTACTGCATCTTCGGTAGAGATACCTCTTTGGTTGCAATAGAACAGTTGGTCCTCGCCGATCTTAGATGTAGTAGCTTCGTGCTCGACTTTTGCAGAAGAATTTTGGATGTCTATGTAAGGAAAGGTATGCGCACCGCATTGATCACCCATCAGCAGTGAATCACACTGGGAGAAGTTACGGGCATTTGTTGCCCTCTTCATTACCTGTACCTGACCACGATAAGAGTTTTGGGATTTGCCGGCTGAGATACCTTTAGAAACAATTCTGGATCTGGTATTTTTGCCAATATGGATCATCTTGGTACCGGTGTCCGCTTGCTGGAAGTTGTTGGTAACAGCTACAGAATAGAATTCTCCTATAGAATAATCTCCTTTCAATATGCAGGAAGGATATTTCCAGGTGACTGCAGAGCCTGTTTCAACCTGCGTCCAGGAAATTTTGGAATGGTCTCCGGCACAGATTCCTCTTTTGGTCACAAAGTTGTAGATACCGCCTTTTCCGTTTTTATCTCCGGGATACCAGTTTTGAACTGTAGAGTATTTCACTTCAGCGTTTTTGGCTGCATAAATTTCAACAACCGCAGCATGTAGCTGGTTTTCATCACGTTGAGGAGCGGTACATCCTTCGAGGTAGGAAACATATGAACCCTCTTCAGCGACTATTAAAGTCCTTTCAAATTGACCTGTATTAGCGGCATTGATTCTGAAGTAAGTCGAAAGCTCCATCGGACATCTAACTCCGGCTGGTATATAGCTGAAAGACCCATCAGAAAATACAGCTGAATTTAAGGCTGCATAATAATTGTCCGTCATCGGCACTACTGATCCGAGGTATTTTTTGACCAATTCAGGATGCTCTTGTACAGCCTCACTGAATGAGCAGAAAATGATGCCTAATTTGGACAAAGTCTCTTTAAATGTAGTACCCACTGAAACAGAATCCAGGACAGCGTCGACTGCAATACCTTGAAGCCTTTTTTGTTCATTTAGGTTGATGCCAAGCCTTTCGTAGATCTGAAGTAATTCTGGATCAACCTCATCTAGATTTTTTGGTTTCTTGCTCTGCTTCGGTGCAGAATAGTATTTTAAAGCTTGAAAATCAACTTTAGGGTAATTTACATTGGCCCAATCCGGTTCTTCCATTTGCTGCCAAATTTTAAAGGCTTTAAGCCTCCAATCAAGAAGCCAATCAGGCTCATCTTTTTTAGCAGAAATCCATCTGATGATATCTTCATTAAGTCCAGCGGGGGCTTCATCTGTTTCGAAATCAACAGACCACCCGTGCTCGTACTCTTTGGAGGTCAAATCTTCTAATATTTGGTTGTCTTTGCTCATGGTTGTGAGTTATTTAGACTAATTACATTTTGTGATGCGAAATTACAACATTAAACCTATTTATAATG
>DAIPZN010000014.1:0-56529 GCA_036782195.1 Cyclobacteriaceae bacterium | reverse complement strand
GTTAAAATTTGACTGTTAAAGTGATAGTTGTACCTATAAAAACAAACATATACGCTAAATAATACTGATTTCACTCTAATTTTGAGAGTTTTAAATTTTTTTAAAAAATTTATTTTGATCAAAATTTTGTTGAAAAAGAACAATTATTTTTTCGGGTGTTAAACGGTGATAAAACTGTCTGTGGGTGTAAAAAAATGGAACTAATCGATCAGGATGAAAGGGTTTTTAAAGCACCTACAAAAACATCAAGTTCTGCAGTTGTCGTATAGACATTTGGGGTTATCCTACATCCCCACACATTAGCATAAGCTATTCCTACAGTATAAATGCCATGCGATTTCAACAACCGCTCAGCCATCTCAGTAGGGGACATTCCTTTTATTCCTACGTTGGCGATTCCACATGAGCGGGTCGGATCTGATGGTGTATTGAGGATAATTCCAGGCAGATCCCTTACCTGATCACTCCAGTATTTTTGAAGATATCTCAGTCTGGCTTCTTTTCGCGAAGGTCCCAATGCTAAATAGTAATCCAACGCGTCGTTGATTGCCAGATCCGTGGCCACGGGATGTGTTCCAATATGGTTGAGATTTTTGATGTTTTGATGATCCAACTCATAAGGAGCCAATAAAGGCCATATCTTCTTGATTTTGTCTCTTTTAACATACAACAATCCAGCTCCTAAGGGAACGCTGAGCCATTTGTGCAGGCTGCATGCATAATAATCGCATCCCAATTCATCAATTTTAAAATCGAAGTGGGCTATACAATGTGCGCCATCCAACATGACTTCCACACCATGACGATGGGCCATGGCACAGATTTTTTTGACTGGTAAGATCTGCCCGGTGATATTGATCATATGGCTGACCATGATCAGCTTGGTGTTTGGAGTAATGGCATTTTCATATATGCTGACAATTTCCTCGTCAGATAATGGATGATTGGGAATAGAAACAATTTTGTTGACTATTCCGTGGCGACGCGCAGCCAGGGTAAACATATTTTGGATACTTCCATAATCCTGTTCAGCAAAAATGGCTTCATCATTTTTTTGCCAAGGGTATCCTGAAATGATGATATCCAAAGATTCTGTAGCATTCCTTGTGATGGCCACTTCATCAGGTGTACCACCAAACTGAGTTGCAAGTCTAGCTGCTACTGTGTCTTTATTTTCCCATTGAACAGTTCTCATATACCAAGAACCTTGGTAATTTACTTCCTGTATATGCTTCTGATATTTATCCAAAATAGGCTGAGGTACAAAACAGTAATATCCGTTTTCCAGGTTGATATAATCCGGCTTTAACTTGTAATCCTGTCTTACTTTTAGCCAAAAATCTTCATCCTCTGGCTTCCCTTCTAGTCCATTCCATACAGGAAGTGGGTTACCCAAACTTTCTAAAATGGCTGGAGCAGTCAGACCAGCAAGTGCAAATGATTTGATAAAGGAGCGCTTGTTCATGGAAGTAAAATAGAAAATATAATTCTGAAATAAAATGGAGGGGGCCTGCAACAGGATATTAGTCAACAAAGGGTCAGCAAAACAAGACTTTGTGCCATGATCAGAAAGGGGTTTTGCTGAAAAACCAAAGCCTCAGCCACTAACTTCCATTGAAGTAGATTTTTAATGTGATGGGTTCAATTGGGTAAATTTGCATTGATGCCGGTTCATCTTTTAGGCAGGACTAGCCGATAATTCCCTTTTCTGCCTCTTACTAGTTTGACAGGACAATTGAACCTTCATCAGCTAAATTGCATTTATGGTGTATAAATTCTTATCCCATGAAAATAGAAATTTGGTCGGACATCATGTGTCCATTTTGCTATATAGGCAAGCGCAGGATTGAAAGAGCATTGGCATCCTTTGAAAATAAAGATCAGGTGCAGATTGTCTGGAAAAGCTTTTTGCTTAATCCTGATATGGTTACAGATCCAAGTCTCTCAAACACTGAATATCTAGCTAAGGTTAAAGGATGGAGTCTTCAGCAGACCAAACAGATAACAGATCAAGTCACGGCCATGGCAGCAGAAGAAGGCTTGGAATACCACCTTGACAAGGCTGTTGTAGCCAATTCAAAAAATGCCCATAGATTGCTTCAGCTGGCAAAACATCTTGAAAAAGGTGATGCCATGAAAGAGCGGCTTTTGAAAGCATATTTTACAGAAGGCCAAAATATGGATGATAAGGAAACCTTACTCCAATTGGCTTTGGAAGTAGGACTTGAGAAGGATCGAGTCCTGAATTGTTTAAATTCAGACGAATTTTCAGAGGCTGTAGAAGCGGATATTTATGAATCAAGATTGATTGGAGTCAGTGGTGTCCCCTTCTTTGTTTTAGATAGAAAATTCGGGATTTCGGGAGCTCAGCCATTGGATCTTTTTAAGCAAACCTTAGAAAAAGCCTGGGAGTCCCACCTCAAAGACCGTCAAACAATTGAGGTGGAAAACGGACCTGGTGATAGTTGTGATATTGAAGGCAACTGTGATTAATACAAAAATGGGTTACCAAATTAGCTGGTAACCCCTTCATCCAAATTATTATTGAAGTTTTGCGCTCAAGATGGCTTAATTGACGCCTCTCACTTTCATTTTCAGCGTATAGACAGTACCTCTGGCTGTAATGAATAAGGTGTTTCGGTCTGTTCCACCAAACACCACGTTTGCTGTCCAATTTTCTTCTATAGGAATATGTGCGATTTTTTCACCTTTTGGATTAAAAACAGTGACGCCTTTTCCTGTGAGGTAAACATTTCCTCTATTATCAATGGTCATCCCGTCAGATCCCATTTCTACAAATAATTTTCTGTTGGTCAGATATCCATCTTCTTGTACATCATAAACATAGGTTTTATTGTCACCTATGTCGGCTACATAAAGCTTTTTGCCGTCCCTAGTGCCGACCAATCCATTGGGCTTAACAAGGTTTTCATCGACCCTGAAAAGCTGCAGCCTGTCGGGAGAAAGGTAATACAGGTGTTCCCCATCTTGTTGCATTTCGGGGTCTCTCTTCCAATATTGTCTTTTATAAAGTGGATCCGTAATATAGATACCTCCATTAGGAGCAACCCATACGTCATTGGGGCCATTGAGCTTTTTTCCTTTATAGTTTTCAATCAGTACCGTAATATTGCCTTTGTCATCAATGGCCAAAAGTTGGTTTTCCTCATCAGCACAGGAAATGAGGTTTCCCATTCTGTCAAAGAACATCCCATTGGATCGCTTTGACGGCTGCATGAACACGCTCAACTCGTTTTTTGTTGCAGACCACTTGACGATTTGATCGTTGGGTTGGTCGGTAAAGTAAACATCTCCATTGCGGTGTACCGCAGGGCCTTCGGTAAAGGAATAACCGTCTCCAACTTTAACCAATTCGGCATTTTTGGCGATAATGGAGCGCTTGTCCATGACCTGTGATTGTGCAAGGGAAGGCAGGCATACTGCCAGCGCAAGTGCTGCACATAAATTCAGACATTTATTTTTCATCGGTTTTTTTAGGTTTCTTAATTTCAATTATCTATTGTAAAGTGGTAAGATAAAGTAGAAAAGGAATAATTCCTCGAAAATACTTATTCCAGTGATAGATTTTGAGATGTGTGGTCAGCATTTGAGCAGATGAATCAACTTCTTTACTTTTCTGGAGTTAATTTTTCAAAACAGGTCCACTTGCAGATTCCTGCTCGATTTTTTCCAAACGTATAAGGAAAAACCAATCCACTGCTTAAATTTGGCTAAACCCAATTTGACTTTGTATGCAAGTTACCACTCCGAATGACAAGCGCTTCTTAGATAGGTTTCTAGACCTGATAGAAAAAGCCGGCAACAAACTTCCAGATCCTGCTATTTTGTTTTTGTTGTTGATGTTGTTGACATGGGTCATCTCTGCAATGTTGGCACCGATTGATTTTGGCGCAGTTGATCCACGGACAGGAGGGGAGCTTAGGGTACAGAATTTATTGACAGGACAGCAGTTCGCTGCTTTTCTTTCCAATATGACTTCGGTGTTTATCAATTTCCCTCCTCTGGGTGTGGTATTGTTGGCGATGCTGGGAGTTGGGGCAGCTGAGCATTCTGGTTTCATCAGTGCTGGTCTCAAATTACTTTTAGGTGTTACTCCCAAGATGCTGTTGACTCCGATATTGGTTTTGGTTGCTATAGTGAGCCATACTGCAGCCGATGCTGGATATGTGCTGGTGATTCCTTTGGGTGGTGTGATATTTTATGCTGCAGGACGTCATCCCATCGCAGGTATCGCAGCAGCATTTGCAGGTGTATCTGGGGGATTTAGTGCCAATTTTATCCCATCAAGTATAGATCCATTGATCCAGAGTTTTACCCAATCTGCAGCCCAGATTGTTGATCCTGAAATATCCCTCAATCCCTTGAATAATATCTATTTTACCGGTCTATCATCTTTGGTTGTGATCTCAGTGGTCTGGTACCTTACGGACAGGGTAATTGAGCCAAGACTGAGGAAGAACGTTGCTTTGGATGGTGATTTGGAAGATTTGCCTAAAATGGAACATCTTAATCAAAAGGAATTCAAAGGTTTTTTGATTGCAGTAGGCGTAATGCTGGTTTGTTTTCTTGCGCTTGTTCTTTGGGTTTGGCCCGAAAACTCAGCCATGCGTGACAGCCAAGGTGAAATGACCTCAAGAGACGCACCTTTGATGAAATCTATTGTTCCCTTGATTTTCTTGTTGTTTTGGCTCCCTGGAGTGGTTTATGGATTTGCCTCTGGCAGATACCAAACCATGAAAGACATGGTGATGTCTATGAGTAAGGCTATGGGCTCTATGTCCTATTACATTGTAATGGCATTTTTCTGTGCGCTTTTTATTGATTCATTTGGTAAATCAAATCTTGGAGCCCTTTCAGCCTTAAAAGGAGCAGACTTGCTTTATGCCATGCAGTTACCTGGTCAAGTGACCATTGTAGGCATTGTTCTGCTGACAGCTACAGTCAATCTTTTTGTAGGATCTGCTTCTGCCAAATGGGCGCTGATATCTCCAATATTTGTTCCTATGCTCATGCAGGTGGGAATCTCTCCGGATCTTACGCAGGCAGCTTATAGGGTAGGGGACTCTGTTTCCAACATCATCACACCCTTGTTGCCTTATTTTCCTTTAGTGGTGGTGTTCTGTCAACGCTATGTCAAAGGCACAGGGATCGGAACCATGGTATCTGTGATGCTTCCTTATTCACTTGTATTGCTCGTGGTGTGGACTGTTTTTCTCTTATTTTATTGGAGTTTAGGTATACCTCTAGGGCTTCAGTCCACCTATGAATATGTTTTGATTCCTTAGCACTTAGCTGATTGATTAAGGCTTTTGTCGCTCTAAGACAACAACAAGTTTGTTCAGGTCCTTGGAATAAGCCATACGGCTGATTTGGCTGTATCCGTTAGCTGAAACGCTTCCTATTTTGAGCCATTCTGACTGATCATACTTCCTGACAAAAAGCTCATTTCCCTGGGCCATGAGCAGGTGGTTTTTGTCCAGCCAGATAAAGTCTTCCTGAGCTGCTAAAGTATAACCATAGTCGTATTGAGTCTGCTTGACAAGGTCAAATCCTTTGATGGGGTATTTTTGTGTTTCATCAGCCGCCGTTTTTTCCAAATACGTCATTATTGAAGATCCTGGCCTTTTTCTGATCGTTCTTCCAATGCCTTGACTTACAGTCAAAATACTGTCTTTGGAATAAGGATACACCAAGGAATTAGGCTGCCCGAGAACAAACATGGCTGCTTTGTTGTCATACCAATCGTAATATCCAACTGGTTCGATATCGTCATACAGCAGTTCCGGTTCACCGAAGTTGGTAGGATATAGCCAAAGTCGTTGTTTACCATCTTCTTCAACAGTAACTGCAGAAACATATAATTTACAATCTGTCAGAGAAGGAGAAAATTCGTTTCGGTCGCCTGTTTTCGTAAGATTGGTGAACTTACCACTCTCAAAATTATAGATGATGATATCATGGTTTCCCTTTTCGTCTGCTGCCGAAAAAGCCATTTGCTTGTCATTGATAAAGTTGGGCTGATTGTCGTATCCTTTTCTATCCGTAATTTGGAAAGTAGACCCTGCTTTGATGGTGAATTTTTTACCGGAACCACTGACATCTACAGCAAATAAGTCAAAAGAGCCTTGAGCTAGAACAGGATAAGTGGAACAAACTGTAAGCAGCAATACAAGAAAATATTTAAACATAAGGGTAGGAGTGAAATAAGGAAACTAAATTACGAAAAGGAGGTTACAATGGAGTGGACAAGCTAAAATTATATCATACCCGGCAAATGGATCTTTTGAGGCAAATGGGTGACCCTCTTGCCGATCAAGCAATTGTAGCGTTAGCCGCTAATCCCCAACTCAGTGAAACAATTAATGCTGCCGGCACATTGGAAGAGGTGATCCAACTTGAACTTCCACAAGCCGTGGCTGCCTTTTTTGATTTTTATAGGGAAGCACCTGATTTTATTGATCCATCGAGGTGCAAGGATGCAAGGGATTTTTTTGTGCAAAATGGATCTAGGTACCTTTCTTTGCTTGGATTTTATGCTTTACCCTATTGTTATGCTTTTGCTGATGGGGCTCAAGTATTGATAAGGTCAAAAAGAATCATTTCAGATATAGGAACAAGATTAATTGAAACTGGTCTTTTTGTAATGGAAGCCTTTAGACCAGATGGTTTTAGGCATGATAGTCCAACACTCCTTTCTTTAGCCAAAGTAAGGTTGATCCACGCATTTTCCAGAATGATGGTGATGAAGCATGCAAAAGACTGGCAGTCATCTTGGGGTGTTCCCATTAATCAAGAAGATCAGATCGGTACCAATCTCGCCTTTAGCCTGATCGTCATCCGTGGAATGGAAAAGACTGGTCGTAGAGTGGAAAAAGCTGTAGCGGAAGATCTGCTTCATCATTGGAAAGTGATTGGGTATTACCTCGGAATACAGGTGGAATTTTGGCCAGAAACAGTTAAAGAGGCGTATGAACTGGATAAATTGATTCGAAAAAGACATCTTAAAACATCTGAAGCAGGTATTACATTAGTTCAAAGTCTATTGACATTCTTCTCCCAAAATGTTCCCAATGCACAAGCTGCCCAGTTCACTGAAGCATTGGTTGCCTTTCTCCTTGGGCCTGAGGCTTCCCAAGCCCTACATCTTAAATCGGCAACTTCAATTCCTAAACCTGTTTTTGGATTATTATTGGAAAGTACCGCATGGGGAAGTCAGTCTAAAAGTTTCAACATCATGCGGAAACAGTTTTTGAAGCGGGCAGAAAAGCAATTGGGCCATCCAGTTGAATTAAAAATCCCAGTGATTACCCGTTCATAATCGGACAGTATTTTGTCCGTACATAGCCCATCACTAGGCATAAAACCCGCTATATGGGCTAGATAAGCATTTTTTTGGTTATGGCATTCTTTTCGTACTTTACCGAATAATGAAAAGAATCAGTACAATAATCGGCAAGCTTCCTATAGAATTGATCTTTTGGATCAGCGCATTGGTAGGCATCCTTTTCATCGACCCCTATGGACCACAGCATTTCAGCTTGTGTCCATTGGATAACCTCGGAATACAATGGTGTCCAGGTTGTGGATTGGGAAGAGCCATGAGCTTGATTGTTAAAGGAGATTTTCAGGCTTCTTGGTCCATGCATCCTTTGGCCATGTTTGCTTATGCCGTGATTGTCTTTCGGATCATTCAACTCATCAGAAACATCAAAACTATCAAACACTATGGCTAATGTATTAAGACACCTTCCTGAATTGGAAGGAATGGAATTGGGTTACATCCAAGGGATTTTAAAGAACATGGATGATGAACAGGCAAACCTTTTTGCCCAAGTTTATAGAGCTAGAAGAAAAGACAACCAAATGGTGCTCATCTTATGTCTCCTTGGTTTCTTTGGATTTGCAGGATTGCACCGCTTTATTCTTGGACAGATTGGATTAGGTGTACTTTACATTTTCACCCTAGGTTTATGTTTTATCGGTACCATCGTAGATCTGGTCAATTATAAAAGCCTGGCTTATGAGTACAACATCAAAGTGGCGCATGAGACCTTATCAATGATGTCAAATCAATCCAATTATTATCCTAACTCCGGTTCAGATGAGATCAAGTAAATTCCTCTTTTTAATCGGAAGCCTGATGTCAGTATTCCTCTTGATATCCTGCGGGGTAGCTGAGGATACTGTCACCAGAGATTATGAAGAATCTTTCTTTGGTATTTCAGAAATTGAACTTGATGGTCGTTTTTTGGAAGTATCATATGAAGGCAAAGAAAATGAGGACGAGGTTTTTCTCAATGCCTATATGGAAGTTCCGGAATCAAGCGGTATGGAAATCAAATACCGAAAATCCGGATCTAAGCTGAAAATCGAAGTAACCGGTGAAAGCATGAACGGTTGGAATTTCGGGAACAGGTTCAATGGTTACATCAGCCTTACTGGTCCCGAAAATATCAAACTGAAGTTTACCAACAGTTCTGGTGCAATGGAGGTGATGCATGTTGATCATAAAGAAATTGACCTGAAAGTCAATTCCGGATCTATCAAGACCAACGAACTCAATGTTGAAAACATGAGACTGGCAGCATCTTCGGGTAGAATTACAGGAGATGGACTATATGGTAATGTTCAGGTGAATGTAAATTCTGGTGCGATCAACCTGAGCAATGTGGAAGGAGACGTGGATGCCAAGGGTTCTTCAGGAAGCCTTAAATTCGAAAACGTAGAAGGCGTGGTAAATGCGAAGGTAAACAGCGGTACCCTCCGTTTCAACAATGTGAAATCATTGGGAAATCTTGAAGTCAGTTCAGGTTCCGTGAAAGCAGAAAATTCTGGACTTAGCAAACACACTAGTTTGAGAGCCAATTCAGGCAGTATCAACATACAGACAGGGTCTGATTTGCAGGCTTATAACTTTGATTTAAATGCCAATAGCGGTTCTGTGAAGGTCGGTGACAAGCGTTCAGGCAAGAATCTACGCATTGACAATGGAGCTGATGTGACTATTGTAGGTAAAGTCAGCAGTGGCAGCATTAAAATAGAAATTTGATACTATCCAATTTTTGCAAAAGCAAAAGCCCCAAGCATTCAGAAGATGTACTTGGG
This sequence comes from Cyclobacteriaceae bacterium, assembly GCA_036782195.1. GTDB lineage: Bacteria > Bacteroidota > Bacteroidia > Cytophagales > Cyclobacteriaceae > DAIPZN01. The sequence goes on along the minus strand of DAIPZN010000014.1, from coordinate 47,403 downwards.
GCTTTTTATTTTTTTGACTACTCTGTTTTATTGAATTGCATACTGACGGAATTGATACAATACCTGATACCGCCTTTATCCTTGGGACCATCAGGAAATCGATGACCCAAATGTCCACCGCATTTGCCACAAAGGATTTCTTCACGGATCATGTAATGGCTGTAATCCATCTGTACGTCAATGGCAGTTTCGCTTACAGGTTCCGTAAAGGAGGGCCATCCACAACCGCTGTCATATTTGGCTGAAGAATGGAAAATTTCGTTTCCACAGGCCCTGCATTCGTAGATTCCTGTTTCCTTGTTCAAATAATACTGTCCGGTAAATGGGCGCTCCGTTCCTTTTTCTCTCAGTACCCGATAAGCTTCCTGATCCAGTTCTTGTCTCCAATCCTCTTCTGGTTTTTGGATTTCGTAGGTTTTTTTAGATTTTGTGCTCATAGTTGACTGATAATCCTAGAATTAGCTGTTGCCGTTAAGTTGATCATGTCGGCGTTATAGACAAAACCATTTCTTCCTCAAAATGATTGCTGCTAAGGACAATTATTTTAGATGAAGGGATAAGGTTTTCCTTGCACTCCAATCTTGAGTAGCCCTAATCTTGATTTTGTTTTTGAAAGACAAGGCGGCTTTTTGCTGTGCTCCTGATGGTCTGTTCATTCATGAGTTGAGGTCTGTATGCTCCATAGGCATACATTTCTGCTTGATCAGCATAATGAGGGCTGAACAGATTCCCACTCTGTCCTGTAGGTAGCACGGATACTGATCCTTCTACGTCCGCAAAGTCAAGAATGATCCTCATGGCTGGACCGCTGTTTACTTTGTAAATACCGTCGCCATTGAGCGTAAATGGCAATTTATTGATGGATTCTTCATTTGCTGTCACGGCCGGTGCCTTGACATTGAAAATCAAATTGAGCGGGGATTTTGCTCCCAAGGGGTGCGGATGCTCAAGGATCACTGATTTCTCCCAAAACCAGGATTCACTTTTTCTGCCAAATTGAGATTCAAGTTCCTCCAATGACTTAACCAATGCCTGCTGAATGATCTGTTTTCTGTTTTCTGTTTCTTCAGTATGTACATTGTCCCACCACATGGAATCTTCGGATCTTATCAGAAGCGGCACACTTCGGATATAAAGAAACGTGGTCAAAAATGTTTTGAAATCCTCTTCCCCAAGTTCATCGGCCATCATGCCATGGAGGGTATGGTAAAGCCATTTATAGTATAAAGTTGGCGCAGTGTCTTGAAGTCCATGGTTCCCAGTCCAGTTGTGAAGGGCAGTGTAGATAGCTTCATAACCCTCAAAAAGATGGGAATCAATTTCCTGAAGCATAATGGCTACATTTTTTGGATGTGTTTCATTAATCGCTTCAAGCTGTATGTTTTTGACCTTTTCCAAGTCCCAGTCATTTCTGGTATTGATATTCTTGGCAATTCTGTTCCACCTGTCTCCTGGATAATAATACCCCGGAAACAGCGTGCCATTGCTTAGGGTATCGGGTTGGTTGTTTGCTGAGGCCACAAATCCGGATTCAGGGTTGATACTCATCGGGTTTTCCACAAATGGCATCCAACCTAAAGGCTCATCACGTTCATCTGCGCCATAAAGGAAAATTTTGCTGTCTACATGCGCAGGCCTAATGGGCAGCTTGGCTACAGCCCACCAGGCGATATTACCGGATTTGTCTCCATACATGATATTTAGACCAGGTGCATGGATGAGGGGGGCTGCAGCCTCTACATCTTGAATGGACTGGGCATGGTTCAGTTTCCACAAAGCCTCCATGGCCTTGCTTGGTTCTAATAAATATACCCACCAAGAGGCAACAGGATTGGAGGTCATCTTTGCTACTGAGGGAACTATACCATTGATAATGGGACCATGTTTGGATTCCTTGATGGTATATAGGACTGGGTCTTTCCCTTTTACATGTATGGTGTCCACTCTTTCGGTCAAGGCATAATAACTGCCCTTGAACATGACTTCATTGGAATTGCTGGGATTGGGTTGTTCCTCAAAAAAATCCTGATCGTCATTTTCAAACATGGTAAGTCCTATGCTGTGGTGACGGGAATGTCCAACTAGCCCAAAAGGAATTCCTGCGAGGTGGTTGCCATAAAAGCTAAACCCAGGATATTCAAGATGTGCTTCATACCACACTGAGGGTTGGGCAAAGCCTATATGCGTGTCGTTACAGAACAAAACCGATCCTGAAGCGGTCTTGTCTGGTCCTATGACCCAGGCATTGCTCCCTTCGAGCATTGGAACAGGGATTTTTTCAAGTAAAGAAAGTAATGAAGTGCTGAGTTGATGGGTTTCTGGATCTCTATCCGGATAATGGTTGGGGATAAAATGATGCTCTGGTAGCATGTGCACAGAAAGGCTTTTCAGGTATTCAGGTCCCCAGTTTCTGGCTATACTGGTGACCAAAGGGTCAGTGCGAACAGCCATCGCAAAACTGAAAGCCATATAACCTGCTACCCCATGGATATCATTGATGGTGAAAGGGCGGGGCTTGCTGCCTAACAAGGTATACTCCAAAGGCAAATTCCCATTTTCAATAAAGGCATTGATACCTTTCAAATATGCTTCAGATGCTGATTTCCAATCGGAAGGACCTTCTTTCTCCCAAAGAGAAGTGCTCCATTGGGCATGTTTCGGAATGCCCAGTGTTCTGAAAAACTGATCTACCTCTAGTAAGTCTTCACCCAGTAGTTCGGCCAGTGATCCTGTTCCCGCCCTGCGCATGATGTCCATTTGGAAGATTCTATCTTGTGCATGTACATAACCTAAAACTTTATAGGCGTCTTCCGAATTGGAAGCATAAATATGGGGGATGCCATAGGGGTCAAACAGCACCTCAACTTCATCGTTGAGCCCTACAAGTGGTATGGTCCCGTTGTAATTCGGGGTATGTTTGTTTTTTAGAACCAAAAATGCACCCGCTATAAGGATGATCAAAACAAGGAGGCCAATCAGGACTTTTTTCATGGGCTAAAGGAGATTAAAACTATTAAATGTACCTGCTCTTGAGCATTTTGAAAAGTATGCGTCCATTTTTTAGGTGTTACCAGACCAATCTTTTGAACAAGAGCATCAACCATCTATGGCTTGCAGGATGATGCTGCAGGCTTTTTCTATTTCTGAATGGGTGATGATCAAAGGTGGAGCTATGCGCATGGCATCATCGCAGAAGAGAAACCAGTCCGTGACCACGCCATTTGCTATGGCTCTGTCAATGATTGGTTTTAAGGTATCAAAAGAATCAAATTTCACAGCCATCATCAGGCCTTGGTTTCTGATTTCCTGAATTTTAGGATGTACCAAAAGTTTTTTGAACAGCGCTGCTTTGGCTGCTACCTGTTCCAGTAACTTTTCTTCCTGAATGACTCTGATGGTAGCAAGAGAGGCGGCTGCGCTTACAGGATGTCCTCCAAATGTGGTTATATGGCCCAACAAAGGATTTTCTTTCAATGCTCCCATCAGTTGTTTTCCTGCAATGAATGCTCCTATAGGCATTCCTCCCCCCATCCCTTTGGCACAGACCAGGATGTCAGGAACAATATCAAATTGTTCAAATGCCCAAAAAGTGCCTGTACGGCCAAAACCTGCTTGGATTTCATCCAAAATCAAGAGAGTTCCTGTAGCATTGCACCGTTCCCTTAATGCAGTGAAATACGATTGATCTGCCACCCTAATCCCAGCTTCTCCCTGAATGGTTTCCAAAATAACCGCTGCAGTTTCGGTAGTGATCTGATGCAGGTCATCCAGATTTCCATATCGGATATTTTTGACTCCCGGAAGAAGTGGTCTATACGCTCTTTTGAAAATTTCATTTCCCCCTACAGATAAGGAACCATGGGAAGAACCATGGTAGGCATTGACGCAGGAAATAATTTCCCTTCGATTGGAAAATCTTTTGGCAAGTTTGAGAGCGCCTTCTACCGCTTCACTTCCGCTGTTGACCAAATATACGTTGTCCAAAGTTGGAGGCAAAGTGGCACATAAAGCTTTAGCCAGCTGCACCTGAGGGCTTTGCACAAATTCCCCATACACCATCAGGTGCAGGTATTTGTCCAGTTGCGCGTGAATGGCTTCCATGACTTTGGGATGTCTATGCCCGACATTGCTTACCCCAATGCCTGAAATCAGGTCCATATAGGTTTCACCATTTGGTCCGTACATGTAGATTCCTTCAGCCTTCTCAATTTCTATTAGCAGTGGAAAATCTGTTGTCTGGGCTAGATGGGATAAAAACAGTTGTCTGTTGTTCATGGATACAAGCGTACGCTAAAATTTAAATTTTTCTGAACCTGAAGAAAATCCCAAGGGGGAGCTTCTTCTTAAATCTATCAACCAAATACAATTCACCATGCTCGGCATTGCTAACTTCCTTGAAATTAGAATTGACCAGATTGGCGGCAATGATGGATGAAAAACTAAGGGAATACATGTTGAGAATCAGAAAATGATGTTTAGGATCCAGGAGTTGGGAGCAAAGCTTGAGCATTTCATTGATCTGCTCTTCAAGAATCCATTTTTCTCCATCAGGACCTCTTCCATAGGCTGGAGGATCCAATATGATGCCTTGGTAAATATTTCCTCTTCTGACTTCACGCCTGATAAACTTCATGGCGTCATCTACAATCCATCGGATTCCATCCAGACCTGATGATTCCATATTATGTTTAGACCAGGATACCACTTGTTTGACAGAGTCAAGGTGGGTGACATCCGCTCCGCATGCCTTGGCAGCTACACTTGCTGCTCCGGTATAAGCAAATAGATTAAGCACCTTTGGTTCCTTTACAGGCATTTGCTTGAGTGTATCAGAAATATAATCCCAATTGACGGCCTGTTCTGGAAAAAGTCCGATATGTTTGAATGAAGTCATCGCCAGGTTGAGTTTCATTTTCAGTCCCTGGGGATTTTTGTATGCAAGCTGCCAATTGTGGGGAATAGGCTTCAATTCCTGCCATTGTCCCTTTTCGGGATTGTTTTTTTCTTTGGCAAAATGTGCGTGTGCAAGTGATTTCCATTCTGATTCGGACATGCTTTTGTCCCAGATGGCTTGTGGTTCTGGTCTGCTCAGGATGTATTCGCCAAATCTCTCTAATTTTTCAAAACCTCCAGTGTCCAGCAATTCATAAGACTCCCAGTTACTGGGACTCAAAGACATGATAATTTCGCTCATATTGCAAAAGTAATCATATAATTAATGAACCTAGGAATTTTATATTCCGCTTTTGATTCAGAAATTAGGAAGTAAATACTCAATAGATCTTAATCATATGGCAATAAGGTTGTTAATGGCTTTGGTATCGTTTCTGGTGTTGGGTGCTGTCGCTGCAACAGCTCAATCGGACCTTTCCCGACCAAATCAAACTGACCCACATATATTTAGATTGAATCCTAAGAGTGATGGTGTCAAAGGCACTCCCTACCTCTTTGAAAATTACCAGCCGGCTAGGATTTCGCTGGTAGGAGGGAAGGTTTATGATGAAATCCCTTTTAATATTTTATTGGAAAAAGGGGAAGTCATCATTCAGTCTCTGGATGGAGAAGGCAAAGGAATGGTCCTGAGAAACTGGGAATGGATAGAGACTGCTGAGCAAGACCCCAGGTTGTTTAGGATAGAATATGTGGAGGGTAAGCCGAACTTTGTTGAGATTATCTTTGAAAATGACAAGCAGAAATTGGTAGCGAGGCACAGCAAACCCCTTATCAGGCCTACCGGACAGCGTGACGGATATTCAGGTCCCCAATTTGACGAGTATAGACATGACATCCATTACTTTTGGTTACGTGGGTTGCAATCTGAGGAGCTAAAAATCAATAATCAAGGCCTGAAACTGATAGCAGGTGAAAAACTGTCTGATATAAGGGAGTACATCAAAGCAAACAAGTTGAAACCTGACCAGCCTCAAGACCTGAAAAAAATCATGAAATTCCTCAATCCTTAAGGTTCTCCATCCATGGTGCAATCAGCTTCATGCTGATATCCCAAAGCGCTTCTCTTTTTGAAGCGCTTCTTGCAAAGGAAGAGGGTGTGTTGGGCTTAGATTTTTTGAAGTATGCTCCATTAAACTGGGAATCAATATCATTTTTGGCCAAATACAAGGTAGTCTCAGCTCCTGCTTTTGCCGAAATCATAAAAGGAGAGGCCATTTTCCAGAAAAAATTGAAAATGCCGTTTCCTTCCTTTCCGAAATTCGTTTTGACTACCCCAGGATGAAGCGCATAGGCCTGCAGCCCTTTTGGACCATATATGTCGACCAAAGACTTTGTGAAAAGGATGTTGAACAGTTTAACATTGGCATAAGACTGAAAAGAACTGAAGCCGGTTTTTTCCCCCTGAATGTCATTGACATCCACCTTTCCCATTCTATGTGCTTCTGAACTCACGGCGATTACTTTAGGTTTTTTGCTTTTCAGCAAGGTCGGAATGAGCTTTTGGGTGAGCAGAAATTGACCCAAATGGTTTGAAGCAAAAGTCAGCTCGAAGCCATCTTTAGTCAATTGATGTGTGGGAAAAATCCCGCCGGCATTATTGATAAGCAAGTCTAGCGAATCAGTTTTCCAATTCAACTCTTCTGCTGCTTTGACCACACTACTGAAATCCGTCAGGTCCATTTCTATAAATTCAACCAGGTTTTTAGACGTCAGCGGTAATGAAGCAATCAAATCTTCTGCTTTCTTCCTGTTTCTTGCTAATAGATATATTTTATGATTCTGGTGAATCAAACCTTTTAATGTTTCAGCACCTATCCCAGAGGTAGCGCCAGTAATGGCTATATTCATTTTTCTGTTTTTTAGGATAACCGATCTCAAAGGTGTAAAGTTTGCTGTTTGACAGGGTGGAATAAAATTTTGTATTTAGATTTTATCCTGACAGAATCGTTAAAAATTTGTATTTTTGACATTCGTAAATTTTCCAAAAACATCAATAAAGAAACCAAACAGGTTCTTGAAAAATTGACATAATTGGAAATCAGCCAATTAAAAGAAACTTAACTGATTGATCAGTGAATCCATCCAAGCCATTTATTCAAATAGATGAAATTTTCAAAGCCAAAAATCCAGGGCTTTACAAATGGCTGCCAGGAATAGTCCTGCGTTACATCAAAAAAGTGGTACATGAAAATGACATCAATGCAGTCATGGCAAAAAATGGCCACTTACAAGGGCTTGAATTTGTCAATGCTCTGATCGCTGAATTTGGTGTAGAAGTAGAATTGAAAGGAGAAGAAAACATTCCTGTAGATAGGCCGGTTATCTTTGCTTCCAACCATCCACTTGGTGGACTTGATGGCATTGCTTTCATGTATGCCTTAGGCAAATACAGATCTGACATCAGATTTCTGGTCAACGATCTGCTTACAAATATCAAAAATTTTGAGCCGATGTTTATTCCTGTAAACAAGCATGGCTCTAACAGCAGAGAAGTAACAAGACTCATTGAAGATACTTATGCAGGTGAGCATGCAGTATTGGTGTTTCCTGCCGGATTAGTCTCCAGAAAGCAGCCTCAGGGAATCATGGACCTAGAATGGCACAAGAGTTTCATTCGGAAATCAAAAAAATATCAGAAGGATGTGGTTCCCGTATTTATCGAAGGGAAGAATTCGGAGTTTTTTTACAATTTGGCCAATTTCCGTAAGAAGCTGGGTGTCAAAGCAAATATCGAGATGTTTTATTTGCCAGATGAAATGTTCTCTCAAAGAGGTAAAAAAGTTACCATCCATGTAGGAAAACCCATTTCTTACCAGTATTTTGATCAGTCAAAGAGTGAAAAGGAGTGGGCCGAGGAAGTAAAACGTCAGGTTTATCAATTGGTCTAAAAAACTTAAATATGCAATCCATAGTCCCCCCGGTAGATCGACAAAGTCTCAAGCGTGAATTAACAGAAGAGCGTTTTTTAAGGTATACTAACAATGGCAACAACCATATTTATCTTGTAGATTATCATATTGCCCCCAATGTGATGCAGGAAATCGGGAGGCTAAGAGAACTCACTTTTAGAGGTGCAGGTGGGGGTACCGGAATGCCTGTTGATATTGATGAAAATGATACCTGTCAAAATTGTTACCAACAGCTGATCACATGGAATCCGGAGGATGAAGAAATCGTGGCCGGATACAGGTTGATCTATTGTAGGAATGCTGATATTGACCAAAATGGGAATATCAATCTTTCCACTGCCCACCTATTCCAGTTTTCGGATAAATTTAAAACAGACTACCTCCCTTTTACCATTGAACTTGGGAGATCATTTGTCCAGCCCAAATATCAGCCTAGCATCGACAACCGTAAAGGACTTTTTTCTCTTGACAATCTCTGGGATGGTTTGGGTGCTGTAGTAATGCTTCACCCTGAAGTACAGTATTTGTTCGGCAAAGTGACCATGTACCCACATTACAACAGAGAGGCGAGGGACTTGTTGCTTTATTTTATGAATTATTATTTCCCGGATCGTGAGCAGCTGGTAAGGCCGTATCCGGAAATTACCCTCAGTTACGAAACAGACCCCAAAGTCTTTGAGGGGACTTTTGATGGAATGGAATATAAAGAGGGTTATAAGGTGCTCAATTCTAAAATCCGGGCATTAGGAGAAAATATTCCTCCATTGATCAATACCTACATGAATCTTAGCCCTACCATGAAAACCTTCGGTACTGCTCACAATGACGAGTTTGGTGCTGTGGAGGAAACAGGGATTTTGATCACGATTGCTGACATCTATGAAAGCAAAAAGCAAAGGCACATGGAAACCTTTACTAGAGACAGGGTGTTAGGTAGTCGTTAGATATAAGCCCAATGAAAAAGACAGTTATTCTTGGAGCTTCTACCAATCCATCTCGATATGCGAATGTAGCAGCTTCCATGTTCCATAATCAAAAGCTTCCATTTGTTCCGGTTGGCATTAAAAAAGGTGAGGTATTTGGACAGCAGATTCTTGATCTGAACCAAAAGCCGGACATAGAGGATGTCGATACAGTTACCTTGTATTTAGGACCAGCCAATCAAAAAGAATGGTATAGCTATATCCTTTCCCTGAATCCAAAGAGGATCATTTTTAATCCAGGTACTGAAAATCCCGAGTTGATGAAACTGGCACGGGATAAACAGATTGAGGTTGTACCGGCATGTACCTTGGTGATGTTGAGTACCGGTCAATTTTGATTTTTTGACGATTCCAGGAATCGGTCCATATACATAACATGTGGAGCTGAGATCAGGGAGACAAGTACAAAAAACACCAGCAGCAAATCCTCATAAGCGTTGTAATGAAGGTATGCCAATACCAAGATCATACTCCCTATGCTCAAAAGTGTAATGGAGATGGGACAAAAACGCATTTGTCAAGATGAAAGAACAGCATTATTATTTAATGCCGGATCACCTTGTCAGATAGCCAAAATGAATTATGCCTTCACTTTAGACTGCTGGATAATGTCCAACCCTTAACTTTTCTCAAAGAAATCATTGTATCATCCTAAGGGTCAAACAGTTGGAATTTCGGGGGAAAATACTTGTTGTCTTTCTTAAGCAGGCTGAAGGTGGTAGGATAGAAAAGTCAGGTTAATAGGTTGTTTTGACTTCTTTACTCAGCCGTTTTAGAGTTTTGGCTAAGCAAGATATCTTTGCGTCCCATTGAGGCACTCTCAATAATTTTACGTACTTTTATGAGTTGAAATTTTAGAAAATAGACCTCTTTTTTCTAATTAATAAGGCGTTTTGTACAAATTATGAGCGAAGAAAAAGCACAGCATAATCAGAATTACTCAGCTGACAATATCCAGATACTTGAAGGATTAGAAGCAGTCAGAAAAAGGCCGGCCATGTACATTGGTGACATTGGCATTAAAGGGCTCCACCACTTGATTTGGGAAGTAGTAGATAACTCGATTGATGAGGCATTGGCAGGACACTGTGACACCATTTGGGTGACAGTAAATGAGGACAATTCAGTAACAGTCGAGGATAATGGTAGGGGGATCCCAACCGACATGCACCCCAAGGAAAAGAAATCTGCCTTAGAAGTAGTAATGACTGTTTTGCATGCTGGAGGAAAATTCGATAAGGATACCTACAAAGTATCAGGTGGACTTCATGGTGTGGGGGTTTCCTGTGTCAATGCATTGTCCACTATGCTTAAAGCCACTGTGCACCGCAACGGCAAAATTTTCGAACAGGAATATTCAATTGGTGTGCCCCAATATCCTGTACGCGAGATAGGAACCACAGAAAAAAGGGGAACAATCATCCATTTCAAGCCGGATGCCTCCATATTTGCACATACGGAATACAAATACGAAACGATAGCCACAAGGCTGCGTGAAATGTCGTTTTTGAATGCTGGGATTACCATTCATCTTACTGATCTAAGGGACAGGGAAGAAGATGGTACACCTAAATACGACAAGTTTTTCTCTGAAGGTGGCCTAGTAGAATTCGTGCAGTACCTTGATGAGACAAAGGTCAAGATTATCGATCACCCAATATACATTGAATCTGAAAAGAACGGTGTTCCTGTTCAGGTAGCGATGAGTTACAATTCATCCTATTCTGAAAATGTGGTGTCTTATGTCAATACCATCAACACTTACGAAGGAGGTTCACACGTTTCCGGATTCAGAAGGGCGCTTACCCGTACTTTGAAGGCTTACGCTGATAAGTCTGGCATGCTAGACAAACTGAAGCTGGAAGTTTCTGGTGATGACTTTAGGGAAGGCTTGACAGCTGTAATTTCAGTTAAAGTTGCCGAACCGCAATTTGAAGGTCAGACAAAAACGAAATTGGGCAACTCAGACGTAGTCGGGGCTGTAGACAGTTCTGTTTCAGAAGTTTTACAGACTTGGTTGGAAGAGCATCCTAGAGAGGCGAAGACCATTGTGGGCAAAGTAGTCTTGGCTGCTCAGGCAAGGCATGCTGCAAGAAAGGCCCGTGAAATGGTCCAGCGTAAAAACGTCTTGGGTGGAGGAGGTTTGCCGGGCAAACTGGCTGACTGTGCCAATTCAGATCCAGCTGTTTGTGAATTGTACCTGGTGGAAGGTGACTCTGCCGGAGGATCGGCCAAGCAAGGTAGGGACAGAGAATTCCAGGCCATTCTGCCACTTAAAGGAAAAATCCTTAACGTGGAAAAAGCCCATGAACATAAAATTTACGACAACGAAGAAATCAAAAACATTTTGACAGCTCTTGGCGTAAAATTCGGCACATTGAATGATGACAAAGAACTGGATCTCTCTCACCTGAGATATCACAAAATTGTGATCATGACAGATGCCGACATTGACGGTTCACACATCAGGACCTTGATTCTGACGCTGATGTTTAGATACATGAGGACTCTGATTGAAAAAGGATATGTGTACATCGCCCAGCCACCATTATACTTACTCAAAAAGGGTAAAGATGAACGGTACTGCTGGACCGAGGAAGAGCGTAAACAGTTGATGACAGAAATGGCGGGAGAAGGCAAAGAGGATTCCGTCAATATCCAAAGGTATAAGGGTCTTGGTGAAATGAACCCAGAACAGCTCTGGAGCACCACTATGGATCCCAATACCCGAACCCTCAAGCAAGTTACCATTGACAATGCAGCAGAAGCAGACCACCTTTTCAGTATGCTGATGGGTGATGAAGTAGCCCCAAGAAGAGACTTCATTGAGAAGAATGCGAAATATGCTAAAATAGACTCTTAAAAAAGTCATTTAAAAATCTGGGGCTTCGGCCCCTTTTTTATGCCATAAAATCAGGTTGAAAATGCTTTGGAAAAATATTGATTTGTAGATTTGGAATTCAGTGCAGCATTTATGAAAATCATCACAAAAGATAAATTTGACAGCATCATCGAAAAAAGCGACTTGGTCAGTAGGGACCTCAGTTGGCTGAAATTCAATGAAAGGGTATTGGATCAATCCAAAAAAGAGAATAGGTCAATTTTTGAGAAACTTAAATTTCTGGCCATCACCGCTTCCAACTTGGATGAGTTTTTCATGATCCGCGTAGGATCCCTTTACAATTATCTGGATTATGATAAGGAAAGGATAGATTATTCGGGCTTGCGTGAAGAGCCTTTCAAAATGAAGTTAATGCTTGAATGCCAGGCATTTCACAAAAGGCAACAGGAACATTTCCTCATGAATTTGCTGCCCAATATGTCTCAAAGTGGCTTTATCTTGAGTAATGTCAAAAACCTTGAGCCTGAAGAACAACAGCAGATCAAGTCTTACTTCATGAAAGCGGTATATCCCATGCTCACACCTATGGTCTTCGATGGCTATAGGACATTTCCGATCTTAATGAACAAGTTGCTGGTCTTTGGAGTGGTTACTTTGGCGCATGGGGACAAAAAGGAAAACCGTAAACTTTCTTTTGTGCAGATCCCTGCCAACATCCCCAGGTTTTATGAAGTGGAGCGGGAAGAAGTAGTGGTCTACGTTCCCATTGAAGAAGTCATTAGGGAAAACCTCATTTCTCTCTTTCGAAATGTCAATATAGAATCTATCAACCTCTTTAGGATCACCAGAAATGGCGACTTTACCCTTGAAGAAAGTGAGGATATGGATGCCAATTTTCTGGAAGAAGTCAAGCGTAAACTCAATGAACGCAAAACAGGTAGGGTAGTCAGGATAGAAATTGAAGAAGGCTACAGCAAGTGGATGGTCAACTTGCTCAAAGAAAGATGGAATATCCAGGATGATAGTATTTTCAAGGTAGAAAGGGCTAGTATGTTGGATTTCACAGGCTTATGGCAAGTGATCGGAAATAAAAGGTTTAAAGACAAGCTGCCAACGATGCCACCTTCTGTACCTCCTTTGTCCTATCCTGAAGAAGGCTCAGATGATATTTTCCACGTGCTCAAGAGCAGAGATATATTGCTTCATCATCCTTACAACAACATCGATCCTATTCTTGAGCTTATTGAGAAAGCAGCCGATGACCCAAATGTAATGGCAATTAAGATGACCATTTACAGATTGGCCAAAGATTCCAGAATTACCAGGACTTTGTTAAGGGCTGCTGAGAATGGAAAACACGTCTCTGTTCTTTTCGAAGTTAAAGCTAGATTTGATGAAGAAAATAACATCAGGGAAGCTAAGAAACTTCAAAAGGCAGGTTGCTTTGTCATTTATGGCATTAGCAATCTGAAAACCCATACCAAATTGCTCTTGATTGTCAGGAAGGAAGAGAATCAAGTCACCAGGTTCGTGCACCTCGGTTCAGGAAATTACAATGAAGAAACGGCCAGGTTATATACCGATATCGGCTTGTTGACCACCAATGAAACACTTGCCAATGATGTCTCGGAGTTCTTCAATGTCATTACTGGCCATTCAATGCCATCAACTTACCAAAACCTCATCACTGCTCCATCCGATATGCGGAATCAGCTGATCGGGTTTATAGAACAGGAAGCAGAAAATGCAAGAAATGGCCTTCCCAGCGGCATCTTTATTAAGGTCAACTCCCTGGAAGATTCGGAAATTATCTATGCCCTATATAGAGCTTCCCAATCAGGAGTACCAATCAAACTTATCATCAGAGGGATATGTTGCCTAAGACCAGGTAGGGTAGGCTTAAGTGAAAATATTGAGGTACTTTCAATTGTGGGCGATTTCCTCGAGCATTCCCGTATTTATCATTTTCACAACAATGGCAAAACCAGAACTTATGCCGGAAGTGCAGATATGATGGTGAGAAGCTTTGACAAACGTCTGGAATCTCTTTTCAGGGTGGAAGCACCGCTTTTAGAAAAGCAAATGATGAATATCCTGGCTTATAACCTTAAAGACAATGTAAATTCCTACATCATGTTGGAGGACGGCAACTATATTCCTAAACTGCCTCAAATTGACGAAGAGGAATTCAACATCCACAAGGAATTTTTTCACCTCAACCCAGATGAGGTGATGAAGGTAAAATTGATTTAAAACATAAAAACCCTTGATGATCAAGGGTTTTTTATTTTGTTTTTTTCGTATAGTACTTTCATCAAACCATCTTTTAGTCCAACATCAGGAACAATCATCCGTTTGGATGCTGCTGCAGTCATCGCAGTCAGGTAAATTTTAGCAGCGGGAATAATCACATCGGCCCTATCAGGGTTCAAGTTGAGTTTGTTAACCCTCTCCTCGTAGGTAAAGGATGCAAGATATTCCTGAATCTCCCGGATTTTTTCGATGTTCAGATAGCGCTTGTTCTTTGTAGGCTTGGACAGTTCAAATATCTTGTTGATGTTTCCTCCGGTTCCGATGCAGATAATTTTGTCCTTTGGGCTCACATTTTCACTAATGAACTTATTCATGCTCTTCCAGACAGCCTCAGGAATAGAATCATCCAAAGCCCTTACTGAACCGATTTTAAAGGACTTGGAAGCGATTTTCTGCTTGTTGATGTAAATATTGAGTTCAGTACTACCACCGCCCACATCAATATGGAGATAGGATTTTTCATCAATATAAGACCACAAAGCCATATTAATCAGTTCAGCTTCCTTGTTTCCATCAATGATATTGATTTTCAGACCAATATCCTGCTTGACTTCTTCTGCGATCTCTCTTCCATTGGAAGATTCCCGCATCGCGGAAGTGGCACAGACCATGTAGTCATCTACTTCATAAAGATCAATCAATAACTTAAAGGCTTTCATCAATTTGATGAATTTCCTCTTGTTTTTATCGCTGATTTTCTGGCTGTTGAAAACATCTAAACCAAGTCTCAAAGGAAACCTGAGATACTCGAGCTTCTTGAAATTGACGGTGTTCTCAAAATAAGTGACATTGGTAATCTGTAATCTGATGGCGTTCGAACCAATATCAACTGCTGCTAATTTCAAATTGTAATCTTTTGGTTAAAAATCGAAGAATCGGATTCCTAAAATAATGAAAAACCCTTAAAAGAACCCTACTTCCTTATTTTTTCCTTGCGGCTATCAGTAAAATCACACCTGCTGCCAAACTTACTGCGCCTGCATAATTGGGCCAAGCCACTGTATTTTTCTTTGTTGCATTGACTTCTATAGGGCCAGCGTCAATGACATTTTCTGTAGTATTAAAACTGAACCCAGGAATGATAAACATTCCAATACCTATCACAATTAAAATAATACCTAAAGTTTTCATATGGTTTTTGGTTAAAAATATTGTTAACCAACTAGCAATAAGTTGACCAAATTATTTAGCAGAAACGCTTTCTTCCCGGTACTTTTTAAGAGATATGAGGATACTAACCAATAATATTACAAACACCACCAAAAGCGAGACAGGTGAGGGAATGTGGTAAGTGGCTGAAAGGATCATCTTTGTGCCGATAAAGGCCAAAATCAAGGATAGTCCATGTTGAAGGTAGTGGAACATGCCAAAACTGTTGGCGAGTAGAAAATACAGCGCCCTCAATCCTAGAATTGCGAATATGTTGGAGGTATATAGGATAATAGGATCATCTGAAACAGCGAATATGGCCGGAATGGAATCTACCGCAAAGAGCAAATCCGTAAATTCTATCACTGCCACCACAACCAAAAGCTGTGTGGCGAATTTTTTGCCGTTGATTTTGACGAAAAATCTGTCCTCATAGAATTTGGGGCTTACTCTAAAGAGTTTGTGGATCAGCTTGGTACCCAATGAATCAGAAAAATCCTGATCCTCTGCTTCTTCCTCACTACTGTTCCAGGATTTAATTCCCGCATATAGCAAAAACAATCCGAATAGCGTCATGACTATGTTGATCCTAAAGGATCTTCCCAACCAGTAAAAGGGATCAAGGTAAGTAAGTTCAATGAGTTTGACACCGAAAAATATAAATATCCCCCGCATGACAATGGCACCCAAAATCCCATAGAAGAGTACTTTATGCTGAAATTTATCTGGAACTTTAAAAAACCTGAAGACCAGGATAAATACAAATAAATTGTCAACACTGAGTGCTTTTTCGATCAGAAAGGCTGAATAATATTGGCTAGCCTTGATGACACCGAAATCAAGATAAATATAAACACCGAAGAGTAATCCTAAGCTGATCCACAGGATGGACCATTTAAGCGCCTCTTTGGTGCTGACTTTATGCGCTTCTTTGTTGAAAACATAAAGGTCCAAGCCCAATAAGGCAATGATGACTATGGCAAAACCTAGAAGGGCATAGCCTTCTTCCTGGAAGTAATTCAAGTGACTGGATTTAGAGGTCTACATTTTACTGTAATAGTGCTTTTTCATTTTTTTCCTGACTTTCAGGAAATTGAAAAACCCGAGGAACAATAGCAAGATGCACAACCCAAATGCCAAGTAACCCAATGTAGAAATATGAGCCAGCGCTTTGACTTCCAAAAGCGCAGTTCCACTAACCAAAAAATACAGGGATGTTCTGATATAAGATAAGAGAGTCCTTTCATTGGCAAGATGGGTCCGCTGTCGGGCCAAATAATCCCGGACAATCAACTCATGCGCATCAAAATTTTCTTGGTTACTCATAATTTGTTTATTCCCTTTCAAATATCGGCTAATATTGTAAACTATGTAAATACCTTTCAGATTTTATTAAAAAAAGCTTTCATGCTGCCAATATCGGTAGACAATCCTTACTTTTGGACTCGTTTACAGAAACGAATTGAACGACACGCTTGATTATGGATAGACCTGATTTCGATGATATTTTTATGGAGCTTGCGGTGAATCTTGCCAAAAGGTCCCATTGCATCAAAAAACACGTGGGTGCAGTATTGACCAAAGAGACCAGGATTATTTCAATTGGTTATAATGGACCACCTTCCGGTACCCACAATTGCGATGAAGAGTTTCCTGTTGAAGGCTGCACCAGAGACAGCAAAGGGAGCTGTACCTTGGCGCTTCATGCTGAGCAAAACGCGATTCTTTACGCGGTAAAAAACAATACATCTGTAGACGGATCTACTTTATACGTCACATTGGCCCCATGCCTTGCCTGTGCCAGGATTATTTTCTCCATGGGCATCGCCAAGGTGGTATACATGTATTCTTATGCTGAATACAAAGGATTACCTGTGGATGAAGGATTGGAGTTTTTGTCCAAATTCGGTGTCGAAGTGGCCAAATATCCCAGGCAAATCATTTTTGATGATCCTTTGATCTAATAGAAGTTGACCTCAGGATGAAGGTTGATGCCGAATTTCTCCGCAACAGATTCTTGAATGGACTCGCTTAAAGCCTTTATTTCAGCACCATCACCTCCACCAAAATTCACCAATACCAAGGGCTGGTGCTGGTGGACACCGATGTTGCCAATACGCTTACCTTTCCAGCCAGCTTGTTCTATTAGCCATGCTGCAGGAATCTTCATTCCTTCTTCATTTGGATAGCCAGGTATAGCAGGAAATTTGGCTTTCAACTCGTTGTAGTGCAACAGGGGTACTGTAGGATTTTTAAAAAAACTTCCGGCATTCCCAATAAAAGCTGGATCAGGTAGTTTGCTTTGCCTAATGGCAATGACTGCCTGACTCACTGCTTCCAGCGTGGGCTTTTGATGCCCTAGCTGCTCCAATGTTTCCTGGATTGCACCATAGGATAAGTTGTAAACCGGCTTTTTGTGAAGCCGATACACCACATGGGTGATAATATACTTGTCTTTTAGATCCCGTTTGAAGACACTCTCCCTGTATCCAAACTTGCAGGACTCAGCATCGAAAACAACAGTTTCACCTGTCTCCCGGTCTACAGCGGTCAGCTGTTGGAATACCTCTTTGATTTCAACTCCATATGCGCCGATATTTTGCATAGGTGAAGCACCTACTGTCCCTGGGATCAATGAAAGGTTTTCAATTCCGCCTAGCCCCATCTGAATCGTCTGCATCACGAAACCATGCCAATTTTCACCGGCACCTACTTCCAGAAACACATGTTCTTCATTCTCTGCGATAGGCTGAATACCTTTGATGTCAATTTTGAGCACTAGTGCATGCAGGTCTTTGGTAAGCAGCATGTTGCTTCCTCCGCCTAGAATAATCAAGGGCACTGAAAGCCGCTTAGCTTCTAAAATGGCATTTTTTACTTCATCAACTGAGTCCGCCGATGTAAAAAATCTAGCCTTTTTGTCAATTCCAAATGTATTGTAGGGCTTCAGGGAAATGTTTTCTTGTATATTCATAGTCGGAATATGTAGCTGCGAATTAAACAAGAATTTGACCAAATAGAAAGTTACATTACCTCATCAGGTAAAATTTCCAGACTATGAAAGAAATGGTTATCAATGGAGTCAGGGTCAGGCCCGGCCAATCACAGAACATAGATATAGCTATTGCCCGGCTGCCAACGCATACGCTGATAGACTTACCGGTCTTTATCAAAAGAGCCAAAGAAGATGGGCCAGTAGTCCTCATTTCCGGAGGCATTCATGGAGATGAAGTCAATGGAATTGTTGCAGTAAAGCGGATGCTTGAAGAGCAGCAGATTGTGCCGATCCGGGGTACCATCATTTTTATCCCATTGGTGAATGTCTATGGTTTCTTGAGTAGCTCCAGAACATTTCCCGATGGCCGGGATTTGAACAGAAGTTTTCCAGGTAGCAAAAAAGGTTCCTTAGCCAGTCAGATAGCTTTTATCCTGACAAATGAAATTATCCCCTTGGTGGATTATGGAATTGATTTTCATACCGGAGGAAGGATGCTGTCCAATTATCCCCAGATCCGGGTCGACTATAAGGACAAGAAGGGGGTAGAACTTGCCAGAGCATTTGGCACTGAATTCATTATCAACTCCCCACATATTGATAAGACGTTCAGGAAAGAAGCCTATAAGCGCAGGAAACACATCTTGGTCTATGAAGGGGGAGAAGCTTCCAGGCTAGATGATTACTCTGTGGATGAAGCCATAGCCGGGACCAAGCGCATGCTCATCCACTTAGGGATGCTTGAAGGGGATGTGCCTGCCAAAAATACCATCATGGTCAGCGAAAGCTCTTGGATAAGAGCCAAGGTTTCAGGAATTTTCTCTTCCAATGTCAAACCTGGGGATGAAGTAAAAAAAGGTCAGATATTGGCTAAAATATCAGACCCTTACGGACAAGTCAAAGTGCCTGTAAAAAGCACGACTAATGGCTATGTGGTGGGATTGAATAACAATCCGGTCGTCAACTCTGGTGATGCATTGCTGCATATCGGCAAGGTGCAGCAATACTAGGTTCAACAGTGCTCAACTATCTTGAAAAACCTGCCTTTGGCAGGTAGAATTTGCCTTCAGTAATTACGAGCGGTTCTCTGGATCCCAAATCTTCGGTTTCACTGCTCTCGAATAGTACTCCTTCAAAATTCCCGTAAATACTTTCGGGATAAAATGCGGTGAATTTGACTTTGAAATTATCTGCTGCACCTAGATGGAGCCTGCGTAGTTTGGTAGCATCATAAGCCTTGCCGGTTTCGTCTAGGTAGAATGCTGCAATTGTAGGCGATATTTTTCCTTGATAAGTGATTTCATCCTGCATCAAATATTCCTTATCTAGCAATAATCCCTGCTCTGTCCTCAAGGAGATGACGATTGCGTTTTTGTCTCCGTCATTTCCCGTGACCATAGTCATAAAGACTAAGAACAACCCTGAACTGGCATCATCCACCAAACCTATACTGGCATTTGTGTTGGCGGAAAACTCCTTTGGAACACCATTTACCTTAAACCTGTAGTAATAATTGGGTCTTTCTTCTTCGACTTTTTTACATGAAAGGGAAAAGAGCGTGAAAAAAAGAATAATCAGGATGGTTGGGGATTTTTTCATGAGTGCATTCAGGTAATTTCGATCACATTTTAATCCGCATAAAAATAGGATTAAATCACTCAAGTTTAGCCAATGAACCTAAAATAAAAAAGCCCAATGACCAAAAGATCATAGGGCTTCAGTATCATGGGAATCCTTACCCAAAAAAGGTTTTTAAACTTTCCAGCCTTTTATCCAAGTTTTGGGATACCTGTCCGTAAGCCTCTGCACTTGGTAGCGCTTCGTTGACAGAGAAGTAATACTTGATCTTTGGCTCAGTACCAGATGGCCTTGCAGAGATTTTGCTGCCATCTTCCAGGTAAAACTGGATTACATTGGATTTCTCCATATCCAGGTTGCTTACCTTGTTGTTGACTTTGTCGTAGACTTTGCTCTCTTTGACATCAACAACCTTGACCACCTTGATACCATTGATATAATCGGGAACTTCCTTGCGGAATCCAGCCATGAGTTGTTGGATCTGCTCGGCACCGTCTTTTCCTTTTTTGGTTACCGAAATTAAAGTCTCTTTATAGAATCCAAACTGCATGTATATTTCAGCCAAAACATCTCGGATCGTCTTTCCTTTTGATTTATAATAAGCCACAAGTTCAGAGACCATGGCACAGGCAGAAACTCCATCTTTGTCTCTTACGAAGTCACCTACAAGGTAACCGTAGCTTTCTTCACCACCACCGATGAATTTTTCCTGACCTTCTAGCCTTTTGATTACCTCCGCAATATTT
Organism: Cyclobacteriaceae bacterium; assembly: GCA_036782195.1. Classification (GTDB taxonomy): domain Bacteria; phylum Bacteroidota; class Bacteroidia; order Cytophagales; family Cyclobacteriaceae; genus DAIPZN01. The sequence continues at coordinate 26,935 of DAIPZN010000014.1, read as the reverse complement.
TTGAAGCCAGTGAGTACTGAAAAACTCTTTACATGAAAGCCTTTGCAGATTTCATCGATAAGCTCGGTTGTCACAATGGTGTTGACCATAAACTCCCTTCCGGTAAGTCTGCCGTGTTCTCTCCATTTGCTGAGCAGATAGTAAGTCAATAAGGAACCAGTTTGGTTGCCGTTCAGCAATTCATATCCACCTTTTCCATCAGGAACACATGCTGCATAGCGATCTCCATCAGGATCACAGGCCAATACCAATTCTGCACCTGTCTTTTTGCCCAATTCAATAGCCAAAGTAAGGGCTTCAGCTTCCTCAGGATTAGGATAAACTACAGTAGGGAAAGTCCCATCCGGTTCTGCCTGTTCCTTGACTACATGGATGTTTTCAAACCCGAAGATTTTCAACGCTGCAGGGACCATTTTTCCAGATGCGCCATGTATAGGGCTGAACACGATCGGCATATTGCGTTGCAACATGATTTCGTTGGGGGAGAGGCTCAGTTTTTTGACCTGGCTTAGATAAATCAGATCAAAATCTTCTTCTATGTATTCAATTAGAGCAGGATTTTTCTCCCATTTGACCTCGTCAACAGAGGTGATTTTCTGTACTTCTCTGATGATGTTCACATCGTGTGGTGCTACTACCTGACCACCATCATCCCAATAGGCTTTGTAGCCGTTGTACTCCTTAGGGTTATGGGAAGCGGTGACCATTACCCCACTTTTGCAGCCAAAATGCCTGATTGCAAAGGACAGCATGGGTGTAGGCCTGAGTTCCCTGAAATATTTGACAATGATGCCGTTGGCAGAAAACACATTTGCTGTTGTCTCTGCAAAAAGTGAATTGTTGATCCTGCTGTCATGGGTGATGGCTACTTTGATTTGCTCACCCGGAAATGACTGGAGCAGGTAATTGGCAAGTCCTTGGGTGGCCATGGCAATGGTATACACATTGACCCTATTGGATCCTATACCCATGATTCCCCTGAGCCCACCGGTGCCGAATTCAAGTTCTCGATAAAAAGCATCAATCAATTCGGTCTTATCCTCCGAATCCAAAAGGGCTCTTATTTCTGATTTGCTTTTTTCATCAATGTTGCTGTTCAGCCAATTTTCAGCTTTGGCTACAATCACTGGATCTGCTGTTGTCATTTGGTAAAAAGTTTGATATGAAAAACTAAGATAGAGATTTCGGCAAAAATTGCCACAGATGGACAAATAAAGATTGGTGTAAATATTTATAAATAAGAAACAGGAGCTTCATGATCTGCAAAAGCTCCTGTTCTGGTGTATTTCGGTTCAGGTTTACAAATTACCTCTCAATTCCTGTTCACGTTCAATGGCCTCAAAAAGCGCTTTAAAATTACCTTTCCCAAAGGACTTGGCACCTTTTCTTTGGATGATTTCAAAGAATAAAGTAGGGCGGTCCTGAACAGGCTTGGTGAATATCTGCAGCAGGTAACCCTCATCATCCCTATCTACCAATATATTGAGGTCTTTGAGTGGTTGAAGGTCTTCATCTATTTGGCCAACCCTGTCCAAAAGGTCATCATAATAAGAGCTTGGAACTTCCAAAAATTCAATCCCTCTTTTCCTAAGTTCTGATACCGTATATAGAATGTCATAGGTGGCAATTGCCATATGCTGTACCCCAGGTCCATTGTAAAAGTCAAGATATTCTTCAATCTGGGATTTTTTCTTCCCTTCGGCTGGCTCATTGATGGGGAATTTGATATATCCATTGCCGTTGGACACGACCTTAGACATCAATGCTGAATATTCGGTGGAAATGTCCTTGTCATCAAAGGTGATGAGCAGGTTAAAGCCCATGACTTTTTCATAAAAATCCACCCACTTGTTCATTTCTCCCCAACCCACATTCCCCACACAATGGTCAATATACTGTAAGCCAATAGGGGTGGACTGGTATTCGCTTTTTCGCGGTAAATACCCGGGAAGAAATACGCCGGTATAATTTTTTCTTTCTACAAAAGTATGGATGGTCTCACCGTAGGTATGTATGGAGGCAACTTTTACTTCACCAAACTCATCTTTGATCACCTGTGGTTCTGCTGCCGACTTGGCACCTCTTGCCGTTGTTTCTTCCCACGCTTTTGCTGCATCATCTACCCATAGTGCGAGAACTTTTACCCCATCACCGTGTTTTTTGATATGGTCCGAAATGGGATGTTCTTCTTTTAATGGTGTGGTCAGCACTAACCTGATCTTCTCCTGCTTCAATACATATGAAGCTCTGTCACGGATACCGGTCTCAAGTCCTGCATAGGCTATCAGCTCAAAACCAAATGCATATTGATAAAAAAGTGCGGATTGCTTGGCATTGCCAACATACAATTCCACATAATCTGTCCCGTTGATGGGGAGAAAGTCCTGTTGCGTATTCATTATAATTTGGGTTTATATCCCCAAAGATATGAAATCCCGCTTAACCTACTCCGTAGAAATTCAAAAATCCAAATCAGCCCTGCCCCGTTCTGTTGGCAAAAAGATAGATCAAGCCCAAAATACTCCAGGAAAAAGCCCATGTACCAAAACCTAACTTTGGCAACACAAACAGTAACAACAAATACCAAATGGGGACACCTACCAGTCCAAAGATGAACTTCCATGTAGCTATAAATGCCGGGTCCTTGACTTTAGGGGCCATATTTAGCCAAAGCAGATAAATTGGGAAATGAAAGATCTTCATCACCTTATTGGTAAAATAAGGTGGGGTATAATCTTGTGGATTTGGTTGAATGGATTGGTTTAGAGACGCAGCTACCGCTTGAGGATCTGTCAGGTCGGTTTTTTGGGAAATGAGCTGTCCAAGTCTTTCCTCATATCCATCCTCTGGAATATGGCTTACCAAGGGCAAAAGACTGGTTTGAACAGCTTTTACAATTGCATCATGATGGGGATAGTATGACTTGGGTGTAAGGGCTGGACCAAATCTAATGGATACCTTGCTTCCTGATCGATGTGGATTGGCATAATTGATTCCCACTGGAAGGACTACAAGGTCTAATTCTGGATTTTCTTCTAGAGCCTGAAAAGCGATTCTCGCAAATCCCTTTCTGATTGGCCTCAGATTGCGGTGGTGATGGTGGTTGCCTTCACCAAAAATGATTACCGAACCGGAGTCCGTAAGAACCTTTACACATTGATCAAAGGTCTCTTTGTTCTTTTCCATATTGGCTATTCCATCTCTAACCCGATATACAGGAATCATCCTGATAAATCTGAGCATTTTAGCCACCGTGCTTTTTTTGAATACCGATGCACGAGTCAAAAAATAAGGTTTTAAATTGGTATGTGTAGCCAATAAAATAGGGTCAATCAATGCATTTTGATGATTGCCGACAAGAATCACTGCCTTGTTTTTGGGGATATTATCCTGACCATAAACTTCAATTCTTGAAAAATAAGTTTTGAGGGCTATTCTGACAAAGAATCTAAGGATGGAATTAAACAGCTTCTGCATGTGCTTGTAATGTCCAGTTGGTATGGCAGTTTGGACAACCGCCCAAAATAAACCAATATCCTTGCTAAAATCAAACGATTTTTAACATCAAAATCTGGTATTTTAAAACCAAGTAGGATATGGATTGGCTGGGATTTCAGACAATTTAACTGTCTGATTTGGAAGAGGTTTTTTCGTTTTTTGGCTTCATGTCTAAAAATTTAGGAGATTTTGTGAAAAAAAAATTCATTTTTTTTTGCTGTAAATGACAAAGATTTTATTGTCAAAAGCATAAAACATTTCACCAAAATTTACTTCCAAAAACGCTGTTGAACTGTAATGTTAAAATATTATCTTTTCAGGGTATTTGCTTTATCACCCAAGCAATTTTAAATGCATTTGAGCTCCTTTTGCATTGGTGTCCAACCAGTGGAATAGGGGGAATTTTTGGATGATAGGCAGAGGATTTTTGTATCACTCTTTTTGATTTAGCATGTTGCCAATTCGTGTAGGACAATATAGACATCTTCAACCGGCATATCGTAAGGTCATGCCATTGGACCTGACTATGGGCCTATCTGAAGAAAGCCAAGAGACAGCCTTGCCCAATAGCCGGCTGGCATATGTCTCTTCAGGTCTAGAGGCTTATAGAGGTGAGTTTGGTGCTACGCAATTATCCCATTTGTTAAAAAGAACTGGGTTTGGCTGCACAAATAAAGAATTGAAAGATTATTCAAGTAGATCCCTCCAGGAGGTACTGTCTCAGCTGTTTGTTTCAGCTGCCATGGTTCCATTGCCTTTGAATTATTACAATAAGCCAGCTGAAATGAAGGTAGATCCTGATGTGCCTGTAGGTACTTCATTTGTTTTGGCTCCATTTAACGCTGATTTTGAAGGAGATAGGATTGTTGCGCTCAAATGTTGGATGATAGGAAGGATTCTATCGCCACAAGCAGGCATTCAGGAAAAACTCGCCTTGTTTTGGTGGAACATGTTGCCCATCAAATTATGGGATGTCTTTATAGCCAAATCAGGTTTCAAATACATGCAGATGGTCAGGCAGCATGCGATGGGCAATTTCAAAGACCTGATCCGTGCACTGATCAAAGATCCTGCAATGCTGGTTTTTCTGAGTGGGGCATACAATACCAAGGATGCACCAGATGAGAACTTTGCACGTGAACTTCAGGAGCTATTTTGTATCGGCAAAGGAAAAGATGCCAAATACACAGAAAAAGATGTACAGGAAGCCGCACGGGTGCTTACAGGATGGACAATAGATTGGGGGACTATCCATAGCAATGGTGCTCCAGAATCAATATTTGATCCGGAAAAACATCATACTGGAGACAAGCAGTTTTCTGCATTTTATGGCAATAAACTGATAAAAGGCAGGGCAGGAGCGGAAGGTGCTGATGAACTCGAGGAATTGCTTGATATGCTTTTTGCCAATCAGGAAACAGCTCTTCATCTTTCCCGAAAGCTTTATACCTTTTTTGTGGCTAGTGAGATTTCGGCACAGGCCGAGACCAACGTAATCAAACCTTTAGCCCAGCTCATACGAAGCAGCAATTATGACCTGCTACCTGCCTTACAGGTACTTTTTGGATCGGCTCATTTCTATGATGCCGAAATCATGGGCAGCTTGATCAAGAGTCCAATGGATTATACCTTGGGCTTGTGGCGTTCTTTTGGACTACCAGTGGCTGAAAACCCGGCTCAGGAAACAAGTTTATATACCAGCATCCTCTGGCAGATGAGTGGAATGGGAATGGAAGTCGGCGATCCGCCTAATGTTGCCGGATGGCCTCCATATTACCAAACCCCACAATACGATAAGATATGGATCAATACGGATTCTATAGGCAAAAGAGCAATCGCTTCGGATTCTATTCTGTATTGGGGCTTTTGGATTTCTGAAGCACTCAAAATACCGGCAGACCTCTTGGCATTTACCAAAACATTGCCCAAAGCAGAAGAACCGGAGGCATTGATAGAAGATTTTTGTAGGCTTCACATGGGCATATCCTTGGTGCCTGAGCAGCTTGCCCAGGCAAAGCGGATTTTACTCAACGGTCAAGAATACGATTATTATTGGACATCTGCTTGGCAGGCCCATTTGGATGCACCCAATCAAGAAGATAAGGCCAATGTTGTCCTGAATAGGTTGAAGCCTACCTTTCAGATTTTATTGCAAATGGCTGAAGCCCAACTGATGTAAGGATGAAAAGAAGGACATTTCTCAGACATACTGCCCATAGCCTTGCCATCCCCAGCTTTTTGGGTGCTTTAGGCAATCAGTCCTTTGGTCAGACATTGGATACCTTGTTGCGCCTTGCTGAAAATACTGAAAAAGTACTGGTACTGATTTACCTTGAAGGTGGCAATGATGGCCTCAATACCATCATACCAATGGGAAGTTATGGCAATTTGACTAAAGTCAGACCGCATGTCATTCTTCCTGAGAACAAGATTTTGCTTCCCAATACTGGTGATTTCGGATTTCATCCCTCTTTGGTTGGGTTTCAGAGACTGTATAATGAAGGTAGGCTTCAGATCATCCACTCAGCTGGGTATCCCAATCAACATTTCTCACATTTCAGGTCCTCTGACATTTGGATGAGTGGATCAGATGCAGACACACTTGTACCATCAGGATGGACCGGACGTTACCTGGAGGCAATGCATCCTCAGTTTCCGGAAGATTATCCCAATGCCACACATACTGATCCCCTGGCATTGGAAATCGGGCATGGTTCCTCATTGTTGTTTCAGGGAGAAAAGGCAAATTTCAGCATGGTCATCAACGATGCCAATTCTTTCTACAAGTTGCTAGAAAACACCTTTGATCACACTCCTGATACTCCTGCCGGTGATAAGCTTCGTCACATCAGGTTGATTGCACGCCAATCTCAAAAATATGGTGCTGTAGTCAAAAAAGCGGCTGAAAACACCAAACAACAGCGTCCTTATCCTGATAAAAACAGGTTGGCCAGACAACTACAGATCGTCAGCAGGCTAATTGCTGGTGGACTTAAAACCCCGCTATATCTTGTTAGGATCGGAGGTTTTGATACACATGACAATCAGGTGGAAGGGCATGACCATACCTTGGGCAACCATGCCAAACTCCTAAAAGAAGTCAATGATGCGGTTATGGCTTTTATGGCTGATCTGGAATTCCAGGGTACAGCTGACAGGGTTTTGGGTATGACATTTTCTGAATTCGGCAGAAGAATCGTTTCCAATGCCAGCATGGGCACAGACCATGGCTCCTCTGCACCGCTGTTTATCTTTGGAAACCAATCTTATGGTGGGGCACAGGGTTCAGCTCCACAGATCAAAGGCAATGAGGTGTATAGGGACAACCTTCCTTTCCAGCATGATTTCAGGCATGTATACAGTTCACTGCTCAATCAATGGTTGGGATCCTCAGAAGCTGCTACAGCTGCAGCTACCTTTGGCCAATCCAAATATATTCCGGTAGTCAAAGGTGAATTGATTACATCCATTGAGCAACCTCGAGAAACTGCAGTCAAACTTTTCCCTAATCCTGTGGTGAAGTTGGCCAATCTCCAACTTACAGTGGGTTCAGGTAAAGTAAAGGTAGATCTCTATGGTTCATCAGGTAAGCATTTGGCACAGGTCTTTGAAGGACTTGTCAAGCAAAATCCATTTTCAATAGCTATTGATATGGAAAGATATCCCAGTGGCCGATATATTCTTAAAGTAATAGACGGTAATCAGGTCTATACTTTACATGTATTGAAGATTTAATTTTTTTAGGGCGCCTTTGCTATTGGGGTTGCCCTTATTTTTTCTTTTTGTTTAGGCGATTGGGATAGTTTTTTAAAAGTGGGGGATTTTTTGGACCTGCTGAGGAAATTCCTCCCGGATATAGTTATCCGGGAGGTTTTTAATTTGATTAGGCCAGTTCCCTCAAGTCCACAGGGACAACCCTGGATACACCGGCTTCTATCATGGTAATACCGTATATAATATCCGTGCTGGCCATTGTCCTTTTGTTGTGTGTCACAATGATAAACTGCGACTCCTTCGAAAAGGTCTGAATGATATTGTTGAACTTGTCAATATTGGCATCATCCAAAGGGGCATCCACTTCATCAAAAATACAGAATGGCGCCGGCTTCAGCAGGTAGATTGCAAAGAGTAGGGAAGTAGCAGTCAGGGTTTTTTCCCCACCAGACAATTGATTGATAGTCAAAGGCCGCTTGCCTTTAGGTTTGGCCATGATTTCAATTGGGCTTTCCAGCGGATTTTCGGGATCTAGAAGACTCAGGTCACATTGATCTTCTTCAGTAAAGAGCGACCTGAACACCTTGATAAAGTTTTCTTTGATCTTTCCAAATGCATCCAAAAAGGTATCTTTTGCTACCTGATCAATTTCTTGGATGGTATCCAAAAGCGAGTTTTTCGCCTTGACAAGATCCTCTTTCTGCGCTGAAATGAAGGTATGCCTTTCCTTGATTTCATCGTAAGCTTCCATGGCCATAGGATTGATAGGACCAATTCGCTCCAGTTTTTCCTTTGCCCTACTTACCTGTTCTCTCAAGTCCTGTTCATTCACCTCCAGATATTCAGGGTCAACGTCCGGTTGCTCCTCCATCAACTGATCCAAATCGATTTCAAACTCCACACTCAGCCTTTCCTTTAGACTTGTGAGTTTGAGTTTGACATCATTCATGGATTGGACCATCTCCTGAATCAATGTATCCAGGACTTCTCTTCTTTTTTGGATTTCCCTGATTTGCCTATCTGTCTCATCTATATCCCCTCTACAGGCATAGTAGGCTTTTTCGGCTTCATTTACACCTGTCTCTATTCCTTCTTTTTCGGTATACAGTTCAATAAGCTCATCATCCTTGATCTCGTTGTTGTCCAGCAATCCTCGGATTTCCTGTTCAATTGAACTTTGTTCAATTTGGCTTTTTTCTATCCTCTCCCTGCTGCTTTCAAAGGCTGACTTTTTAAAGTCTATCTCCTGATTCAGGCTGTTGACCCTGTTCAGCTGCTGATGATACTGGATATTTTCTTGGTTGAAAGCCGCTGATTTGGAAGACAACAGTTCATTGTCAGTCTCAAAAGCATCATTGACCTGGGTCAATTCTGCCTCCACTTCGGCAAATTCCTGTTGTAGTAGCGTCAAATCAGGTACGTTTTTGGTCAGGCTGTCCTGAAGGGTTTCTATCCTTTCAAAGATGTCTTCACGCTTATTGGCATTAGAATATAGCAATTCACTGAGCTGTTCCTTCTTGGTCCTTACAGACACATATTGCTGGTTCACCTCATTGATTTCCTGCTGTAGTTTCTCTATGCTGCCTTTATAGCTGACCTCTTTGAGCTTGAGCAGGTCACTCATTTTGCCATCTAGGTTAGATCTGGTCAGGGATACCTTTTTGGACAACTCCTTGATATCTTTTTCAAGCTTCTCCAGGTTTTTTGCCCTTCCTATCCGCTTTCCTTCAAAGAGGCCAACCGACCCACCTGAAATGCTGAATTTCCTTTTGGTAAACTTGCCGCTTTCGGTAATGAAAATGGATTGGCTATCCTTTGGAAAATCTTGATATTCTCCCCGGATGATATAGACATCGTCTAGTATAAAGCTGATCAGTTTGCCATACTTTTCGTCAAATTCTATGATCTCTGTCGCAGGAATGGCATTTGGAAAGAGCTTTGTCTGAGAAGGCTGAAAATTCCGGAATTGATCCAAAACAAAGAAGTTGGCCTTGCCTTTAGCGGCATCGCTGAGCATGTTGACTGCTGCAATGGCCTGATCCTCTGTCTCTACTACATAATAATTCATGTAGTTTTCCAGGTAGTTTTCAATAGATACCCTGTACTTCTCTTCTGTGGTCAGGATGTCAGATAGGAGTGGGGTGTCTTTGGCCCAACCTGAATTCTTTTTCAGAAACTTAATGGCTTCAGGAAATCCCTCTAGGTTTTCTACAAGTGATTTGGTAAGGTTGAATTCGTTCTGCTTTGCATCAAGCTTTCGGGAAGAGGTCGTGACTTCCTCCCGGATCATGTCTATGATCCTATTTGTTTCTTCTACTTTTTGAAGCTGATCTTCTTCTTTGGCCTTATATTGATGCAGTTCGGACAATTTGCTATCTAATTCCTCCTTTAGCCCGCCCAACATACTTTCGAATTCCACCAAGGTGGCTTCCTGATTGGAATCATCGGAAGTGGTTTTTTCGAGCTCCTGCTTCAAGGTAGACAATTGGATCTGCTTGATCTCAATATCTTTGGACAACTGATAGACCTTATCCTTGATTTCTGCATGCTGTCGTACCAATGTTCTCTGTCTTTCCTGGCTTTGGGCCTGTAAGACCTTTTGGTTTTCATATGCTTCTCGGAGTTCAGAGAGAATGACTGTTTTTTCAGCCAACATTTTCTCTGCACTTTCTTTCTCCTGTTCAAGGGAACGGATGGTAAACCCGGCTCTGTCATTTGACTTCCGGTCAGCATCGATCTGTTCCCTGAGCTTTTGGGCTCTATCTTCTAAAAAGCGTAGCCGCTCGTTTTTGATCTTCTTGTCACTCTCAAACTGCCGGATTTTGTTGACGTGTTCGTTGAGGGCTTTTTGTCTGCTGGAAAGTAGCTTTTCTTTATGGATCAGCTCAACCTTACTTTGTTCGAGAAAGGCTTCCTTTTCAGCAATCAGGGCAGTCAACCCACCCTTTTTGTCTGTCTCTACCTGTATGTTTTCATGAAGCTTAATCAACGCTTCACTGTGCTTGCGAACAGATTTTTTGGCTAGGTTGACGCTGGCAGTTTTATATTCTTGCTTGATTTCAAAATACCTGGCGGTCTGTTTGGCTTGTTTTTCCAAGCTTTTGAGGTTCTTTTCTATTTCAAAAAGCACATCCTCCACCCGGTCCAGATCTGCATCTGTATCCTCAAGTTTCCGCAAGGTTTCCTTTTTCCTTGTTTTAAACTTGGAAATACCCGCAGCTTCTTCAAAAAGCTCTCTCCTTGAATTGTTCTTGTCGTTGAGCAGCTCATCGATCATTTTCAACTCGATGATGGCGTAGCTGTTGGAATTGATCCCGGTATCCATAAAAAGGTTATGGATATCCTTGAGTCTACAGGCAATGCCATTGAGTAAATATTCGCTTTCGCCACTACGGTAATACCTCCTCGTGATGGTGACGTGGGTGTATTCCGTCGGAAGGAGGTTTTTGGTATTTTCAAATGTGAGGGAAACCTCGGCGAGATTGGTCGGCTTCCTGTTTTTGGTTCCGTTGAAGATGACATTTTCCATCTTATCGGAGCGGAGCATGCGGGATTTTTGTTCCCCAAGCACCCACCTGATGGCATCTACGACATTGGACTTGCCGCATCCATTTGGTCCGACCACACCTGTAATGCCTTTGTCAAAATGGATGACCATCCTGTCCCCGAAACTCTTAAAGCCTTTGATTTCAAGCTTGCTTAATAACATCCTTTGGTGGGCTCTTTTAGATAACAAACAAAATTACTCTAATTTGGTCATTTCACAACTGCTGAATCGAAGGCCTTCAAGATTGTATGGGTCAAAAAAAGCCAGGGTTTCTTTCAACCGAAACTTGCAAAATGTAGCCGATCTCTTGTGGATTATGTGTAATTTAGGTCTTTCAAAGATAAAGGAATGGATAATTTTAATCTGATTTACATCATTGCTTTGGTCATCTACTTCATTTACTCTGCGCTGAAAAAAGGGAAGCAGGGTGCTGAAGATCCAACCGACTTGCCCTCCGGACCTTCACAACCGAGAAGGACTGCCTCTTTTGAGGACCTGCTGCGGGAAATCAGGGAATCGCAGCAAGAACAAAGCCGCGACCTTGAAGGATCTGGACAAGGGGAGATAGAAGAGCGTAAGGTCAGGAGAAATGAGCCGGAGCCAGTAATTCAAAGCTATGAATCAGATAGTGGAACATTACACAGGGAAATGCCAAGGAAAAGCCGATATGAAGCATTTGAAGGGGAAGTTTCACAAGGTGGCAAAAACTATAAAAAACTGGATGACCAAATCAGCATTGACGCGCCCATTGAAGGAATCAAATCTGAGCTGAAAAGGCAACGCTCATCCACCGATAAAGTGCCTAACAGATACCTCACCATGCTGAAAAACCCACAAAGTATCAAGGATGCTGTGGTATTGAGTGAGATTTTGAACAGGAAATATTGATGGATTAAAGTGGAAAAGGAATAATTGCCAACATTTGGTTATTTTTTTTGTTGTACAGCAATATGTAATTACTTTATTTCTCTCCACATGAAAAAAGAAACAGCTGTCAGTATCGGGTCATTGACTCCAGCCCGTAGGGAATTTCTTAAAAAATCAGGATCTATAGCAGTCATGTCACTGTTTGGAGTGGCATTTTTTACTGGTTGTAGCACTGATGATGAAACACCAAATCAAAACACCCCTCCTACAGGAAACAATGGTATTTTGATAACCAACGACCTGATCACAATCAATCTACAGGTGGCAACAGCTTTGGCCAATGCCGGTGGATGGGCTTTGATACAAGAGGCAAGGGTTTTGGTCGTTAATTTGGGAAACAACACTTTCAGCGCCCTTACCTCAGTATGTACGCACTCCCAATGTGACCGCAACTGGAGTTTTGCCAACAACATCTTCACTTGTACCTGTCACGGTTCCAGATTCAGAACAGATGGGACGGTAGCCCAAGGTCCTGCTTTGCAGCCCCTCAGAACCTATCCGACCAATTTGGTTGCCAATACGCTCAGCATTTCCCTGTCCTAACCATGCCAAAATTGATCAGCGGCATTTTTGTCCTGCTTTTGGCAATTGGCCAATTGCATGCACAGGTATATAAAACCGAAAACGGAAAAGTAGCTTTTGTTTCCAAAGCACCATTGAATGAGTTTACCGGAACTTCAGAAAACTTGCAGGGACTGATTGACCTGAATCAAAACATGCTGGATTTTTTTGTTGATCTCAATACCCTCAATACAGGGATTGGGCTCAGAGACAAACACATGCGTGACAATTATCTGGAGACAAAAAAACATCCTTACGGGGAATTTACCGGAAGGCTCAAAACGCCTTTGGAGATGGCCATTGGCAAAACCTATGAAGTTGTGGCAGTGGGTGATTTCAAGCTGCATGGAGTGTCCAAGTCAATAGAAGTTCCTGGTCAAATCAAAGTCCTCTCAGAATCCCAACTGGAGTTGACTGCCAACTTCAAAGTGAAGCTTGGAGATTACAAAATCAGTGTGCCAAAGGTGGTGTTTTATGAGCTCTCCGAAATTCAAGAAGTCAACATCCAAGCGGTTTTTAAAAAGCAGTAATCATGAAGAAACCAGCGATTTTCACATTAGCCTTTTCACTTAGTCTGGCTGCAATGGCGCAATTGGAGCGGAAACCTGCAGTTGCCGATAGACCTGTGGAGCTTACCTTTCATGCACCCAGGCACATCAACCTGCTGACCATAGAGCCCCTGGAGAAAAAATCCCTCCATTTCGCCATCATGCATACCTTTGGCACCCTGGATGGTGGAGTACAAAATCTATTTGGACTTGATAATGGTGCAAATATCCAACTCAGTTTTGAATATGGTTTTTCTGAAAAATTATCCCTTGGACTTTCCCGTGCAAGTCAGGACAAAGTATACAACCTATACGGAAGGCACCATATCCTCAGGCAGACTGAATCGGGTTCAATGCCCGTATCCCTCTCTGTAATGGGCGGTGTAGGGGTCAATACCAGTGATTACAGTTTTTTGATTTCGGATATTCCTACATTTAGTGAAAGGACATCTTTTGCCTTTCAGACCATGATAGCGAGGAAATTCAGCGACCGCTTCAGTGCTCAACTTACCCCAATGATGGCTTATTTTGTGGCCCCACAGCCAATCTATTTGATCCAAAGCCTTCAGAATACCCATATTGCCTTAGGCATGAGCGGAAAATACAGGTTTACAGGAAAATCTTCATTGACGCTACAGTGGATCCCAAACCTGAACAATTCGCTTCCGAATAACTTGGGCATAGGGATAGATGTGGAAGCCGGAGGACATGTGTTTCAGATGTACTTCGTCACTTCTCAGGCATTGAACGAGCAGTATTTGCTTGCAGGTGGCAATGGAGCGCCTATTGATAAGTTTAGACTGGGATTCAATGTCAACAGGATTTTTGCTACCGGAAAAAGAAACTATTGAAGCTTACCTTCTCTCGAAGCGCTCAATTTTCACCCACTGATTGGTAGTCTGATAGACAAGATGATAATCTGAAGTCTCTAGCCATGCCTCAAAATCATCCCGGTCTATTTCTTCTTGTGGATAAGCATGGTAATAATAGGAATAGACCATTCGGGTAAATTTCTTGGGTTGATCCTCAGCTACACGCTTCCAATTGTCCCAGCTGATAAGATTGGGCTGGAGATGCCCAAATTGCCCAAGCAAGATATCCTGGCTGGAATGCACAAAATTGTTGACCATCAAAAGCTCAGACGCATCCAAGGAATGTATTTCATCTGTCAGCACAGCTTTAAAATAGGAATAATTTTTCAACTGGTATTGGTATTTTACTGCCCACAATACAGGGGCAAGCATCAGGCAGAGTAAAGCGAGGTGAACCCCTATTTTAGGCTGATAGCCAAACGCAATACATGCCAGAATTGTCAAATAGGCCAGTATAAGCCATTCATTTTGGTAAGCTGCCAAAGCAGCCCCAAGCAATAAAAGGAAAGCCATGAGTTGGCGCCAGTCGCTGAGGTTTTCTGCTGCATAAGCACCAAGCACCGCCAAAATCGGCACCAAGATGATCAAGTGCCTGGGGTTTAGGTAAATGGGATTGTAAAACTCCAGTGTGGAACTCATAAACCAAAAGCCTATCAAAAGACAGAGGAAAGCGATCCCGAATTCAAGCCCGATTTTGTATTTTTTGCTTAAACCAAGGTAAGTGCCGGGTATAGCTACAATCAGAAAAAGCCAATAAGACCTCGAGACGAATGTGAAAAAGGGTAGGACAGTGATTCTTTTCCAAATTGCCGACCAGCCTTTGTCATGGTAGGTGAACTCTGAGATGTAATGCCCGGCATTCACGGTTTGAAGCCTATACAGGAAATCCCCATGAACAACATGGTAGTAGCCGAAATAGAGAAGGAGGATGATAGCTGAAAAGCCTCCAAAAAACCAGTAAAAGCGCAGGTTCTTTTTTTGCCAAACATCCAATGCCATTAAGATTATGGGAAAAGGAAGCAGGAAAACCATTGTTTCCTTCGTAGAGAAGCCCACAATAAAGCTTATAGCGGTCAGTAAAGCCATGGAAACTGGTCGATTTGCCCGATAAACAGCAGCCAAAGGAACCAAGGCAACCCAGAAAACCAACTGGGAGTCTGGGTACACTTTTCCCAGAAAATGCATGAAATATACCTGAGTCACAAAAAGCACTACAAAAATCATCTGCTGTTTGGTTGTCTGCATCAAGTGATACAGCATAGAAAACGTCAAAACATAACTCACCAAAGCCGCCAAACTTCCCCAACGGTCGCTATAGCCAAGTACCCAAGTAAAGAATCCCGGAAGTAAATATGCCCCCCACCTGTCTGCAAAATGATATTCTTCATGAATGGCAATACCTGACCAAAAAATATGGCCGAACCGTAAGTAAGTCACATCGTCTGAAAAGGTAATGCCGTCATATCCAAATAGCCAATACAGCAGCAGGAAAAGTAGTCCGGAAAAATAGAGGGAATTATTTCGGGTAATATGAGACATTATATGTCAATGATTTGGTTGTTTTTCTTTAAAAGTACTATCTTTTGACTTTAATCTAACCTTATGGCGCAATCAAATTCAATTGAACAACAGAAAATACTGCGTGTTTTTAAACTAATCAATTTACTCCGTGCCAACATCGGAAAACCTGTGCATCGTTTGGCAGAAGCACTCAATACTGATCCCCGGACAATATACAGATACTTCAAGCTTCTTGAAGCGCTAGGGTTCGAAATCGAAAAGAAACACGCCAAATTTAGGATCATTGACCGGGTAGAAAGTCCTAATGACTTTGCCTTCGGTACTTTTTCCAATGAGGAAATGGAATTCATGAGTGAGTTGATCAATAAGCATAGCGAGAAAAACCTGCTCAAGAACTCCATTTTACAAAAAATCAACATCCGGTCGGATTTTAGAAACAGTGTCAACCAGCTATTCAATGCGCATTTGGGCATTTATGTTGACTTGCTTTCCAAGGCTATCAAGGACAAAAACCAGGTAATCATTAAAGATTACTATTCCCTTAGCTCTGATTCTGTAAGTGACAGATTGATTGAACCGGTTGCCTTCAGCAGAAATTTTGATTCGGTCTATGCCCTCGAAGTGGAGACTAAGGAAATGAAGCTTTTTAAAATCGAACGTATTGGGGAGGTTTTGGTCACAGCTACCCAATTTGAACATCAGTCAAAACACCTCCCTTTGGAGCAAGGGCTTTTTGGCTTCACTGGGAAAAACCAATTCAAGGTCTTGCTCAAGCTGAGTAAAAAAGCCTATCAACTGCTGATAGAAGAATATCCGGATGCCAAGCCGTTCACTTATATCAAAAACCGCAACCAGCATTATTTTGAAGCTGAGATTCCGCAGCTTCCAGGAATTGCACGATTTATTCTAGGCTTACCTGGCGAAATCAAAGTCAAGGAAGGAGAGGAACTCAAGCTTTACCTGACTGAGCAGCTGAACAAACCCCGTTTCTTTTAATCCAAAAAAAATCCCATACCTGCCTAGCCGATATGGGATTTTTTTCTTGCTGTTGAATTTTATTGATGCTCGTCTCGGAGCAGGTCATTGACTGTCTTGACGGGATTGAAGGTAATCAAAGGAACTTCTACAAAGATGGTGTTCCATCCTGCCATAGAACCGTTCCACAAGCCTGGAAGCTCCAAAGCCTTAAGATTCCTTCCGCTTTTTGATTTTTCTGTAATAAACCCGGTCCTCATGTCCCTAAACTTGAGCAAATCGAATTTTTTTCCTTGATAATCCTTGGTCGCACAGACCAGGTCTACAGGGTTGAAATGGGTAGAGGCATTGAGAATTGCTTTTTGTTTGCTGTCATTGAGGTCAATCTGGGCTGTTTCTGCAATTTGAAGTGAAAGGGATCCATCATCTTCCTGTACCCAAAATGGGCCGCCACCTGGCTCTCCGGTATTTTTGACCATTCCACACACCCTCAACGGCCTGTTAAGCTTCTCAATTAGATAGTTTCCTTTCTGCGAATTGCTGAAATCCTGATAATGATCCGGTAATTTACCTCCCAGAACTTCCGATAAAACCTTTTCCGCAGTTTTAACCCCTGCTTCCTTATCTGCTTCCAGAGCCTTCAAAGCTGCAAAAACCTGATCTTGAATCTGCAAAAGCAATCCACCTATAGCACGCTTGTAATCTTTGGTTGGCTCTTTGATCCTATCCGGAACTTCGTTGTCAATATTTTTGATGAAAATAAGGTCTGCATCAATTTCGTTGAGGTTTTCAAGCAAGGCCCCATGTCCCGCAGGTCTGAAAAGCAAACTGCCATCTTCTTCTTCGAAAGGGGTATTGTCCATATTTACGGCAATGGTGTCTGTTGATTTTTTTTGCTGGGAATAGCTTACCTCAAATTTCACCCCGTATTCCTGCTCCAATTTGGGTTGGATGGCAGCCACCTCTTCCTTGAACTTAGCTTCATGCTCTGGAGAAACAGTAAAATGAAGCCTGACAGTATTGTCTTTGCCCAAAGCATACATCACACCTTCTACAAAATGCTCATAAGTAGGCGTACGGTCATGGTCTTCATAATGGTGGAATTTCAAAAGCCCTTTTGGAAGTTGCCCGTAGCCTAATCCGTCTTCATTGAGTAGGGTCGCTACAATTCGCTTGTATTCTCCCTTTTGCAATGCATCTTCAATCCCAGATCCTGACTGTTGCATCTTTGCATCCAAGTCAGCATAGAAGGCAAATTTCTTGAGATTGGTGATGAATTTGTTGACAAAGCTGTTTTGGCTGATGTCACCATCACCTTCAAGGAAGGCAAAAAGATCCTTGAACATCCTTGAGGCAGCCCCACTTGCGGGAACAAATTTCACCACAGCAATCTGGGCGGCTTTTTCAGGATAAGTGTGCTTAAAGTGGCTGATTTCTTCGTCGGAAAGGGCAATGATGCCATCACCTATGGTAGCTTCTTTGACAATGGGTAAAAATGGAAAGCCCTCCGCAAAATGAGTAAGCTGTTGTTGAACAAGTTCTAATGACATGCCTTGGTCATTGACCTGCTGTGCTAGCTTTTGATTCATAGATATTGGTTTACTGATTTAAAAACTTTAATATAAAGAATGGGATCGTGTTTTTGAAGAATCCTGTCAGGTTTGTCATTTTGCCTTTTTAAAAATTAATATTCGGCACCTAAATGGCCCAGCTATTTGAAGAGCTGCAAGCGCAAAAAGTAAACCAAAATATCCTTAATAAATCAATTTAAATTTCACTTCACTGCCTGGAGTTTTCTGCGCCAGTCCGGATAAGGCATCTTCCTTTACCTGTAGAATCCTTGGATAGCCACCGGTGACCTGGGCATCCCGCATCAAAATGATTAAGCTCCCTGCAGGAGTCAGCTGTACTGTTCCCGGATACACTGGAGCTGTGAGTATCTGTCCCAGCGTATTTGGGAGAGATGCTGACAGGACATAAGCCATCCTGCTGATGTTAGAAGAAATGCTGTTTGGTTCAGTCAAAAGCGATCGCTTTAAATGATCGGGCAAAAGGTGCCATTCAGCCCCTTTGTATACCGGAATAATTTCTTTTGCAAAATAGCTATCGGTCAATTTGGGGTGGGCCAAGCTGGAAGGATAGGGTTTGAGCTCATGTAAATAGGGTATCTTGTCTCCTTTTTCCAATCTCACCTGACTGCTGATGCCTGCGTACCAACTCCGGCTTTCATATATTGACTCAGATTCAATGCCTCCTTGTATGGCCATATATAGCCATGTGCCTTTGCTAAACTTTCCGATTGCAATCCGGTCACCTTCTTCAATCTCCAAGACCTGACCCAATGATACGGGCACATTATTGCGTTTGATATCGGCTAGGGCTCCTGTAAATACTATTCTTGCTGGCCCATCAAACTGCAGCTCCGGCCCGGGAGATGCCATTTCCAATACTGCCGCATGTTTGGCATTTTGAAGCAGGTGGTTGGCTAGCTGCATGGCTGTTTGGTCCATTGCTCCGGACAACGGTACACCATATGAAGCCAGACCTTCTCTTCCAAGATCTTGAACACTGCTCATCAGGCCAGGCTTGAGGACCATGATATCGTAAGGTATCTTAATCATGTGGCCATTGGTAAATGCCTTTTTGAACGGCTTCTGAAATGGATTCATACGAGATGGCGTCAATGGCGCTGAACCTGATCCTGTCTCCGACCTGTGGACGCTTCTGCTGAAAATCAGCAAAGGCCAATGGGCTTCTTCCTATGGCATGCCATCCTCCTGGCGAAGCGATGGGATAGATGCCTGTTTGTTGACCGCCTATGGCTACTGTACCCGCTGGGATTTCTCTGTCGGGTACGGATTTTCGGGCACAGTGGAGTTGAGATGGTAGTCCACCCAGATACATAAAGCCAGGCAAGAATCCATAAAAATGCAACAGGTACTCCCCACTTTGGTGAAGCTGAATAAGGCTGTCTTCATCCATGTTGATCAGCCTGCTCATGGATTGTAAGTCCTTCCCAAATTTCCCTCCATAGCAAACCGGGATGGTCCAAGTACGCTTAGGCAATGCTGTTGCTTCTACTTGAAGTGAATTCAGTTCTTCCAAAAGTTCCTGCCAATTGGTTATCACTACTCCATCATGCAAGTTGACAGAGAGCGTAGCAAAACCTACCCTAAGCTCTGAAATGATGTCTCCATAGGTTTTTTCCAAGTAGGCCTTCACCTGCAATTTGGCATGCAACACCTCCTCGCTGATCAGCGGAGGCCATTGCAGCTCAAATCTTACAGGAGTCAATTGGATGAGGTTGATGGGCAATCTTTCAGACATGGGTACGGATGGCTTTGAGGATTGCAACCGCATTGGGGTTGTCTCCATGTACACACAAGGTATCTGCTTTAACTGGAAAACTTGTACCATCTACAGCTATAATGCGTTGGAAACGCACCATTTCCAACACATGCCGGATGACTATATCAGGATTAGTCAAGACCGAATGCGGTTTGTGTCGGGATACCAGGCTGCCATCTGCTTCATAGGTTCTGTCCGCAAATACTTCATTGAGGAATGGGATGTTATACTCCTTTGCCAGCTTGCTCAAAGCAGAACCTGATTGACCATAGATGGCAATATCCGGGAAGTTCCTGCTGAGCACATGACAGACCAGATCCGCCGTTTCTATATCCCTGGAAGCATGGTTGTATAAGGCCCCATGTAATTTGATATGGTTGACCTTCAGGCCCATTTCCTCACAGCAAGCTTGAAATAATTGTAATTGTTCCAAAAGACTTGCATACAATTCAGCTTCGGGAATGTGCATCAGCTCCCTGCCAAAATTGAGCGGATCCGGATAGGAAGGATGTGCACCTGCCTTCACCTCGTACTTTTGGGCAAGGGAAAGTGTTGCAAGAATACTTTCTCTATTGCCCGCATGTCCTCCACAGGCAATGTTGCAGCTGTCAAGGTAGGGCATCAGCAGGTGGTCATTTTTCAGCCCCTCGCCCAGGTCACAATTGATATCTATATTGCCCATAGGATAAAGTAAAAGTAAACAGTAGGTCCCATACTCCCAAGTTGCATAGCTGCCCACTTGGAAACTTTTCAAAAACGGTTAATTTTGAAAGAATCAACCTTTAGCAACGCTCTCATGTTTGAATATAACCCAGAAAAACATTATCCCAAGGAAACCGAAAGTAGGGTAGTCATCCGATTTCAGGATTGTGACCCGCTGCGGCACTTGAACAATGCCAAATATTTCGATTATTTTTTCAATGCCAGGGAAGATCAGGTTCCCAAACTCTATGGATTGGAAATGATTGACCTGATCCAAAAATACCGCGCTGCTTGGGTGGTCTACAACCACAACATCTCTTATGTGCGTCCAGCACTTGTCGGGGAATGGGTGCGAATCATGAGCAGAGTACTCTGGTACGACAACAATACCATTCTGGTAGAGTATTACATGACCGATGATTCCAAAAAGGAGCTGAAAACAGTACTTTGGTCCATGATGAAATACGTGACCCTGGAGACAGGCAAATCCACACCACATGAAGGAGCGGTTTTGGATTTCTTAAAAGCTACTTCTGAGAACCTGGATTTCACACAGTTTACTACAGCCTCAAGAGTTAAGTATCTTAAAAAAAGACTGCTTGAAGCCTGAATATTGAACGCTAAAGAACGTATGGTGTACACTCCCGAACAGGCTTGGAACACTGCGCAGGAACAGCATAAAAGTTGAAAAAAAAATTGAAAATAAATTTTCGTTAAATCGGCTTTACCCATGCAACCTTTGGCATTCTTATTAACCGTCTGAAAAGGCCAAAATGTGTCCGATTACATGACAATACCCGTTCCACTTGTATCGGAAGTATGACAATTTGAGGATTATAGCTTCTTGATTATCAGTAGATTTGTTAAGCGTTCGTTAATTTTTTTGCGCTTGCGCAGGCTTCCAAATATGCGGACAAAGCCGGGTGTTTTGGATATGGAACAGAAGATGGATAGGATGAGCTACCAACTTAACTGTTACAATTATGAAAACACTACTCACTCTCGCATTGGCCGCTACACTGGGTGTCACCGGTCTTGCAACCGCCGCTAATGAAAATGTCAATGAACTTTCAAACGTGAAAGCCAAAGACAAAAAAATCACTGTCAACCTCAAGGAAGGTTTAGGCAAAGTAAGCCTGTCCATCTTGGACCAAAATGGTAGGCAACTTCACAAGAGATTTGTCAATGTGAAACAATCCTTGGAAATACCTTATGACATGAGCCAGCTTCCCGCAGGGCAGTACCATGTCTTGATTGCCAACAGCGGCTCAGATGAAAAAGCGGTCTATACAGTAGAAACCAAAGAAGTCATCACCGAATACCCATTGGTGGCTTATGGCAACACTGTCGAAAACAATGCCATCAGGCTATTGGTCATTGGATTGGAACAACCCGGTGTACAGGTGGAATTTTTCAATCAGGAAGGTAAAAGGATCTTCAAAGAGCAAGTCAGCCAAGCAGAAGGTTTTGAAAAAATATACAACCTCAAAAACCTGAAGCCGGAAGACATCAACGTCAAGTTGACGGACAGCAAAGGAAGAACCAAGACACTTTACTTCTAAGTTGGAAGTTGGAAGTCGGGAAGTCGGGAAGTCGGAAGTTGGAAGTCGGGAAGTCGGGAGACGGGAGACGGGAGACGGAAGATGGAAGACGGGAGACGGAAGATTGAAGACGGAAGACGGGAGACGGAAGACGGAAAATCGAGGGAATTATAAATTCAACTTTTTCCGAATATCTCTGAAGATTTGAGCCTTCTGATTAGAAAGAGGTTGATTATAATATCCAGATATCCAAGCGATAAATTAGCATCAAAAAGAGGCCTTGTTAAGCCTCTTTTTGTTTTTATATTGAACTAAATTACATCAATGGATAGCTGCTTTGCTTCTTTTTTATGATTTTTGGCTGCCCTCAAGGGTGATTTCAGAACTAAACCTAAATCATAATGAAAAACAGTTTCATTCCCCTCATGCTTTTTTTACTGATCTGGTCCAATGCGGTTTTTGCCCAGGATAAAAATGACCTGAACATGGTCTACCGGATCAAAACCGAAGGTCTTGCCAATTCCCAGATCGAAAACCTCTCTTTTCACCTCACCGATTACCTTGGCCCAAGGCTTTCAGGGTCTACCAATCTCCGCAATGCCCGCAACTGGACCGCAGAAAAGTTCCGTGAATGGGGCTTATCCAATGTGCGCATAGATTCCTATGGGGAATTTGGCCGCGGTTGGAATGTCAAAAAATCCTACCTAGCCATGGAGGAACCCTATTACGCATCTTTAATTGCTTACCCCAAAGCCTGGACTGACGGTACAAATGGTCCGGTCGAAGGTGAAGTGGTACTCGTGGAGGTCAGCAATGATGCTGACTTTGCCAAGTATCGCGGCAAACTCAAAGGCAAAATCATCATGGTTCCCACTACGCTGAACCTTTCTCCGGCTTTTGAAGCGGAAGCAAGAAGATGGACAGATGCCGAACTGGAAGAACGCAAGCAGATCAGCATCGGAGGCAATGCAGGTCGCTACACGCCTGAGATGCTACAGCAGCTGCGCGCCCAACGTGAACTGGACCAAAAACTCAACAAGTTTATGTTGGAAGAGGGTGTTGCCCTTAGACTCACCGGGACTAGAGGCAATTTCGGTACGGTCTTCCATACCCGTGCAGGTTCATTCAGCACAGAAAAACTGCCTACGGTGCCTGAACTGGAAGTTTCAGCAGAGCATTTCAATAGGATGCAGCGCCTGATCAAAAATGGCAAATCCGTAAAAGTAACAGCTGAAGTGGCTGTGGAATGGTTGGACGATGACTATAGCGGGTACAATGTATTGGCGGAGATCCCGGGAACTGACAAAACCCTCAAGCCGGAAATCGTCATGCTAGGAGCACACATGGACAGCTGGCACGCAGGTACAGGAGCCAATGACAATGCTGCAGGTGTAGTCGTGATGATGGAAGCCATCCGGATCCTCAAGGCACTGGGCGTACAGCCAAGGCGAACTATCCGCATAGCCCTCTGGGGAGAAGAGGAGCAGGGTCTTTTTGGTTCAAGAGGTTATGTGCAGAAATATGTCGCCGACCGCAACAGCAAAGAGAAAAAGGAAGAGTGGAACAGGATTTCGGCCTACTACAACCTGGACAACGGTTCCGGAAAAATCAGGGGAATTTACCTTGAAGGCAATGACCAACTAGTTCCGGTATTTGAAAAATGGTTTGAACCATTCCATGAAATGGGAGCCAAAACCATCACGAGAAGGACTACGGGATCTACTGACCACGTGGCCTTTGATGCAGTAGGTATTCCTGGTTTCCAGTTTATACAAGACCCCATCGACTACGGCAGAGGATACCATACCAATATGGACCTGTATGAGCGCATGCAGTTTTCGGACATGACCCAGGCAGCGATCATCATCGCCAGCATGGTGTACCATACAGCCCAGCGGGATGAGAAATTGCCAAGGAAGCCTTGGGGAAATTGAAAACACTTTCTTAGCCAAACCGTTTGCAATTCATAAACAGGGGCTGTCTCAAAATTTCAATTAGAGCGCTAATCCTTGTCTGTGATGCAATTGAATGCTACTTGCTGCAGTCCTGACGTCCTGTCCATTTTACAGGATAGGAATTTAAAAATGCCAAGAGCCAAATTGCATTTCAGATTTGGAAGTACAATCTTTAAGTAGAATTTGAGACAGCCTCTTTTCACGCTTTATACCAAACCCAAATATATGTACCAAGTTACAAGGTCGATTTTTGAAGAAGACCACGAGATTTTCAGGAGCACAGTACGTGATTTTATAGCCAGGGAAATTGTTCCCAACAATGCGCAATGGGAAAAAGACAAACAGGTATCCCGTGAATCCTGGCAAAAGTTAGGAGAAAACGGATTTCTCTGCATGCAGGCTCCCGAAGCCTATGGAGGCATGGATATACAGGACTTCAGGTTCAATGCCATATTTGTAGAAGAACTTGGCCTTTCCGGCTGTTCAGGACCAGCCATTGGCTATCCTTTGCACAATGATATCGTATTTCCATACCTCTTGCATTACGGTACAGAAGAGGCAAAAAAGCAATATATCCCGGGAATGATTGCCGGGACAATGATCGGTGCTGTAGCCATGACCGAACCTGGTGCAGGATCGGACCTGCAGGCCATCAGAAGTACAGCTGTGGACAAAGGTGACCATTACCTGCTCAACGGGACCAAAACCTTTATCACCAATGGACATCTCTGCGATGTGGTCGTAGTAGCTGCCAAAACAGATCCTACCAAAGGAGCCAAAGGTATCAGTCTATTCCTTGTTGACAGCAGCATGAAAGGCTTTGCGAAGGGAGTTCCTTTTGACAAAGTGGGTCTGCATGCCCAAGATACCTGTGAGCTGTTTTTTGATGATGTGGTAGTTCCCAAAAGTAACTTGTTGGGAAAAACTGGAGAAGGCTTCAAGTACCTGATGACAGAGCTGGCCCAGGAAAGGCTTGTTGTCGCCCTAGCAGCACTTGCCCTGGCAGAATCCACCTTCATTTCCACCATCAACTATGTCAAAGGACGTCAGGCTTTTGGCAAGTCCATTTCCGAATTCCAGAATACGCGTTTCAAATTGGCAGAAATGGCCGCCAAATTAGAACAGGGAAGACTGTATATGGATCAGTTGGTGATGATGCACAATGCCGGAAAGGTAGATGGGGCCATGGCTTCTTCAGCCAAGTACCTGATGACCGAATTGCAGTGTAACGTTTCTGATGAATGTGTACAGCTGCATGGAGGCTATGGCTACATGTGGGAGTACTCCGTAGCCCGCGCTTTTGCGGATGCCAGGGTTCAGCGCATTTATGCAGGCACCAATGAAATCATGAAAGAGCTGATTGCACGCAAAATCCTTGAATAAGCATTGGTTTATAGAAGATTGCTTTAACATAACCTTTCTTTTATCATTTTAGCATTTCCGTATCATTTTATATCTTAGAAATGTTATACTTACAAGAACTATTGTCAACCCAAAATGCAAAACCCATATGGACAACTTTCCCTGGTTTGAATTCTATCCAAAGAATGTAGAAAAAGAAGTAGATGTCAAAGCATATAGCTCTGTAGTCAACCTGTTTGAAGAGAGTGTAAAAAAGTTCGGAGATGCCACCGCTTATGAGTGTATGGGCAAAAAACTAACTTTTGCAGAGGTAGACCGCTATTCACGTGACTTCGCGGCATTTTTACAGCAGGAACTTAAATTGGAGAAAGGCGCCCGCGTGGCCATTCAGATGCCCAACTGTCTGCAGTATCCTGTAGCCATGTTTGGGGTGTTGAGGGCAGGCATGATTGTGGTCAACACCAATCCCCTGTACACGCCTAGGGAGATGAAGCATCAGTTTGAAGATTCCGGTGCTGATGCCATTGTGATCCTGGCCAACTTTGCGGCCAACCTGGAAAAGATACGCTCAGAAATTAAAGCCAAGCACATCATCATCACCGAGCTGGGAGATATGTTGGGCGGTCTAAAAGGAACAATCGTAAACCTTGTCGTCAAGCATGTCAAGAAAATGGTTCCTGCTTATCACCTTCCCAAGGCGCTGAAATGGAAAGCGGTGATGGACAAAGGAGCAAAAGCTACCTTTACACCGACTAGCCTTACCTTGGACGATTCTGCTTTTCTGCAATATACCGGAGGAACAACCGGTGTTTCCAAAGGCGCGGAACTTACCCATGGCAATATTGTGGCCAACATGCAGCAGATTTCTGCCTGGATGAAGCCCAAATTGAAAGACAAAGAAGAGATTGTCATTACCGCATTGCCCCTTTACCATATTTTTGCTTTGACGGTCAACTGTCTGGCAATGCTCAAAATTGGTGCGCACAACGTGCTGATCACCAATCCAAGGGACATGCCTGCATTTTGTAAGGAGCTGGGTAAGCACAGGTTTACAGTCATCACAGGTGTGAATACCCTTTTCAATGGGTTGATGAATACGGAAGCATTTACCAAGCTGGATTTTTCTTCCCTTAAAGTATCTGTAGGTGGAGGAATGGCAGTTCAAAAAGCCACAGCCGAGAAATGGCAGAAAATGACAGGAGTGGCCTTGGCTGAAGGTTATGGCTTGACCGAAACATCTCCTGTTGCCACCTGCAATCCCATTGACGGTACAGAACGAATCGGTACCATCGGTATCCCGCTTCCCAATACAGATATCAAAGTCATCAATGATGAAGGAGAACAATTGCCTGTTGGAGAAAAAGGAGAACTCTGCATCAAGGGACCACAGGTAATGAAAGGATATTGGAACAGGCCTGATGAAACCGAAAAAGTCATGATGGGTGACTGGTTTAAGACAGGTGACATTGCCGTGATCGATGGAGACGGATTTGTGAAGATCGTGGACCGTAAAAAGGAAATGATCCTGGTTTCCGGATTCAATGTATATCCCAATGAAGTTGAAAATGCCATTGCCATGCATCCTAAAGTTGTGGAAGTTGGGGTAATCGGCATGCCGGATGACAAGACAACGGAAAAAGTGGTGGCCTATGTCGTGGCCAAAGATGACACAGTCTCTGCAGAAGAGGTCATTGCCCATTCCCGTCAGGAGCTTACCAACTACAAAGTACCCCGCGAAGTATATTTCGCAGACGAATTACCCAAATCCAACGTAGGTAAAATCCTAAGAAGAAAAATCAAGGAGATGCATGAGAAGACGGTAGGGGAGTAGGGAGTTGGAAGTTGGAAGTGGGGAGTAGGAAGA
>DAIPZN010000013.1:0-58208 GCA_036782195.1 Cyclobacteriaceae bacterium | reverse complement strand
ATCCAAGATCTATTTGAAACCTATACATTCAAATACTACCAGCTATAGGTAATGAAAGCTATTATTTACTATTGAACTCTACCGTAGTTAGTGCGATAGGGTTTTCTTCTCCTGCAATAGCTTTGGTAACAATATATAAATTATGCATACTATTATCAGTTACTGGCTCAATAGGCAAAACTGTCATACCATATAAGATTCCTGCATTTGGTCCTCCTAAATTGAAAATCCCTTCACCTATTTTCTTGCCTGTTGGACTGTCAAGTCTGAGCTCAATCTGATAACCTTTACTTGTCGGTTTCTGACCTCCTCCCATTAGCTGTATGGAAGTTACACCTGTGAGATCCACATTATTTATCGACAATGAGGCTTGCTCTAAAGGAAGCATCACAAGCGTCATGCCGTTGAAATTCATGGTAGACATCCCTTCTAGGTTTTTAGCCTGATCCATACCCATTTTTGAGCTTCTAAGGGTTTTAGCTGTATTGCCGGTAAGCGGCTTAGCTTTTTCGCTCCCCCTATCTGTATAACTTGCTGATAGGACAAAGACTCCGTTATCACTTGCAGTCTTACCAACTAAAGGATCAACTTTACCCGTCTGTGGCAAGGTGTTCTGTTCAGTCCTGTTCCTACCTAATGAGAGAATATAAGCAACAACCTTTCTTGCGTCATCATTTTTGAGATCTGGATTTGCAGGCATGGCTGTCTCACCCCAAACTCCTCCTCCACCTTTCTGGATTTTATTTACCAAATAATCAGTAGCCGAAGGATTGTTGCGGTACTTTCTAGCAACATTTACATATGCAGGACCAATTGATTCCTCATCTTCTTTATGGCAGGTCTTGCAAGTAAGTGAACTCATGATACTCTTGCCTACCATTGCTTCTGTCATTACCAAATGTCCTTGAGAAGCCTCAGCTTGATCCAAACCTGCGATATAACCAGCCGAAACAAATAAAGTAGAAAGATCATCTCCTGCCTGTGCATCATCTGGGTCTGATACCGTCACTTTATACTCCACCATTTTTCCAGGAAAATAGAAGGTCTGATTACCTACAAACTCTATAGCTACCTGAGGTGCAATATTACCTGCATAGACAGAGACTATTCCACTTTTTGCAGTCAACTTGCCTGGATCAGTAACACTTACCTGGATATCGTAATCCCCTATTTCAGTAAAAGTATATTCTAATCGTGGCTCTTGAGTGGTCTTTGTATCACCATTGCCTAAATTCCAAGTATAGGTAAGTGGGTCATTTTCAGGATCTGATGCTTCTGTGGTAAACACTGCTGTAAATGGAACTGAACCGGATTTTTTATCTACTGCAATCTTCTTTATGACAGGAGTTCTGTTTCCTCCATTAAAATCAATCCTAGCAAGTCCTGCATCTGGGTTTTTGGAGAACCATCCGTTTCCATATTCCAGTATATACAATCTTCCATCTGGCCCAACTTCCATATCAATCAAGGCATTGAACTTGATCCCTTCCATAAATGGCTCCATTTTATCATAGTCACCTGCAGCAGTCATGGTGACAGCTTTAATCCACCCCCTTACCCAGTCATAAATAAACAATTTACCATCATAATAGGAAGGATATCGAGTTTCTTTTGGAAACATCTCGCTGTAATAAACAGGTCCTGCCATGGCATTTCTTCCACCTGTGCCTAGCTGTGGAAACTCATCTGAAACGGCATAAGGATAATAAATGAAAGAAGGTGCGTGCCCTGGCAGTTCTTTGATCCCGGTATTGTTTTTGGAGTTATTGACAGGCTTTGCTAAATCGAATGCCTCACCATGAACACCGGTAGCATAATCAAATTCCCTATAAGCATCTTTTCCAACAAAAAATGGCCAACCAAAATTTCCAGCCTTCCTTGCTTGATTGACTTCATCATACCCTCTTGGACCACGAGTATCTAAGCTGTCATTAGCCGCGTCTGGTCCAACTTCACCCCAATACAGAAATCCTGTCTTTTGATCAACCGAAATTCTGTAAGGGTTTCTATTTCCCTGAACATAAATCTCAGGACGGGTACCGGCAGTACCTTGCGGATATAAATTCCCTTCGGGAATAGTGTAAGTGCCATCAGCTGCAACTTTGATTCTCAAAATCTTACCTCTCAAGTCATTGGCATTACCAGAACTTCTTCGGGCATCAAATTGCTCAAATCCTGGCCTGTCGTCCAAAGGAGCAAAACCCCTATTGACAAATTTGCTGTTTTGTTGGTTAAAAGGTGTTGAATTATCTCCCGTAGATAAATACAGCAAACCATCCTTATCAAAGGCAATGGATCCACCTGTATGGCAACAGATATTTCTTTGTGAATAAAATTCAAGAACTATCTTTTCTGAATTCAAGTCGAGCTTGTCATTGGCATATACAAATCTGGACAACCTATTTACTTCTTTGTCAACAGGGCTGTAGAAGATAAAAATATGACCATTGTTTTTGAAATCAGGATCCTTTTGAATCCCCATCACCCCTTCTTCTGCATTTACTCCTTTTACATCTGTTTTCCAATAAACATCGAGCTTGGCAATTTCCTTAACAGTAGAATCTCCGTTCTTATAGAGTAGAATCTCACCCCTTCTCTGTGCAATCAACACATCAAAGTTTGGTAGAATAGTCATTTCAGTCGGCTCAGTAAGTTGTCCAACCACTAGACTTGTTTTGGTAAATCGGTTTGATTCCGGAACGCGCTGAGTTTTAGCTTTGCCGTAATCCAGCTTTTTGTTATCACCAATGGCATATTTGATCCCTTCCAGGAGGTGTTGAAGAAACAATTCCTCTTGGTAGGATTCCTTTGTATGTCCTCCGGCAGTATAAAATGCCCTGCCACCATCAAACTCATGATACCAAGCAACAGGGTGGTGTCCCATTTTGACTCCTCCTTGATAACTGTCCTCATCTATGTCCATTAAGACTTTGACATCTGGGCTAAGTTTTTTGAAGCTATACCATTCATCTCTTCTGTTCCATATTTCAGGCAAAAACCGCGTAGTGGAATGGTTCCTGTCAGTAACATGTATTGCTCCATCCTGAACATTTGGATGAGGATCATTGATCCCCGGATGGTCAAGGAAATAGGCACCTGCAAGTCTATTGTACCAGCCCCAATGATATTCAGTATCTGTTGCCGCATGTACTCCTACATATCCACCACCTGCTTGGATGTACCTTTCAAAATCAGCTTCTTGGTAATGATTAAGCACATCTCCAGTTGTACTTAGCCATATAACCGCTGAATATTGACTCAAATTTTCTTCATTGAACATGTCGGCATTGGTGGTTGTGTCCACATCAAAACCATTTTCTGCTCCTAATTTTTGGATGGCAGCTATGCCATCTACTATAGATTCGTGGTAAAAACCAGCTGTTTTACTGAACACTAGCACTTTTGGGTCTCCACTCCTTTTGTTACAAGAAGCTAAGGCCAAAATAAAGCAAAGCATCAGCAAGGCGCTTTTTCTCATTTTGACAATGGTTATCATAGGGTATTGTTTTGTTTCTGACATGAAGTTCAATTGTGAGGAAATAGCAATTTGTTTGGCATATTGGATATAAGAATAAAGTTTTATTCTTATATCCAGACCCCGAAAAATAAGGAAAATAAAGGCAAAGATTTTTACCCATTATGTAAAAAATACACTTAAAGGCAAGATTTTCATTTATGAAAAGAAGGAAATGTTCAGCTTAAGCTGAAAAACACAGGAAATAAACTGATCTTATTGGTTTTTACAGGTAGTACTCACGTAATCTTCTTTAAAAATAGACCTTAAGTTTCCTGTTGCATCACGATAAGTGATAGTTCCGGTAGCGGTATTGAACCTTACCTCATCAATCAACTCGAGCATAGTCCCATCAGACAATGTAACCATACAAGGCGATTTAACATCTTCTATTTGGACGCAGCCGAAAATAAAAAATAGCACAAAAAAGGAAAGAAATTTGTTTTTCATGGTGGGCGAAATAAACAAGCAAGCCAAATACAACTATTTGCCGTTCATACACCAAATTAGAAAGAAGTTTTTTTACCATTTTAAAGTCAAAATCCATAATAAAAGGCAGCAAATAGTCAATTAAAATAACTTTTAAGACGTAAAAAAAGGCTGCTTTAAAAGCAGCCTACTGATCAAAACAAATTTTTAATTCTTTAAAGCAGCTACTCCGGGTAATTCTTTACCTTCCATATGCTCCAGTAATGCTCCTCCTCCAGTAGAAACGTAAGAAACCCTGTCTGTAAAACCAAATTTGTTTACTGCAGCAGCTGAATCACCGCCTCCAATCAGAGAGAATGCTCCACTTTCAGTTGCTGATGCTATAGCTTCAGCGACAGCAATTGTACCATGTGTAAAGCTGCTCATTTCGAAAACACCCATTGGGCCATTCCAAAGTATGGTTTTGGAGGATTTGATTACATCAGCAAAAAGTTCTCTGGTTTTTGGCCCAATGTCAAGACCCATCCAACCATCAGGAATCTGTCCAGCAGTCTCCAAACCTTGCTCAGCATCATTTGCAAATGCCTTTGATGTAACCGTATCTACAGGAAGGATGATCTTTACACCTTTGGCCTCTGCTGTTTTCATCAAATCCGCCACATAATCAAGTTTATCGTGCTCACAAAGAGAGTCACCGATTTGACCGCCTTTGGCTTTAGAGAAAGTATATGACATTCCTCCTCCAATGATCAGGTTGTCAACTTTACCCAGCAGTCTTTCTATTATTAATATTTTATCAGAAATCTTGGCTCCTCCCATGATTGCTGTGTAAGGTCTTTCAGGTTTCTCAAGTACCTTATCTGCATTTTCAAGTTCAGATTGCATGAGGTAACCCATGGCTTTGGTCTCAAAAAATTGAGCGATGACAGCTGTTGAAGCATGGGCCCTATGGGCAGTACCAAAGGCATCATTGACATATACATCACCCAGTCTAGCTAGTTTTTTGGAAAATTCCACATCCCCTTTTTCTTCTTCAGGATAAAAGCGCAAATTCTCCAATAACAAAACTTCGCCTGGCTTGAGTTCTTTGGATAATTCCACAGCCTCTTCTCCAATACAATCAGCAGCAAATTTCACTTCGGTATTCAAAAGTTGCTTTAAGCTTCCAATTACATGCTTCAGGGAATACTTTTCTGTAGGACCATCTTTAGGCCTACCCAAATGAGACATCAAAATGGCTGCCCCTCCGTCTTTCAATATTTTATTTATTGTAGGTACTGCTGCACTGATCCTGGTATCATCAGACACATTACGTTGCTCATCTAATGGCACATTAAAATCAACTCTTATCAAGGCTTTTTTGCCATTAAAATCTAAGCTGTCGACACTTTTGATACTGCTATTCATGTAAATATATTGTTAAGGGTTAATGGTAAGATTCTTTAATATAAATGGATAACTAGGCCGAAGCTCGTCTAAGCCGGTCATTAATTGCTTTTCCCAGTCCTTCATCAGGCAATAGTTCGGCTAAAATTACAGAAACATCTACGCTATCCAAAGTTCTCATTGCCGTAAATAGATTTTTGGCAGCTTCTGAGAGATTCCGGTTTGGACTCAAAATCTGTACTGATTCGGGCTTTTCTTCCGGAAAACTTTGGCTAAAAGAAAGTATCCCAAAATTGTGGTACACCCCACTACTTATCAATTCCTGGATATTACCAAGAACTATAGGTTTTCTTGGAGCATAATGGCTTTTCAGCATGCCGGGAGCTTTAGGATTACTTGAAGAGTGATCCATCACCTTCAGTTTTCCGACTACTTCCTGGATTTCATGAAGATCCAGACCACCAATGCGGTAAACAACTACCTGATCCCCTTCCATCCCGACAATAGTGCTTTCTAGTCCTACATCACAGGAGCCGCCATCTAAAATATAAGGGATACTTGAACCCAGTTGGTCATTCACATGACTGGCTTTTGTTGGGCTGATATAGCCAAACGGATTTGCACTTGGTGCAGCTAAAGGAAAATCCAATTGCGCAAGCAATTGCTGAGTCAAGTCATGATTTGGCATCCTGACTCCCACGGTATCCAAGCCACTTGTAACCAAATCAGGAACGAGTGGTTGTTTTGGCAAAAGCAGTGTCAATGGTCCTGGCCAGAAGCGCTCTGCAAGCATGAGTAAGGGTTTTGGAAAATCACTCACCAGCATTTTAGCTTGCTCAAAATCGGCCACATGAACAATTAAAGGGTCAAACTCAGGTCGGTTTTTTGTTTGAAAAATCTTTACAACAGCCTCAACATTTAAGGCATTGGCTGCAAGCCCGTATACCGTTTCGGTAGGAATCCCAACCAATAACCCCTGTTCTAGATATGCTTTCGCTTTTGCTATGTCCTTTCCTATCTCAGCCATTTCAATTGCAAAAATCATCTAACCAAGTCTTTGCTTCAGAAAACCCCAACTGCAGCGCCAATTTTAAATTTTCGCATCCGGTATCTTTTTCACCTAATGCACTCATCTGAGTAACACCTAAAAGATAAAATGCTGCTCCATTGGTAGCATCCAGCGCAATAGAACTTTTGAGGTTTTCTATCGCCTGAATCGGATCATTGTTGCCTAATAGCGCTTTAGCTTTATTGAAAAGCACCAAAGGTTGGTTTGGGTTGGTTTGAAGTGCTTGGTCAAAATCGAAAATGGCATCCTCATAAGATTCCATGCCTAAAAGAGCCAAGCCCCTATTGTAATTGATATCAGTTTGGTTGGGGTCCAAGCCATTGGCTCTATTGTAATCTATGAGTGCTTTATTGTAATCTTTCTTTTCAAGATAGGCGTTACCCCTGTTGAAAAAGGGCTTGTAAGAAGATGAGTCTGCAGAAATTGCTGAGGAAAAAGACACGATGGCCTCATCCAGATTTTTCTGCTGGTACAAGGCTATTCCCTTGGCATTCCACGCCCTGCTGTTATTTGGGTTTTTTTCTATGATGAGTTCAAAATACTGTATGGCTTCAGGATACTGCGAGGCTTCTAATTTGAGTATTCCTTGGTCGAAAAGTTCATCCTCTGATGGTGAACATGCAAAAGATAATAGAATCAGTAGAACTATAAAATATCGCTTCATTTAATTATTTTCGGCAAAGATAAAGGATTTCGGCCAAACCTTCACCCAATCATTTTTGCCCTATATTCATCAGGCACAGGCATTGGCTTCATGTCCTCCATATTTACTGCCACCATGGTCGTCTGCGCTTGCGCAAAAACATATTCTTTTCCTTCTGCAGAAGTCCCAAAGACAAGCTGTTCAAGCTCGAAAGAACTTCTACCTACTGAAAGGCACTTGACATAGACAGAGACAATGTCTCCAATATGAATCGGTTTGCGATAATTAATCGTAATTTTTGCTACAACTGTACCTATTTTAAAAATATCCCAATTGCAGTATTTGAGGAGGTATTCTGCCCTTGCATGCTCAAAATATTGGAAATATTTCCCATTATTTACATGCAGGTAGCTGTCAATATCAGAAAATTTGATTTGAATCGGCGTAAAAAAATCAAAACTGGATTTGATTGTACTTGAGGTATATGCTTGCACAAGTATTAAATTAAAATTTCGGATCTGCTGGTCTTTTCCAACATACGTAAGATAGAAGAATGTTGCCCTACCATATCTTCCACAGCTTCAAATGAAACCCATGCAAGGTCATTGCTTTCTTCACTTAAAGTTAAGGGTTCATTGATTTCTGCCTCCAATAAAAATCTCACATCATAATGAAAGTGCTGAGGCACTCCTTTATTCTCCGGAATGACATGCTTGTCTATATCAAAAATACTCCAATCAACCAGTCTCAAAGAGGTCAGCCCACTTTCTTCCTGAGCTTCTTTCATAGCTACTTCGATCAGGTTTTCGTTCCCATCGGCATGTCCTCCAAGCTGAAGCCATTTATTGAGTTTTCGGTGAAGCGTGAGAAGCGTGTGTGTCCTCCTCTTGTTGACAATCCAGGCTGACGCAGTGAAATGACCCTGCAATCTTTCTCTTCTATATGCCTGCTCATCTTTTAAGAGCTCGAGAAAATCCGGTATAAAACTCACCTCCTCTTCAAAAGGGCTGCGGTAGTTTTCTAAATTTTGTTTCAGCGATATCCTGTCCATACTTTTCTAATTTGCAAATAGCAGATCAATAAATTCGTCAAATGGCTTGGCATTTTGGTACAAGTGATCGGAATACACCGTCACAAGAATTTTGAGAAAGCTGGGTTTATCGTCAATACTGACTTTTTCAATGCTGATGTTGCCGTAAAGTTGATCAATTTTTTGGATTGGATCTACATTGGCTATTGGAGGTTTGAAATATTGCTTTTCAGTAGTCCGGACGTGCTGGTTGATTTCTTCAATTTTCCTATCCAGACTCACCTGTTGATACCCCAAATCTAACACACGCTGTCCAAAAGCAAAGAAAAGCCCGTTAAAACTTTCCTGTTCCAAAGGATTTTCATAAGTGACTGCAAAACCATTGGCATAGGGAGAATTGAGAATATGAACTTCCGGAGAGTGGTTGATCCCGGATTTTTTGAAATAATAGTTTTTTTGAATCAGATCTACCCAGCGCTTCCCTTCGTCAGATTGGGCCCAATCAGCCACTTGCTCTTTTTCTTTTGGCGTTTGCTTAAAGTTTTCCTTGTGATGAACAGGAGTGCTTTTCTTGGGAAAAAGTTTATCAAATATATCGTCTATGAATGAAGTCATCAAGTGTTAAGTTTATAGGTACCATCCTGCATTGCAAAAACCAAACCTTCGTCTTCCATCTGCCTCAAAACTTCCAGAACCATATCTTTATCCGGAATATCTATCAGGTCATGTACCGTATAGATAGAAAACTCCTTACCTTCCATTAAAGTTTTTAAAATATTGGTCTTAGCTGAAAAGTAGGAAGTACTTTTAGATTGTTTTTGCTCTACGCATACATCACAAATCCCACAGAAATCGGCTTTATTCTCGCCGAAATAACTCGAGATCTGAATAGACCTACAGATGTTGGTTTTTCTGGTATATTCAAGCATTGATGCTGTCTTTGCTGCGAAATTGGCACTTCGCTCTCCTATCCTTTTCACATTGAGAGGCAACTTCCCGGCATCATGTCTTGGGGTAAGGAAAGTGACTTGTGGAGAGTCTTTACGCATATTGTACGCAACAATTCCTTGCTGATCTAAAAGGTTAAGCTGTTTGACAACTTCAGATTCTGGCAATTGTAGTGTTTTGGAGAGTTTATTTTCCTGAATTTTAATAAAGTCTACAAAAAGCTCTCCACCGTAGGTGCGTAAAAGGACTTTAATCAAAGGGTCCAACTTTGCATTGGCAATCTGAAATTCATAAAGTGCCGATTGGCCTACCAGTAATCGAATGGATGAGGGCGCAAAAAAACTCTCGCTCAGTTCAAGCATTCCCTCTTCTTGCAGGACTTTTAAGGCATTGTATGTGGTCAATACATCAAGCTCATAAGTTGCCGCAAACGTGGGAAGGTCAAAATCATAACTGACCATAAACCCACTGCCAACAGCCATCCGATAATGATTGGCAAGGCATTGATACACTTTTTTTAAAAATTCCACTGGAGGGTAAGCCAATGCAGCTCGTTCCTGAAAACTCCGAAGATCCTGCTCATTTGTCAGCAAAACAGCATAAGCCTTCCGTTCGTCACGACCTGCCCTACCTGCTTCTTGATAATAGTTTTCCAAGTTTTCAGGAAGGTCCATATGCAGCACCAACCTTACATCCGGTTTGTCTATCCCCATTCCGAAAGCATTTGTCGCCACCATTATCCTGACTTTATTGCTTTTCCAGTCTTGCTGTCGCTTGGACCTGGTGTCATTGTCCAAGCCTGCGTGATAATACGTTGCCGTTTGACCCATCCTTACAAACCATTCTGCAAGTTGCTTGGTCCCTTTGCGGTTGCGGACATAGACGATGGCTGTGCCAGGGATTTTCTGCAGGATCTCCAGCGCTTTTTCTTGCTTGTTTTCCACCATCCTGACTGAGTAACTCAGGTTTTTTCTGGAAAAGGATTTCACAAAAACCGCAGGATTTCTCATCTCAAGCTTTATCAGGATGTCTTCCTGAGCTGGCTTTGTCGCTGATGCAGTAAGTGCCAAACAAGGTGCCTCAGGATGCAGCTGCCTGATGCTGGCAATTTCCAGATACGGCGGCCGGAAATCATACCCCCATTGGGAAATACAATGTGCCTCATCTACCGCTATCAAATTTACCTTCATCTGCTTGAAGCGCTCCAAAAAAATGTCAGTTTTCAACCGTTCGGGAGAAACATATAGAAACTTGTAATTACCATAAATACAGTTGTCCAATGCTGTATCTATTTCTCTTTTGCTCATCCCGGAATATATGGCCACTGCCAGTATTCCTCTTCTTTTAAGGTTGTCCACCTGATCCTTCATCAGTGCTATCAGGGGACTGACCACTACACAAATGCCATCCATTACAAGAGCTGGCACCTGAAAGCAGATAGATTTTCCTCCACCTGTCGGCAATAAAGCTAAGCAATCCCGCTTCTCCAATACCGAAAGGACAATATCCAACTGTACCGGCCTAAAGTCGGAATAGCCAAATACCGTACTGAGAATATGATGCGCTTGCTCTCTCAAGTTACCAAGTGATTTGTTCTTTATTTAAAAAAGCATTGATCCCTCTTTTACAGTCTGAAGTAGCTCTTGCTTTGGCATTCATAGCAGCAGCATAGTCCAATGCTTCAGCCAGATTTTTCTCTGGCATTTGCGCCAGCATCTGTTTGGTCATACCCATAGCTTGTGAAGAATTTGATTGGATCAGCTTGTTTGCAAAGTCCTTGACTGTTTTTTCCAATAGCTCTTTAGTCACAACCTCATGAATCAATCCGTAATCCACTGCCTGGCATGCTGTAAGAAGCCTCGCTTGAATCAATAGCTCACGTGTTTTTGCCTCACCTATTTTCCTGAGAAGGAAAACCATTACAATAGCTGGCACAAATCCGATTTTCACTTCTGTATAGCCAAATTTCGCCTCTGGTACCGAAAACGCAAAGTCACAAACAGTAGCCAAACCACAACCCCCAGCCAAGGCATGTCCCTGAATTGAAGCAATTACCAATTTAGGCATGGTATAAATCTTTAAAAATAAGGACTTAAGGTGCTGACTATCTTTCAGGTTTTGCTCAAAAGTATTTTGCTGCATGGCCTGTAAAGAAGCAAGGTCAGCCCCTGAACAAAACACATCTCCGTTTGCGCTTAAGATGATAATTTGAACTCCATCATCCTCAGCAAATGCTTCTATTGCTGTTTTAAGGCTTGAGACCATTTCTGCGTTTAAGGCATTCTTTTTCTCTGGCCTGTTCAATACGATATGACCGATGCGGTTCTCCGAATATGTGATGATGGGTTTTTCCATGTCTGATATTTAAAAGTGGTCACCAAAGAAATAGAAAGATAAGCCTTCAATACACCTCTTCCAATTCTGGATTCAGATTAGGTCAAATTTAAGCCCTTTCCCGTTGAGCTTAAAGCTTCCCGGCTTTGGGCTATTATACGATTCCCATCCGGAATTGGACCACTGCCATGCATTTTTCACTGAAGATCCATTTCCAAAATGTAAACTGTCTTTTTCAATAATT
Source organism: Cyclobacteriaceae bacterium (assembly GCA_036782195.1). Lineage (GTDB taxonomy): Bacteria > Bacteroidota > Bacteroidia > Cytophagales > Cyclobacteriaceae > DAIPZN01. The sequence continues at coordinate 46,611 of DAIPZN010000013.1, read as the reverse complement.
AAAAAAGAAGAAACAGGCAGAGGTAAAATTGTCTTGTTCTCTTGTTGAAAAACGAGTAAGGAAAAAACCGTAACATCAGCTTTTTGAAATCTATAGGGTTTTGCTTGATAATCAATAGATTGCTCAGGCATAGCATTCCAGGTAAAGCAGTAACCATCATCCCTATAATCCAAAGCAAATCCCTTCTCATCAACATATACAATTAGTTCTTTTTCCTGCCGGAAAAACAGCTCCGAGTTAAGCAGGAAGGCTAAAAAGAACAAATAGCTTATGAATAGCTTGAGTGTGAATTTGTTGGGATTGGTCCAGAGTATATAGATCATCCCTAATAGGATCAAGTAAAAAACAATTTCATGAGGATTGAAATAGATCCCTTCTATTCTAGAAAAGGGAAATTCCTGTATGGAAAACACCAGCATATTGACCAGCTGTATCACTTTTTGGGTAGACCAGCCAAGCACAAAACCAACGCCAGGAACATTACTCAACAGCATATAAGGAATGCCCAAAGACATGACTACAAATGCCCCTGGGATTGCCACAATGTTTGAAAACAAAAAATAGGTGGGGAACACATTAAAATAATGGGCAGAAATGGGAAATGTAGCTATCTGTGCCGCTATTCCAACAGTGCTGATTTGCCAAATGTATTCCATCAGCTTATTGTTGGGATACCACAACCTTACCAAAAGCGGCTGAAAGAGCAGGATTCCAAGCAATGCCCCATAAGACAACTGAAACCCTACCGCATACAATAACTCCGGATCATAAAGCAATAAAACCAAGGCTGAAAGTGCAACTGCATTGAAAATTGAGGAGTTCCTTGATTTCATATGGGCCATTGCCATAAACGAAAACATGGTAGCAGCGCGCATTACAGATGGTGACAAACCTGTCAGACAAGCATAGCCCCAAATCAGGATGATTATTCCCGTCAGATACATAGCGCGGGTAGCAATGGGTAGCCTGAAAGGTTTTATAAAAAGAAAGAAAAAGCCATAGATAATCCCTACATGTAATCCGGATACAGCCAAGACGTGCATGGCTCCCGCAGATACATAAGCTTCACTTATCTCTGGATCAAGATTTTTCTTCTGTCCAATCAACAGCGCCTTTGCCACCTGAAGTGCTTGCAGGTCAGAAAATGTAGCTTCCATTTCTTTAATGATGGCAGACCTAAATCCTGCAAAGGTTCCCTCCACTGACCATACATCTAGCTGGCCAATCAGGTGGAGATGTTGACCCACGTATTGTCTATGTGTAATGCCTTGCCTGATTAAAAAACTCCGGTAATCAAAAACTGCAGGATTGGCAACTTGAGGAATGAGCAAGGGCTCACCTCCGACCCAAACCAAATCTCCGGGACCTAAATCAAGTTCAGAATTGTGGTAAACCATGACCTCAGCAGCAGAGGGCAGATATTGTTCTCCGTTATAGGTCCCTATCACTTGTATTCTATTGGCTTTGGATCTAGGTTTATCCTCATCATGGTCTAAAACCATTGCCAAATAGCCCTTGATTCCACTAGGCATTTCACGCATACCTCTTTCATTTTGCCAACGCTGTTCCTTGGCTACATAAAGTCCTGAAAGTACCAACATCAGATAGGCCAACAAGGGCAATACAACTTGGAAGTGATATTTCTTTCTGCGGAAGTTATACCGAATGAGTAAAAAGTAAACTATATATAACAACAGCAGCAAGCCGAGAATAAGGTGGTCTTCAATAAAAGCCAGTTCCCGATGACTCAATATGCCCGTGATAAAAAAAGAGACATAACGCAGAAAAGGATATTCAGAGAATTTCATAGACCAATGACCATGGTCTAATTTACTGTCTGGAAAAAGAAAAAAGGCCTATTACGGCCTTTGCAATACTTAATTAGTCGACTAATTTAATTAAAATCGATATCCTACAGTAAATCCTGCATTGAATTCAACTGGAGCAAAACGTTCGGCGACTTCTTGGCTAAATCCTCTACTGACAGAAACAAATGGCCCAAAGGCAAATTTTTCGCTAAACACCCATTTATATCCACCTCCTAATCCCAGATAGGTGCTGTTCATATCAGTCCTGACATTAATTCCATCGATATTTTCTGAAAACTCACCAAACCTATATCTCACAAATGGAAACAGGAAAAGTTTCCCATTTTCATCTCCACTGAAGTAAAAAGTATAAGCCAGCTGAAGGGAAGTAGACTCAAAAGATTTACTGCCTCTGGTAGAACTATATGAGAATCGATCATTGAAATGGATTTCCAGGCCAATTGACTGGTCATTGGAAAAGAACTGTTCATAGCCAATTTCAACTGTTCCTATGGCAATTACATTTAAAAAATTCAATTTGACTTCACCTGTTGGATTTTGATCAAGCACATTTCGGGTGGGTTGCTGTGCTGAAGCAGAAAAAACAAGTGCAAAAAAGGCGAGTAAAGCGAGTGAAACATTTTTCATAATCAACTATTTAAAAACAATTAAACATCTGGGTGATAGGTTACAAATATAATTCCATTTTAAAATGTTGTATTTGGCATTCTTCAAACATCTCTCCTACTTTCTGAAAACCGAATTTAGCATAAAGTGGCATGGCATCAAGCTGCGCATGCATATATAGGCACTTTCCTTTAGCCTCCGGATGTGCTGAGATGTCTGCCACAACCTCTCTGACTAACGCCTGCCCGACACCGATTCCCCTAAACGGCTTACGAACTGCAAAACGTTCCAGTTTCACCCCGTTTTGGGTAAATCTCCACCTTGCAGTACCTGCAGGTTTATCATCAACATTAGCAAGGAAGTGGACGGATGAATCTTCGAATTCATCATACTCTTCAGCCGGATCTACCTGCTGTTCTATTACAAATACTTCTTCGCGTATTTGAAAAACAGCCTGAAGCATGGCCTCAGACTGTACCTTTGTTACTGTTATTTCCATTGTTTTTTAGACTTTGCTGTAGGTCTTCCTTCTCGTATGCTTCAATGATAGATTTGACCAACCGGTGACGGATGACATCTTTACCACTTAGGTTGACGATCCCTATGCCCTTGACATCCCTTAATACGTGAAGGGCTTCTTTCAAGCCTGACTTTTGCCTGCTAGGCAGATCCACCTGTGTCTGGTCTCCTGTGATGATGACTTTGGAATTGGGACCCATACGGGTAAGAAACATTTTGATCTGCTCATTCGTAGTATTCTGAGCTTCATCAAGGAGTACAAAAGCATCATGAAGTGTCCTTCCTCTCATGTATGCCAGAGGAGCAATTTCTATTACCCTTGTCTCCTGGTAATATTTCAGCTTTTCGGAAGGGACCATATCACTCAAGGCATCATAGATGGGTCTAAGATAGGGATCCAGTTTTTCCTGAAGATCTCCCGGTAAAAAACCTAAATTTTCACCTGCTTCAACTGCTGGTCTGGTGATAATGATTCTTTTGACTTCCTTGTTTTTCAATGCCCTAACTGCCAATGCAACTGCAATGTAAGTTTTGCCAGTGCCAGCAGGCCCTAAGGCAAAAACCAAATCATTTTGGGCAGCAGCATCTACAAGTTTTCGCTGATTGGCAGATTTAGGTTTTACTACTAAGCCTTTGTTCCCGAATAAAATAACATCGTTTTTTTGGCTTTCTTCAAATGGAGCACCTTCGAGCAAGAGGTATTCTTTAACATTTTCGGGAGTTATCCTGCCAAACCTATGGAAATGCTGCAGCAGCATGTTGATGACATCATTTATCCTGAGAATCTGAGGTGCATGTCCCTGAATCCTGATTTCGTTGCCTCTAGACACGATTTTACTTTCAGGAAATGCATTCGAAATCTGACGGATATTTTCGTTTTCTGACCCCAAAAAATCAAGTAAGGGTATATTTTCTAATGTGATTACTTTTTCTACCAATCTCTTTGCTTTGAATTACTGTATATGTCTATGGTGTAAGGATAAAATCCTTAATTTTGTTCACACCTAGCACAAAAATATAAAATTTTAATCTACTTGCTTCTATGGCATTGATAACATTCACCTCGGATTTTGGAGATGCGGACTATTATGTCCCTGCGGTAAAGGCGAAGATGTTGGCCATCAATCCACAATTGAATATCATTGACATTACACATAAGATCGATCCATATGATATTGCACATGCAGGCTTTGTGCTCAGGACAGTATTTCGTGAATTCCCCAAAGGAACTGTACATCTTGTCGCAATGAACAGCACGAGTAGCTTCTCGGACGGCTATATAGGTATTAAATTGGAGGAGCATATTTTTATAGGCCCAAACAACGGGGTATTGAGCCTATTGGCAGATTATGATCCTGGCATCATTGTGAAATTCACTGAGGCTAACCTCAAATACAGTACCTTCCCAAGCAAAGACATCCTTGCTCCTATTGCGGCTAAAGTGGCTTCAGGCGCAGCCATTCATGACTTTGGCGGTCCCCTGATGAAAATTAAAAAAATGATCCCACGTCAATTCAAAGCAACTAAGAAGCAAATCGTGGGTCATGTAGTCAGAGTGGACAGTTATGGAAACCTGATCACCAACATTTCAAGAGAGGTTTTCGAAAAACTAAATCCCGGAAGTTTTTCAGTAGAATTTGGACGGGAAACGTTGGACAGGATCAACCATACCTATGACCATGTAGAACCGGGAGATTGCTTTGCCATATTCAACAGTCTGGATCTGCTTGAAATCGGGATCAATCACGGACATGGAGCAGAATTATTGGGTCTGGGATATGACAGCCCCGTATTTATACACTTTCAACAAGAATCAGAATGAGTTTGATCAGAATTGTGCGGATGGTTTTTAAAGAAGAGAAAGTGCCGAAATTCTTGGAACAGTTTCATGATCACAAGGAGAAGATCAGACATTTTCCCGGATGTAATCATCTTGAGCTATGGCAAGATGCCGGATCTAAAAATATTTTTCTGACTTACAGCGTATGGGAAGACCATCAAGCACTGGAGCAATATCGTGATTCAGAGCTTTTTAAATCTGTGTGGGCCAAGACAAAGCCCCTATTCGAAGAAAAACCCATTGCTTTTAGCTCAAAAAAATTAACAGAAGTAGCTTAAATGTGCTTGCATGGCTTAAAATCTTTATCCATATTTGCATCCCGTTCAGCAAGGAACAGGAAATTTGAAATGCCCAGGTGGCGGAATTGGTAGACGCGTTGGTCTCAAACACCAATGAGGTTACACTCGTGCCGGTTCGACTCCGGCCCTGGGTACAGGAAGGCTCACAGCAATGTGGGTCTTTTTTTTTGCCTAATTATAAAGGGAAAAATTCACTACTAAGATGGTTGGAATGTTTCTCAAAAAATAACTCTATCGAGCCAAAGCATTTGGGACTACTTTGCATACTCAAGCATGAAGTTCTTAAGTCAGTACTCTTATTGAAATTTTCTACCGATATACCTCAAAAACAGATGACGGAGCAGAAACAGATTTGCCCATCTCTACCCCGCCAACTTCAATACCGACTACCGGTCCATGACCAGCACGGATAATTGAATGACAAAATTTTTGTCAACTACCCTTCATTTTCTCCTGTAGGTTTTCTATGCCAATAGGAAGCAAGTACCGATCCACTGATGTTCATCAAAGGGCCGAATACCGCTGCAGCAAGGCCAACTGTGGCAATTTTACCCATTTCTTTAGCCAGGCCGGAGGCAAGTCCGGCATTCTGCATACCTACCTCCAGCGCTATAGTTCGACAGTCCCTTTCATCCATACGGAACAGCTTCCCTGCAAAATAACCTAATGTATAGCCGCTCAGATTATGGACAACTACCAAAAGGATCAGGAATGGCCCTATAGTCAAAAGGCTGTCCCTTCCGGCAGCAGTGATGATGACAATGATAAGAGCAATTCCGATCATGGACACCAAAGGCATTGCGGCATCCAACCATTTCGCTTTGCCACCAAGGTATTTATTGAATACAAGCCCTAAGCTAATGGGTACAATAACAATTTTAACGATGTCCCACATCATTTTGGACACTTCAACCTCGACAAATTCTCCTGCCAAAAGCCCCATCAAAGCAGGTGTTACGATTGGTGCCAGGGAAGTAGTGATTGCTGTAATCGTGATGGAAAGGGCTAGGTTTGCCTTAGCCAGATAGCTCATCACATTGGAAGCCATACCGCTCGGGGAGCAGCCGATCAATATCATCCCAGCGGCGATCTCTGGAGGAAAGCCGCTAGCCTTTGCCAGTGTATATCCGATCAAAGGCATGATGCTGAACTGGCAGAGGACTCCTATTAAAACACCTTTGGGCATTTTGACTACACCTTTAAAATCCCCTAGACTCATGGATGTCCCCATTCCAAACATAATGATCTGCAACAAAGGGACAATCAAGCTACTCCATTGAAAGTCTCCCCACTGCTTAAAAAAGGCGGGGTAAAACATGGCTGCTGTGACCGAAGCAAAAATCATAGCTGTATAGGTATAGCCACTTGTTCTCCGGTAACCTCTGAACCCTACTCCAAGCAATGCAAAGAACAAGATCAATAGAGGACCGACCAATTCAGCATAAGAAGCAAAATGGGACAATAGGGCAAGCAACAATGCTGCAAGAGCTGCATATAAAAACAGGTTGTAATGTATAGGTTTCAAGAGACGGTGGTTTTACTTAGGTTGATTATTGGGAGAAGTTTGCACCGGCTGCCTATAGCCGGTAAGCTTGTCTGGCTGTAAGCTTCCAGTCCTTTTTTTCTTTGACAAAGACTAGCATGTTACCGATGCGGATATTAACTTTTTCTTTGGCTTGGTTTTCTGCAGTAGCAATGTACACATGTCTGACAACCGCCACATTGCCATTAATTTGGATAGTCTGATCCTGAAGGTCAATAGTCAGATAATCCAAGGGCTTTTTGCTTGCTACTTCCTCAATAAATGCTGCCTTGTCCTGAACAGCTCCGCTAGAATGGCCATATACCAATCCTGAATGCGAAATTTTATCCAATTTAGATCTGTCCGCTTCAATAATTGCCTCTACCAATCGGTTCACGGCTGCTTCCACTGGGGCTTTGTCCTGTGCTTGAACAATGGGTGGGCAGATCGTCAGGAAAAACAACAGAACGATAACATAGTATGGTTTTTTCATATACAGTGTATTCAATAAGAAATCCTGCATCCGAAAAATCGGATGCAGGAAATTTAAAACTTGGTAATCAATTAGCTATAGGTCCTGTCGTGTGAGCGTTTTTCATCCCATTCAGGAGTTGGTGCAAAGTATGAGTTGTCTGATTTATGTAGGTGCTGCTTGACAACCTCATCATTAAGTTCAATACCAAGACCAGGAGCAGTCAATGGTACCCTTGCATAGCCTTTTTCAATCATTTTTCCTCCATCTGTGGTTTTGACCATATCTTCCCACCAAGGCAAGTCTACTGAATGGTGTTCTAGAGAAAGGAAATTCTGAGTTGCGGCTGCGCAGTGCACATTAGCCATGAATGACACTGGAGTACCTGCTTGGTGCATTGCCATGGCAATACCCATCTCTTCGGCATAATCTCCGATTTTCTTTGTTTCCAGCAATCCACCAGATGAGGCCAAATCAGGATGGACGATATCTACTGCGTGGTTGTCTATCAGATCTTTGAAATTCGCCAAAAGGTAGATATCTTCTCCTGTGAGTGTTGGAGTTTCAAGAGCTTCTGTAATTATTTTGTGCTGTTTGGTCATTTGCCAAGGCACCATATCCTCCAGCCAAGCCAAGCGATATGGCTCTAAAGCCCTGCCGAGCCTAATACAGTTGTTGAGATCAATGTGGCCATAATGGTCAGTGGAAATAGGGATTTCATAACCTACCATTTCACGGATATTATGCACGATTTTAGCAAGTTCATCTAGGCCCTTCTCTGTGATCTGTATACCAGTAAATGGATGTTGGGTATTGGCATAGGACATATAGCCGCCTTGCCACTGGCTAGAACCTCTTTTCATGATATCAGGATTGACTAGTGCACCAGGAATATCCTTGATCTCATTAATGGACACATCCATTTTGAGCCAGGTATAACCTTGGGTTTCGGTTCTGTATTTAATCCTTTCTTTTTGTTCTTCAGGGTTTTTACCTTCTGGGGTATCTGCATACAGCCTGATACTGTCCCTGTACCTGCCACCAAGAAGTTGCCACGCGGGGACATTATATGCTTTCCCACAGAGGTCCCATAGGGCCATTTCCACAGCGCAAACCCCTCCTGCTTGTCTTGCTGGGCCGCCAAACTGCTTGATGATTTTGAAGATCTTTTCCACGTTGCAGGGATTTTCTCCGAGGATCCTGCTTTTCAGCATCAGGGCATAGCGCGGATCTGCACCGTCCCTGACTTCTCCAAGGCCATAGATCCCTTGATTGGTATCAATTCTGATGATAGCTGTACGGCCCATAACCGCGGTAGTCGCGTAGCGGAGATCAGTGATTTTGAGGTCAGAAGGGGCAGAAGCGCGTTTTACTTTTGATGTGGTCTGAGCCATCGTGTCTTCAAAGGTCATTCCCATCATGGCAGTTAGGCTAAATCCTCCTAACGCAGTCTTTTTTAAGAAATCCCGCCTATTGTCTTTTGTGTTTGGACTTAAAATTTCTTGGTTCAAATTATCGGCATACTGCCGTTCTTTCTTTTTGGTATCTGCAATGATCTGTTGAAGTATGCTTTTCATACAATTCTGGGTTTTGTTAATGGTCGTTTTAAATTTGCCGGTATTTCTACCAATTACGGTCTTTAAGGAAGTTATCGAGTTCTTGTCGGCTCATTGGAAGGTCTTTTTTCTTATTGACCCAGTCTAGGAAATCCTTAACAATGACATCACTCCATTTGCTGTCAACCTCACCAGCGGTGTATTTACCTTCTTTAAGTCGTTGGATACCAAACTGATCTCTGAGCATGATGAATTCGGCGTTGATAACCAGATCAGCTAATAAATGACTTGGGATAAAGATTACACCATATCTATTGGCCAACACAGCATCGCCAGGAAGAACTGTAGCCCTGCCTATCCTGATCGGATAATTGATAGTAGTAAGCATCATCTGTTGGATGTAAGACGGGTCATGTCCTTTTACCCAGCCGTTGAAGCCTTCAATTTCACTCAAGCCTGCCATGTCGCGGACTGATCCATAGAAAATCACACCTTTCTTAGATTTTGCATAAATGGCATTTCCAAGGTTGTCACCTATCAAGGTGCCATCAACGATTTTTCCATAGGAGTCAGCCACGTAGATGTCACCATTGACCAACTTATCAATAGGCCAGGAGTTTGTACCCCCTGATTGGGTCCTTCCTTCCTGCTTGCCCACTTCCTTTACATAATCATTGTAGTCAGCGCGCAGCGGCATATACTGGGCTGTCAGTGCCCTACCGGTCATTACTTGATGGTCATGGATCAGGATCCAGTCATTTTCATATTGGTTCTGGTACCCTTTATTTCTTAGAAATCCCCAAGCTTCTTCCATGGACACATTTTCCAGTCGCTTCAGCAAGGCATCAGGGACTTTTGGTCTTCCATCTGGAAACCTTTCTCCTGTCCATTGAGAAGTGATGGCTTTGACCTGGTCAGGTGTAGGTGAGATCTGCTGAGCATCTGCGAGGAAAACAGCCCCCATAAACAGCAGGGTTGATAGCAAAATGGTCTTTTTCATTGTTTCGGGTTTATTGATAAATACTAGCTTAATAAGCTTAATATGTACTTTAAATCATCGGGGAATTATAAGAAAGGCATATCTGCTGTTTCAAAGAATCAAACAGCAGATAACCTGTCTCTAAAGTATATTACTCGAAGAACGGAATATCTTTCACCGCATATTTGCGCATGCCTTCTTCGTTGATTTCCACACCAATACCAGGCTTTTCAGAAAGTGTGATAAAGCTATTTTCCGTTCTAGGTCCGTCATAAGTGACGATGTCTTTCCACATTTGATCTGTATCCATATAGATTTGCCATTCCATGATCTGGAAATTAGGTACAGATGCACAGACATGGCATGAAGCCATTGCGCCCAGGAATGAAGCCACCATGTGAGGAGAGAATGGCACATAGTAGAGATTGGCCAAGTTGGCTATCCTTTGTGCTTCACCCAATCCACCTGCCTTTTGGATATCAGGCATGATGATGTCCACTGCCCCTTCGGAAAGAAGGCGAGTAAAGCCATACGCCAGGTAAATGTTTTCACCGGTACAGATCGGGGTGCTGGTCTGGTGGGTAATGAATTTGTATACCTCAGGATTGTCCGCAGGAATGGGTTCTTCCAACCACATCAGGTTCAGGTCTTCGTACATTTTGGCCATTTTCAGACCCGTTACCGCATCGTATCTGCCATGCATGTCCACACAGACGTCTACTTTTGGGCCAACTGCCTCCCTTACTGCTGCAATGGCATTGTACATCCTGTCGATCTCTGCAGGGCTGGCAGTCCAGTTGAACCTGTCGTATTTATTGGGGTCTCTGGCGTCATCCACGTCGAATTTGACTGCATTGTATCCCCTGGCCACGGCACCTTTTGCAGCATCCGCGTAGTCTTTAGGCGTGGGGTTGGTACTGGTATAAAGTGCAGTGTCGCAATAGACCCTGATTTTGTCCCTGTATTTGCCGCCCAGCAACTGGTATACCGGCAGCCCGAAAGCTTTACCTGTCAGGTCCCACAAGGCAGTCTCTATTGCAGTCAAAACAGCCACATAAACACCTGACTGCGCACCGCCAAAGAAAGCACCCTTACGGAGCTGCTCAGCAAGCCTGTTGGGATTGAGCGGGCTTTGGCCTTTTAGCATGGCACCCATGCGCTTAACCATGTGGTAGGTGCCGTGAATGGCATCTACAGCTTCACCGCAACCCCATATATCCTGGTTGGTGTAGATCTTGACATATAAGGCTCCCCTGACATAGCCGCATTTGATATCTGTGATCTTTAGATCAGAAGGACTGGAAGCCTTGGGTGTCCTTTCTACTGCCGCCTCTAATCCCTGGCCAAAAGTTGATAAAAATGCCGCTCCGGTAAGTCCGGCCAAGGCACCTTTTGAAAGAAAATCCCTTCTGCTGTTTTTTGTGTTTTTCATGATTTGTACTGTTATAGGTAATGAGGTTGTGATTGTTTTAGGTTTAAAAGAAAGGAGCTCCTTTCACTGCATGTTTTTTGATGGCCTCTTCATTGGGAGTAACACCTATGCCGGGCCGGTCTGTCAGGTGGATATAGCCATCTTTGATCAACGGCGGTTCCAGTATGAGCTCATCCCATTGTTTCCATTTGGAGATCCAGTGCCATTCCAGGCACAGAAAATTCGAAAAGGTGGCGCAGCAATGACTGGCTGCCATAGCCCCGAAAGGCGAAGCCACCATGTGCGGAGCCACCGGCACATAATAGAGGTTGGCGAGATTGGCAATCCGCTGTCCTTCACCTAAGCCACCGCATTTGTGCAGGTCAGGCATGACAATATCCGCAGCCTGCTTCTCCAGGATCTTCCTGAAATCATGGGCCAGGTATTGGTTTTCCCCGGTACAGATGGGAGTGGTGGTCTGGCGGGTGATCTCCCTTAGCGCATCGAGGTTTTCGGCGGGAACAGGCTCCTCCAGCCACATCAGCTTAAACTGCTCCATTTCTTTGGCAATCTGAATGCCTGAGGGAAGGTCATAGCGGCCGTGGGCATCCAGACACAGGTCCATGTTCATTCCGATTGCCTCACGCACTGAAGCTACCTGCTTGACCATCCGGTCTATCTCGCCGTTGGATGCGGTCCGGTTGAACTCATCCTGTTTGGCAGGGTCACCTGCCCAATCTATATCGAATTTTATTGCGGTAAAACCGCTGTTTTTGACATGAAGAGCTGCCTCTGCCATGGCTTCAGGGGATTCGGAACTGCTGGCCGTATCACAATACAGCCGGATTTTGTCCCTGAACTTCCCTCCCATCAAGCGGTAGACAGGCTGTCCCATGGCCTTACCTGCCAGATCCCAAAGTGCTATTTCAATACCAGTCAGAACAGCTACGAACATTCCGCCTTGGGCACCGCCAAAATGCCCCCTTCTCAGGATTTGTTCTACGATTTTATTGACATCCAGGGGATTGTGACCGATGAGAAACTGACTCATGTTGTCCCAGCCTTCGGTACCTGTAGCAACGCCATAGGTACCACGGACAGCGTCCATTGCCTCACCATAGCCTGTAATTCCCTGATTGGTAGTGAGCTTGACAAACATGTGTGTGCCGTGGCCATTCATGAATGCGGTTTTGATCCCTGTGATTTTTAGATCACTGGGATTGGAAAATTGTGGCCCCCTTTCCACTGCTGCGATCAGCTCAGAACCAAAAGACGGCATTATTGCTGCACCAGCCAGGGTAGTGGCTAGCCCCTTCCGCAGGAAAGATCTTCTTGTATTCGGGGAAGCCATAGATTACCAGGTTCTGTTTTTGAGTAATTCCTGAATCTGCTCTTTGGGTACAGGCAGCTTATCGATGTGCTCATTGAGCCATTTGGAAAAATCCCTTTCGATATCATCTGACCATCTGGTGTCGATCTGTCCTGCGGTATATACGCCTGCGCGTAGTCTTTCATGACCAAACATGTCTCTTAAGCGTACGATTTCAGAGGTGACCACTACTTTTTCTGCCAAATGCGGGGGAATGAAAGAAACACCTCCATCTCTTCCGAGCACGACATCACCTGCCATGACGGTCACTTGCCTGATTTTGGTGGGCTGGTTGATCCCTACGAGCATGGTGTTCATATCGCCCTGTTGGTTGTGATGTGAAGGATGGTAGCTGGTGTAAAAAGAAGTGAATGACCCGATCTCCTTCAGACCAGTAATGTCACGGACAGCTCCGTCATAGACAATCCCGTTGCCGGATTTGGCAAAGATGGCATTGCCTACATTGTCACCAATGGTAGGTCCATTGACATGGATACCGAATTGGTCTGCCACATATACATCTCCCTTTACCAGCAAATCTACGGGCCAGGAATTTTGACCACGTTTACCTTCTTTTTTGCCTCTTTCATCTATGGCATTGTGGATATCGGGTCGTCCTGGAAGGAAAGTAGCTGTCAAGGCCCTGCCCACAAGAATACTGTCAGGATTGATGACCTGCCAGCCATCGGCGTATTGGTATTTGTATCCTGCATTTCTCATAACTGCCCATGCTTCATCATGGGTGACATCTCTCATCCGTCTCAGGATATCATCAGGCACTTTTGGTCTGCCATCAGGAAAGCGTTCACCGGTCCACTCTCTTGTAAGGTAGATAAGCTCTTCTTTTGTAATTTGTTGGGCAAATGACTGTACTCCGAAAAGGAGAAAAAGCAATAATAGAATTAAGTTGTTTTTCATCTCTAAGCAAATTGTAATATGATAAAAAGAGCAGGCCTGCATAATCAGGCCTGCCATGGAATTTAAATTATTTATCCCACCACACTTTGGTGCCAAGATCATCAGGACCTTGTACAGCAATTGCGGCATTGACTTTTTCTGAATTCACTGAAATTTCAGAGTTGGGATATGTCAGCCTATTGATGAAAGGGACTTCTCTTCCAGGAAATGGATTCGGCGCTAACTGAGGGAAATTACTTCTTCTGAAATTGGCAAATGCCTCTGGTCCGTTCATAAATGAAGATACCCAATACTGCGTATTGATCTGCCGGATTGCGTTAGCCGGATCATAAGGATTAGCAGCGATATAGTCGTTGATGGCTGCTGCCGGTATTACCGTTAAAGGATCAACGCTAGAAATCTGTTCCATATGGGCCCTTACTCCTGCTTGGAAGTAATCAGCAGCTGCACCTGTTGTGATCCATCCCCTTTCCCTTGCTTCTGCAAGATGCAGCAGGGTTTGAGAAGCGGTAACCAAGAAAGAGGGAGCAGTAAGCTTAGCAAGTCTCCTCCTGTCAAGCTGGCTGAAATCATAGAAGCTGGCAAGGCCAAGTTCCGCAGCTACTCTTACTGCACCGGCGTTATCATTGCCCATAGGCATACCAATCTGAAGTGCAGGATTATAGGTCTCCCTTGCAGGTACCTGCTCAGGTCCTGACCTTGCTCCTACATATCTTACAGCAATAGCAGACAGACGTGGATCGTTTGTGTTTTTAAGGAAATCGACAAAAGGTGCCGCTAGGTAGAAATTTGCTGCTTCGGTAGCGTTTAATGTTACACTTGCAGGATTGGTATAATTGGCATCATGCCGGATGAATGCATTGTCAGCATTATTCGTAATCACTCCACCTTGGAAAGCCCTTGCCACTACTTGTTGTGCGCCAGCCGGATCCACTTGACTTAGACGCATTCCCGCTCTAAGGAGCAGTGAGTAGCCAAATTTTTTCCATTTGTCGATATTTCCTGCATATAGAATATCAGCAGTCTCAATTCTACCTGAAGCATTCAATGCAGCAGTGGCTTCTTCTAGCTCCTTAATGATATCTCTGTAAATGAATTCCTGAGTATCATAGGAAGGAAAGAATACTTGATTGCTATAACCTATACCTGCTTCTCTGTATGGGATGGAACCATAACTATCAGTCAATACCATAAAAGCATAAGCCTGAATGATTCTCGTCATTTGAAGCAGATTGGCCCTAGTTGGGTCATCTTTGATCCTATTGATGACGTCTTTGGTGTTTTTAATGACGTTCCTATAATACTGTTGCCAGTTAGACTGGGTGGAAGCCCTGTTGTCTTGGTTATAATTGGCCCCAGCAAGAACACCTGAATTGGGACTGATAAGTTGTTGTACTATCCCTAATTCAAAGACTAAAATACCAAAGGATGAAGGAGAAGTACCTAATGTAGCATTGTTTAATTGAAATGCCGGATCAATTGCTGTAGCTGCAACTTTATTTGTATTTAGCTCATCAAAATTCCTGTCGCAAGAGGTGCTGAAGCTAACTAATAGCACCATCAACATTATATATTTAATTTGATTTTTCATGGTTACCTAAATTAGAATTTAACATTTAGATTGAAACCCAAACCTCTTGTAGATGGAAGACCTGTGGACTCCATACCAATAAGGTTATCTGAAGAATAGCCAAAAGATTCAGGATCTATGTTGTCTACCCACTTTTTAAGCATCAACACATTATTGGCTACAAGATTAAGTTTAACTGACCTGAAGGGCATGTTTTTTGGAATGAATTTAGTTAAGTCATACCCCATGGTAACCTGACGAAGCTTCCAGTATCCAGCATCATATATAACTGGTTCTACTAGACCTAAGCTTCTCACTACTTCCCAATAAGATTGAACTGGAGCTGCTACTGTATTGACTTCGCCGTTGATGTTTACTCCTTCACCAACAACTCCGCCTTCACGGCCTTGAAGCGTCATCTTATGAAGTCCATGTCTTACAGCATTGAAGTTGGTACCTGATAGCATTACACCGCCAAGTTTGAAGTCTATCAAGAAGGACAATGCAAAACCTTTATAATTGAAGGAGTTGTTGAAACCACCCACATATCTTGGGAGTGCACTACCGAAATTGACCAAATCAGGTGTTCTAAGTGGAATACCGTTTGAACCGTAAACTATCCTGCCCAAATCATCTCTTCTAAATCCGAAGCCAGCCACCTGACCCATTTCCATACCTACAACCTGGCGAAGCTCTCCGTTGAAAATGTGTGTTCCAACAGTAATTCTTTCCCCAGGAGTGTCGGTAAGAAGGCTAAGAACTTTTGTTTTATTATAGGCAACGTTAAATGAAGATTCCCAAACAAAGTTGTCTGTTTCTACAGGAACAAGCGTCAACAAGGCTTCCAAACCACGGTTTCTACTTTGACCGCTGTTGATTGATGTAGTGACAAATCCTGATGCATCAGAAATCTGCGCACTTACGATCTGGTCGGATGTGATTTTGTTGTACCCGGCAACATCAAGATTGACTCTTCCTTGGAACATTCTCAACTCTAAGCCGACCTCTGTTTCAGCTACTCGCATAGGTCGCAAATTTGGATTAGGTAGTCGAGAACCACTTGGCCCTCCTATAGGCTGACCAGAAAACAAGTTGTTGTTGATTCCATAAAACAAAACATCGGAATAAGGAGAGACATCAGAATCACTACCTACTTCAGCATATGCTGCTCTCAGCTTTCCAAAGTCCAACCACCTTGGTGCATTTAATGGCTCTGTGAAGATAAAACTTGTAGATACTGATGGATACATGATACTTCTATTGGCAGGTGCCAAAGTAGAGAACCAGTCATTTCTCAAGGTACCATTCAGATAGAGGTACTTTTTATAAGAAACTTCAGCAAAACCATAAAGTGAATTCACTCCTCTTTCAACAAGATCATATCTAGGGTCCTTTACACGTCCATTTTGTACAGTATACAAATCCCTTATAATAAAGTCCTGAACCTGAACGCTATTTACGTCCATACGTCTTTGCATTTGGTTACCGCCCAAGTTGACGTTAGTGGAAAAATCACCAAACTCCTTATTGGCAGAAATTAAGAAATCTGCATTGATCTCTCTAAATCTTCTTGACTCCTGGGTATAAAGACCATTTACAAATCCTACTGGCGCTGGAGCCAATGAAGCTTGACCTGTTGGGAAGTTGTTATAATCCTGATCTCTAGACCAATAATCCTGACCTACCCTTCCTTGAACAAAAAGCCATGGGAGGATATCATACTTCATGGACACATTCCCAAAAATCCTGTCTCTTTTTATATTTTGGAACTGTCTTTCCAAAGTGAAATATGGATTGGTCCTGTTTCTAAATCTGGAGTAAACTGCCTCATTACCTTGCGCATCGTATGCATTATCCCTTAACACATGAAGAGGCATAGAATTGGCAAGGTTATAAAGTGCTACAGGAATGGTGTTATCCTGATTGCCAATATTTGGAGGATTCTGGTTATTCTCAACTGAATAATTGACGTTACCTCTGAAATTCAACTTACTGCTTAAGTTATAGTCAAAACCCATATACACCGTCTTCCTGTTGAAGGTATTGTTAGGGACAATACCTTTGCTGTTCATGTCAGCAAATGAGAAATTTATCCCCCCCTTATCTGAATTGGAAGACAAGGATATGGTATTGGTAACATTTTGACCATTTCTAAAGAAGTCATTAACAATTCCTCTTACTGGAGCATATGGTAAAGTAATGCCATTGAAAAGGACTTGAGTCATTCCTGGCTGGAAACGTTCCCCAAAAGACCATTGACCTGAAGTCGGATTGGCTGTCGTAGGTCTTACACCTTGTTCTCCTTGTCCATATTCATATTGGTAATCTGTAAAATCTAAAGGCTGCTCATTGGTATAGTTGATATTATAGGTGATACCTATTCCTTTACCTTCACCTTTGGATTTGGTAGTAATCATGATGACACCATCTTTGGCTCTTGAACCATAAAGGGCTGATGCTGCAGCTCCTTTCAAGATAGTCATACTTTCGACGTCATCAGGGTTGATACTGTTAAGGCCATCACCTCCATCTGAAGTCACGCCCCCTCCTCTTACTCCTATTGAACCATCAGCTCCCGCATTATTGGGGTTGGTTCCAAAGTTGGTGTTGTCAATTGGCACACCGTTGACTACAATAAGTGGGTTGTTTTGACCTGAAATGGAGGACTGTCCTCTAATCCTAATTTTGGAAGTACCTGCAGGTCCAGTACCTAAACCTGAAATGTTTACACCTGCCACTTTTCCTTGTAGGGCATTCATCAAGTTAGGCGTTCTGTTTACCGTAAGTTCATCTGACCTTACATTGGCAGCAGCATAGCCAAGACTTCTGGAGGAACGCTCTATACCAAGAGCTGTGACAAGCACTTCTTCAAGCCCTCTAACTTCCTGAAGCATCACCACATCCAAGGTAGATCTATTTCCGACAGCTATTCTTTGAGTAGCAAAGCCTATATAAGAAAATACCAAGGTGGCACCTTCTGGAACTGATATCCTATATCGTCCATTGATATCAGTGATGGTACCTGAGGTTGTCCCTGCAACTGAAATAGCCACCCCTGGAAGGGTTTCTCCTGCTTCATTGGTGACGGTACCGCTTACTTCCACATCTGCTACACTGGCGGCGATCTCCACTTTTTCAGTAGCATTTGCCTTTTCGAATGACCTTACGCTAATGGTGCGGTTTACCTGCTTGAAATGGAGATTTTCTTTACTTGCTACATCCAAAAGAAATTCGGCTACAGTACCTTTAGTTTTAGACAAAGGAATTCTAGAAGAATTTTTCAGGTGGTTTTCAGTGTATAGAAAACTGAACGCAGTTTTGCTTTCGATGGCGTTTAGAATCTCTTCTAAACTCCCTTCTTTGATATCAAGCTTGATGAATACCTCATCAATACTTTTTACCTGTTCTGGATTGACTTTGGCTAATGCGCCAAAGTTGTAGAGCATGACCAAAAAGGCACTAAGCATAAGGCCTTTCCCGATCACTCCAATTTTTTGGTAAAGTGATGCTTTCATATTTTGGGGGTTATTGTTGGTAATAATTATTTTTTTTTGAGACGGCATCCAAAATGGATGTAATCAACTTTGTTGGATAAGCGGATCATGTGCGATAGGTTTTCATAGGCTCTTAGATTTAAAGGTGATGGTGACATTTTTTCCAGTAATGGTATAGGTGAAGTTCATTGAATAACCGAGTGCATTCAATACATTACTTAAGTATTCATGAGGTTCAAATGTACCTGAGCATTTATCTTGAGGGATATTTTCTGTACCTACCACTATGACTTGTACACCATACCAGCGTTCAAGCGATGTGATTACTTCTGAAAATGGAGTTTTATCAAAACTCAAAATCCCTTCTTTCCAATGCAGCACATTGGATATTTTGACAGGTTCTACAAGCATGCCTGCTCCTAAAACATTGTATTTTACCGCATGTCCAGGACTCATGACCACTTCTTTTTGGCTATCGGATTCTTTTACCTGGACTTTTCCTGTAACAAGACTTACCTGGATATCTTTTGACTCCGGGTACGCCTTAATATTGAAACTCGTCCCTAAAGCAGTGGTGCTAATTGCTCCAGAAATCACTTCAAAAGGATGGAATGGGTCTTTGACAACTTCAAAAAATGCTTCTCCTGATAAGGTCAGGGTGCGGTTTTCTTTAAAATTTTCCGGATATGAAATTTGGCTTTCGGAATTGAGGTGCACAACAGAACCATCCGGCAATATGATTTTACTTTTGCGGCCCTTGGGAGTGGTTTTTACAAGATTTTCCACCTCATATTCCTGTCCTAAGTCTAATTGTTTAGGCTGACTCTGCCACAGGATAAATGAAGCAGATCCCGCCACGAACAATAGCAGCATAGCTGCAATTTTATATTTATTTATAACATTATCTATCAAGCTTTTACGTTTTTTTGAATTGGGTTTTTTAACCTCTACTAAAGCCGGACGAGAGATGATGTCATATTTGGAATTTACTTCCTTTGGCATACCTCCCTCTCCTATTTCCTTCCAAGCCTGTTCTGTCAATTCCTCAAAAACTGATTTGCCTTGTTCAGAATGCAACCATTCCAGAAAGGTTACTGCATCCTTTCTGCTCATTTTCCCATTAAAAAATTTTTCAATTGCTGCTTTATTATATTTCATGCTTTTGAGGCTTTACAAAACATATAGCCTCTATTCATACAAAATACTTACACAGCTTAGATTTTTTTTTGAAATAACTTCCTTTTTTTTCTGAGGGTGTTAATCTTTACTGAATGGGTGGTGCCTTTTAGAACTTTAAAAATTAAAACAGAAGCAAATCAAGCACAAAAGCAACTCTGGTGGTAACACATCATTTTTATACAAATGTAACTTGATGGATTTAGTTGCTTTATAAATTTGAGATTCTACAGTTCGTTTGGAGATTGACATTTTTTCAGCAATCTCAGCAGCTTTTAGGTGCTGTTGATTCTTCATGAGAAAAATCTCTTTTTGACCTTTTGGTAATTTTTCCAACTGCCTTAAATACATGTTTTCCAAGTCAGCCAAAACAACCTGATTCTCTGTTTCATTTGAAACAAATTCTTGTTGATCTATTGCATACTTTACATATGCCGCCTTCAACGCCTCCTTCTTGGTTTTTTTGTATATCAAAGATTTCAGGATGGTGAGCAGGTAGGCATTAAATGATAATTCGGGATTAAGGTTCTCACGGTTCTTCCAAATGATCATAAAAACCTCCTGTACTGTCTCCTGCGCATCCTCATGACAGAGTAGCATTTTACGGGCAGTGAGGTAGATTTTTTCGGAAAAGTGTCCAAAAAGCACTTTATATGCAGCTTCGTCTCCCCGCTTCACTTGCGCTACGGCGGAGGGAATGTCCAAATTCAGAGGATTATTCATGTTTTCGGCTGTCATAGGTTAATAAATTAAGGAAAATTAAACCTATTAAACAACAATAATTTCGGCTAATATTTAAACGGCCGAAAATAAATGTAAAAATAACACGAATTACAGTCTGAACTAACCCTACAACAGGCCAAAATCATATTTTAAGCTTTTAAGCCTATCTCATTTTTCGGACTTTCATTAAACAAAATAATTTTCCGCTGGCATTTATTATTACCTATTCACTCTTTTATAATCAGTTTTCTGTTTTTTCCATCAAAAATCCGCTTAGCTACTCTCAATACTTTCATTAGTTGATGGAATTTCAAATGCAGTTTTTGGACCTTAATCGGAAGGGCCATCCCAAGAAAGACCTTTCTTAAATAAATTATCTCATTTTTTGTTTTTAATACTTTATTCTATTAATTACCTATAATCACCCCAATAAAAGAATTTCTTTTATGTGAATGCGAAATGCATAGAATATTATATCAATTTATGAAATGCTTTTTCGACAATTTATTATGCAAAAATTGAGAAATAAAAACCTGATGTTTTTGATCCGGAATCCCGTGAATTCCGGGAATTACCCCTTAGCACATCTTAGGTCTACTTCTAAATGCAGCCAAAATATTTAAGGCAGGTGATGCCAGAAATAAAATTTTATTGATCTATGGGAAAACTTTACTCTTTATCATTCTTCTGGGTTCTTTTCCTTGCGGCATTTTTTGTCCAAGTAAATGAAAGCTTTGCCGCACCCATTATCAGGGATGTTTACATTTTTTCTGAGTGTGAAAAAAAGGCCTCAATCAGAGTCCGTAATGGGGTTGCTCCATATACTTATACATGGAGCTTTCAAGGAAACATCATACAGACTGATGCAAATCTTAGCGAAAGTCAGTTCAGCACCATTGAACAAGCCATGGGTGGTCAATACACTTTGTTTGTTCGGGATGCAGTAGGCAACACCTACACAGAGACCATCAATTTTGTAGGTAGCACGAATTTCATCCTCAATTTTCTTTACGAGGAAGAGCAGGAATGTAGAGGGGAAACTTTTGGAAGGCTTTATGGTACAATCCAGAATGGTATACCACCTTTTACCATCAATTTTTATGACCAAAGCAGCTCTTTAGTCCGCACAAATGTCATCAGCGGAAGAAATTTAGATCTGAGTGGAGTACCTGCTGGAAAATATTTAATAGAGGTGATTGATGCAACCGGATGTAAAGAACTCACAGAAATTGAGATAGAAGATCTAGAGCCTTTGATTTTGACACCAGCATCTGGAACAGGAACTTTCCCTGAAACTTGCGCAGGAAACGGAGGTGTTACTTTTGATGCTTCTGATTTTGTAGGTACCGTAGAATTCCGGATTAGAAGATCAAACGGCACTTATGTGACCAATTGGCAGCCTGTAGTAAACGGTCAGATTAGATATGACCAATTGACAGCGGGAGACTATGTTCTTGAAGTTGCAGATCAATATAGATTGAGGATCTGTCCTGCTGAACTGGTCTTCAACATCGGCAATGAGGTATTGCTTGGTGTAACGCCGACATTTAAACCTGTATCCTGCTTCAATGGCACAGATGGTACAATTACGCTAAGAGTCGATAGACTTTTCATGGCATTTCCCTTCCCTCCATCTAACGTAACCGTTGACATCATCAGGCCAAATGGCACTACAGCTGTAAGCGGTCAAGTTATCAATTTAGGCACTACTTCAGGTCAAAGGACTTTTACAGGTTTCGGTGCAGGCTTACACACTATTATTGTAAGACATGGGGGTATCAACTACCCTGCTTGTACACTCACTTATACTGTAGAAGTAACTCAACCAACTGCTCCTTTGGCCGCAAGTGTCACACCTACCCATGTCACCTGTTTTGGGGAGAATGATGGAAGGGCTAGGGTACATAGATCAGGTGGATGGGCCGGATACAAATACCTTTGGAGTAATGGACAAACCTCAAGAGAAATAAGCGGACTTGCTCCAGGCAACTATTCAGTCGTGGTAACTGACAGCGAAGGCTGCTCAGTCACAGTAAATTTCACCATAAATGGTCCTCCATCAGCCATCACTGCATCAACAGAAGTTCTTAATGGCCTTACCTGTACTGGTGCCAATAATGGTTCTGCCAGGATTTTCAATTTAGCAGGAGGCTATGGCAACTACACCTACAGATGGAGCAACGGCGAAACAACTGCCACAGCCTTTAACCTTCCTGCCGGCTTAAATACAGTAACTGTAAGGGACAATGGCGGATGCGAAAGAGAATACACTGTAAATATTCCAGTTCCTGCCTCACCTGCAGTTACGAGCACCCCCACAAGTCCTTTATGCTTCGGTGGGAGCGATGGAAGTATCAGGGTTCAAATAGCAGACAACACCACAACCTATACGGTAAGGGTAAACGGAGTAAACCAGGTCGGTAATGATGTCACTTTCAGCAACCTTCCAGCAGGTCAATATGAGGTCTTAATCACATACGGCACCAATTGCACCATCATTGACTTTGTAGATGTGGTGAATCCACTTCCCATTTCTATCAATGAAACCAACTTAGCCATCAATCACCTGTTATGTGCGGGCAATGGCAATGGATCCATAATGGGATTGACAGCTTCAGGAGGGACCGGAACTTTGACGTATCAATGGCAAAGACTAATAATGGGTAGCTTCCAGAATCTGGCAGGACAAACAAATTTGAATTTGACCAATCTTTCCGGAGGCACATATAGACTGGTCGTCAGGGATCAAAACAACTGTACTGTATTTAGAGATTATGTGGTAAATGAGCCAAGCCCATTACATGCCACTCCTCCTGTGGTCACCAATGTGGCCTGCTTTGGAGAACTAACAGGCTCTGTGAGTTTTGTTATTTCAGGCGGAACAGCACCCTATTCATATGCACTGAACGGAGGTCCATTTACAACAACATCAGATGGAAACATCACCATACCTGGCTTGGGCGCTGCCAATGGTAATTATGTTGAGATTCGTGATGCCAATAATTGCGTCATACCAAATCTGAACTTTGACATTACTTCACTGCCTGCAATAACAATTAGTAATCCCATTATCACTCCCGAAACATGTTTTGGTCAAGGCAATGGAAGCATTGGGTTGACCATTGGCGGAGGATCGGGGAATCTGGGAATTGAATGGTACGTAGCAGGAAATTTCTCGACAGTTATTGGTACTACCCCAACATTGCCCAATAGGGCTCCTGGGCAGTATACAGTGAAGGTTTTTGAACTAGCGGATCCAACCTGTTTCATACAGCAGACATTTACCATTCCAGCCACTTCAGAACTTGTCCTAGAACTTGACGGTCCTCCTGTCAATGTTTTATGTTTTGGAGAAAGTACTGGCGCAATAAACATACGCGTGATAGGGGGCACGGGAAGCTACACCTTTGGCTGGACAGGTCCTAACGGCTATACCTCAACTCAAGAAGACATCGCTTCCATTCCTGCAGGCTTATACAATGTGAGGGTTACTGACCAAAACGGCTGTTGGAAAGAACTGACAGACATTCTTGTAACTCAGCCACCGTCAGGTGTCACAATTAACCTTTTGAGTAGAGTGGAGCCAAAATGTTTTGACTCAGCAGACGGAAGGATTGAAGTCCAATTGGGTGGTGGCAATCCACCATATACCATATCGTGGGAAAAAGAAAACAGTTCTTCTATATTTTTACCTATACCAGGCAACTCTCCTACGCTTGCCAATATTACTTCAGGAGTATATAAGATTATTGTTTCTGATGCCAACGGCTGTTCTTCAGAAAGGACTATTAACCTTGGTGGTCCTGATCAGCTTGTGGCTACTTTGGTTAGTACTGAAGATGTGAGCTGCTTTGGAAGAAACGATGGAAGAATCACCATCAATGTCACTGGTGGTACTGGCGTTTATTTTTTCGCATGGGACCATGGATTCATCAATCAAAATCCAACTAACCTCAGCGCTGGAACTTACGGGGTCACCGTTACAGACGCAAATGGCTGTACTGTAAGACTGGAAAACATTCAGATCAACCAACCGGCCCCACTTGAAATCAATTTGGTAGCCATCAACGGTCCTTCATGTGCCTTTGACGACGGATCAATTCAGGTAAATTTTGTCGGCTGGATCCCAGGCGTAAGCTACAGCAGATGGACCAGTTTATCGAACAACCAAGTGATCGCAGAGAACACAAATACAGTCACTGGACTTATTCCTGGATTTTACAGAGTTGAATATAATCTGAATGGATCTTGTTCAGTATCCCAGACTTATAGTGTACCTGGCCCAACAAGTCCATTGAAAATATTCACCAACCAACAAGATGCTTCTTGCCCAGGTGAAACAGGAATAATTTTCGTGTCTGCATCCGGAGGTGTACCTGCATATACCTATTATATTGAGTTGGGCGGCATCTGGCAGGTCATGACCAATGCCATTCTTTCAGGTTTGAATGTAGGTGTATACCCAGTGAAGGTCATTGATGCAGCTGGCTGTGAAGATGCCTCCACGATTACCATTGATCAACCAAACCCTCCGGTTTTTGATGCCGAAGTTGAAAGACAGGTAACTTGCTTTGGTGGCAATGACGGAATGATTAGATATTCCGTTACCGGTAACACAACAGGCATCAATGTTCAGTGGTTCAGGAGAACGGCTTTAGGAGGTAAAACCCCAATTACAATCGCCAGCCTCAACAGTTTGATTGCGGGCACCTATTTCATGGAAATCACCTATGCAGGTGGTTGTATGGTGGCATCCCCAGATTATGAAATTACCCAACCAGATGCTGTTGTCGCTACACCAGTGGTCGTACAACCGGTTTGTTTCGGTGATTTTGGCAGCTTTACCTTAACATTTGGCGGGGGATCAGCTACTAAAAATGTATCTGTGACTTCAACAAACGGATTCTCAAGAATTTTGAATGGTGAAGCCAATGGAGTCCTTGTACTTAATGAATTGCTTCCGGGCACTTACAATTGGACTGTGACAGATAGCGGATGTCCTGCAATCAGCGGATCATTTGTAATCAACAATATCATCAGGCCTCAGTTCAACATTAGCTCCCAGAATGTCTCTTGCTTTGGCGCAAATGACGGGATCATTGAAATCTTAAATCCACAGGTACAAAGTGGAAGAACATTTACTGTTTGGATCAATAATGTGAATCAGGGATCACAGACTTCCTTTATTAATGTTGCTGCTGGTACTTACCAAATAATGTTGATGGACAGCCAAGGTTGTCTATCAGAGCCAACTTTAGTGGTAATTTCACAACCGGACAGACCACTCGAACTAACCAATGTGGTAGTCAACAACAACAATTGTTTTGGAGGCAACTCAGGTTCAGTGCAATTCCAGATTCTAGGTGGCAGACCTCAATATAGAGCCGTACTTACTCCAGCCTCTGGTCCTGCTCAAAGTATATTCAGCTTGAATGCCGGCACCAACTACAGTTTCATCAACCTAACTGCTGGAAATTATACACTTCAGGTTTGGGATCAAGCTGATCAATGTATCGCGACTCAGGTATTTACGATCAATGATCCAGCACCATTGGCTGTAAACATGAATCAAGGCAGCATCTTATGTCTTGGAGGCACTACATTTATCGAACTCACTGCAACTGGTGGAGTACAGCCATATACCTACACTTGGGAGAGATTTAATTCCGGAACTTCCACTTGGACCATGCTTCCAGACAATGGAAGAAGACTTGAAAATGTAACAGCAGGCCAATACCGCTACACAGTAAGGGAAGCAAACAACTGTAATGTCATCACTGATATTGTCATGGTCGCAGACGGTGATGCCATCACCTTAAGCTATTCAGCAGGTAACGTGCTTTGTTTCGGTGAAACGGCACTTGTAAACCTGCAAGCAATTTCTAGTGGTACTTCCGGTAGCTTTACCTATTTCGTAAATGGCGCACAAATATTCGGAAGCCAATTCCCAGCAAGAGCCGGAACTTATATCGTTTATGCAGTTGACAATGTCCGAGGCTGTAGGTCTTCTGATGTGACCATCAACATTTCACAGCCTGCAGCACCAGTAAGTGTGCAAAGCTTTACCTCCACCAACTTGTCCTGCTTCAATTCTGGTGACGGTACAATTTCTCTTGCATTGACAGGTGGCACAGCACCTTATACCATTACCTTCCTAGGGAACAATTACCTGGCAAATGATGGACAGATCGTCACCTTCAGCAACTTAGAAGCCAATGTAGAGTACAGCTTTGCCGCAGTAGATGCAAATGGCTGTTCAGTAAATATCCCAAGGAGAATTTTGAGTCAGCCTGCACCTCTCATTGCCAATGCCAGCTTCACTCCTATACTTTGTTTTGGAGGAACTTCTACTCTTACCTTGGATATTTCAGGTGGCACTAGACCTTATGCTGTGTCATGGTCATATTCACCTGACGGGACTTCCTTTGCTCCACTTCCTGTATGGGCCAATCAAACCACTTTGACCAATATTCCTGCAGGATTTTATACCTATACAGTTTCAGACGGAGGCTGTGCTGATGTGACTGCTACAGTGAATATTCCCCAACCACCTGCAGTCACCATTTCTGCAGTAGCTGAAGATGTCACTTGCTTCGGCGGAAACAACGGCAGCATTGTCTTCACAATGGCCGGTGGTGCATTTACCAATTATAGGATCTTCTTTGAAGGCCGCGAGATTACCGGTAATACAGTGAGTGGATTGATAGCCGGAACTTATACTGCATTTGGTATGAGCGGAACTTGCCGCACTCCGAATATCACAATAGTGGTCTCTCAGCCTACTGCTCCTCTCAATGTAGCTGTCAACTATCTTGAAGAGGTACTTTGTCATGGAGACGTATCGGACATAGGGTTAAGGATTTCAGGTGGCACAGGACCATATACCGCATTCCTGAATGGCGTATCTCACCCTGTCAATGGCAGTGGAGAAATCACCTTCAGTAATGTGGCTACTGGCACCTATCACTTAAGAGTATTAGACAGCAAAGGCTGCGAGTGGCAGCAATCAATAGAAATAGCGAACCCTACCCCTGTTGCGCTGAATCTGGAAGAAATTATTGACATCACTTGTGTAGGCTCTTCTGACGGAGAGATAAAAGTAAATGTAACGGGTGGCTCAGGAAGCTATACCTTCCGCTGGCTCAACCATAGTAACATTCTTGTTGGCACAAGGCCTCACCTTGTCGGAGTTCCTGCAGGCACTTATCGTTTATTTGTAGAAGACGAAAATGGATGTGAAGCTGAAGGAACATACACTATTGCAGACACAACACCAGTAGACTTCACTTTCACGACTACCGATGTGCTTTGCTTTGGCACAAACACAGGCGCTATTACTGTACAGGCATCTGGAGGCAGACCAGGATATACTCTGGTCATAGATGGCATCCAAAGCACTCAGTTGACCTTTACTGGATTACGGGCAAGATCCTACATGATCTATGTGCTAGATGCCAACGGATGTGCTTCACCGATTAAAGAAGTAATCATCAACCAGCCTACACCTTTAAATTTGGTGACTACTTCCTCAAATGTCAGCTGCTTTGGCGCCAACAATGGTCAAGCTGAAGTGAGCATCACAGGAGGCACTGCTCCATATACTATTAGATGGTCAGACGGAAACACTTCATCAACAAGAAATGGACTAGCTCCTGGAAATTATGAAATTGTAGTGACTGACGCCAATGGCTGTATCAGCAGAAGAAATGTGATCATCACCCAACCTGCACCACTTCTAATCACAGATCAAGTGGTAAACGTGTCCTGTTTTGGAGGAAATGACGGCAGTGTAAACCTGGATATAACTGGAGGCAATGGCCCTTTCAACATCACCTGGAGAAACATCAACACCAATCAACAAGTCGGAGTAGGACCAAATCTCAACAACTTGCCTGCCGGCTCCTATAGAGCTACCATTATTGATCAATTAGGATGCTCAGCAATTCGTGATTTTGTCATCAGCCAGCCAGCAGCTGCATTGTCAGTTCAACCGATTATATCCAATGTGAGATGTGCGGGTGAAGGCAACGGGATTATTGACCTGGTTGTCACTGGAGGTACCGCTCCTTACACTTACTCTTGGTCCTCAGGAGAAATCACCAGGTCCATCAATAATAAACCGGGTGGTTCCTACACTGTTAATATCACTGACAGCAGAGGCTGCTCCATCATGGAGACCTATACCATCACTGAGCCTCAACCTATGGTCGTTCAACCTACCAGAATTCAAGATGTTTCTTGTTTTGGAGGAAATGATGGATCTATAAGCATCAACATCACTGGCGGCAGTACGCCTTATCAGGTGCAATGGAGCAATGGAATGACA
The DNA here is from genome assembly GCA_036782195.1 of Cyclobacteriaceae bacterium. Taxonomy (GTDB): domain Bacteria; phylum Bacteroidota; class Bacteroidia; order Cytophagales; family Cyclobacteriaceae; genus DAIPZN01. The sequence goes on along the minus strand of DAIPZN010000013.1, from coordinate 18,002 downwards.
GGCACTAGCCTTACTGGTTTAAGGGCGGGGGATTATACAGTGTTTGTAATTGACGAAAACTCATGTTTTGTATCCCAAACTTACACCATCAGCCAACCTGATGCTGCATTGACTTTGGTAGGCCGCAGTTCTGTAGAGCTTTGCCGTCTTGACGACAAATTGTCCTTGAACCTGACAGTTACAGGCGGAACTGCACCTTATACATTTGCATGGTCAAATGGTGCTACCACTCAAGATCTGATAGATATTGTACCAGGTACTTACTCCGTGGTGGTGACAGATGCAAAAGGCTGTAGAGCAGAGGGCAGCTATGTAGTACCTCCACCATCACTGCCTATGGACCTGAATCTTGACGGCAAATTCGGTATTTGTACAGCAGGTGAGCGTGGTGAAATCCGCGCCACAGTATCCGGTGGGCGTGCACCATACACCTATGCTTGGTCTAATGGAGCTTCTACTTCAACTATATCAAACCTGCTACCTGGAAATTACACTCTGATAGTAACAGACGCGAATGGCTGTCAGGTGTCACAAACTGTAGAAGTTTCTGGACCTTCTGACCTGAGGGTTTCCCTACAGAACATCAAAAGTGTGTCTTGTTTCGGTGGCAATGACGGCTCGATCCTTATTGCTGTCAACGGTGGCAGGGCACCTTTTAAAATCCGCTGGAGCCACGGACTAGTTGACCAATTATTTGCAAGCAATCTTGCCACAGGAATTTACTCTGTAGAGGTTGAGGATGCAGTAGGATGTGTCACGACTGCCGCATTTAATATTGGTCAGCCCACTATACTAAGCTTTACAAGTACTGTGGAAGACAGCAAATGCGCAGGCGATAATAAAGGAATGATCAGTCTCAACGTCAGCGGTGGTACTCCTCCTTATACTTACGCATGGTCCAATGGGTCAAACAACAGAGTTGCAAGAAACCTCGGCCCAGGTACCTATACTGTGGTGATTACGGATAGGGCAGGATGCTCTACAGGAGGCACATTTACTGTAGACGAACCTGATCCAATTGTCATCTCAGGCTTCTATAGCGAAATGCTAGGGTGTCATGGAGATCAAAACGGCTATATCGGAATTGATGTGTCAGGAGGAATCCAACCTTATAAAATAAGCTGGATCGACAACCCACAACTAAGTGACAGATATAGGTCCGACTTACCAGCCGGTAGCTATACTGTCAAAGTAGAAGATGACAATGGTTGCGTGCAATTAAGGACATTTGAAATCAAGCAGCCAGATCCATTAGAGGTATTCCTTTATACCAGATTTGACGTGAATTGCGAGACAAAAGAAATCGTAGGTGTAGCATGGATAGATATCAAAGGAGGAACTTCGGCATATCAGGTCCGCTGGAATAATGGCGTGACAAATAGCTTGGAGCGAACATTCTTTGAAGATGAAGACATCTCTGTAATAGTAACTGATGCCAATGGATGTATGCAGGATGCAGCAGTTTCAGTAGTGATGCCTAAAGCATTTACCGATGCCGAATTTATGTATTCGATTATTTCCTTGGGATCAACAGGAGAAATCCTGATTAAAGACCCTGTACAGTTCTTCGACAAAACCATTGGAGAAGTAGTGACTTGGGAATGGGATTTCGGGGATGGTAACAAGAGTAATGAACAGAACCCAATCCACACCTATACCAAACCAGGCACTTACACCATTTCACTGACCACATTCGATATCTTGGGGTGCGTATCCAACACCCAGCTGACGGTGGAAGTAGTGGCATCATATAGAATCTTAATACCTAATGCCTTTACTCCAAATGGGGACGGATTGAATGACACCTTTATTCCAAAAATGAGAGGAATTGATGATTTTGAAATGCACATTTTCAATAAATGGGGTGAGCTTATCTATTCCACTTATGAGAGGGAAAGTGCCGGATGGGACGGTAGACTTAATGGCAAAATGAGTCCTAATGGCAATTATGTTTACAAAATCATCTTCCGTTCTTCAGATGGGGAAAAAGGAAGCAGAACCGGTGTCTTCTCACTGATACTTTAATAGCACTTATGGAGATCCCAACTTCACATATGGTAACTACAAAACGCGAGAGGTCAAAGCCATTCGCAAGAGGTTTGTATTTCGTCTTAATCATGCTTTGGACAGGTTTCATTCAAGCTAATGCCCAAGATGTACAATATTCCCAATTTTATGCAGCCCCTCTATTCCTTAACCCTGCATTTACAGGTGCGTCAGAATTAACTAGGGTTGGTGTCAACTACAGAAACCAGTGGCCAGGATTAGAGCATTCTTTCAATTCCTATTCAGCCTATATTGACCACTATATGTTTGACATCAATAGTGGAATAGGGCTTATTTTCAATGGAAATAGGGAAAGTAAAATTGGCTTAAGTACTAATGAAATAGGTTTAACATACGCATATAGGCTTCAGTTGGGCTTTGATTCCTTTTTGAGAATTGGTGGACAAGCCAGCTTTGTGTCCAGAGATGCCTATTTCGGAGATCTTATTTTTGGGTCACAGTTGGATATCAACAGAGGCGGGATTGACGGAAATAGCGGGGAGCTCTTTACGGATGATTACAGACACCGTTTCTTGGATTACAATTTTGGAGCTCTTTTTCATAATCAAACGGCCTGGTTTGGGATCTCGGGCCATCACCTTACCCAGCCAAATATCTCTTTTGTGGACGGAAACATCAGCAGGCTTCCGCTTAAACTCAGCGCCCATGGAGGAATCAAAATTGATTTGGGGGAAGGCTTTATCAATAACTTCTACAGCAATACCAGACAAGAAAGATCCGCCTTTATCGCAGTGAATTACAAACACCAAGATCCTTTCAACCAATTGGATATCGGCACTCAGCTTTTTATCCAGCCTTTAGTAGTAGGAGTCTGGTATAGAGGGTTCCCTGTCAAATATAATCTTCCAAACAATGAATCATTCATCGGACTGGTAGGATTGACATTGGAAAGTGGATTGGATATCGGCTACAGCTATGATTTCACCATGTCTAAACTCAACCTGAGAAGTTCAGGAGGTGCACATGAAATATCCATCAGGTATCAATTCATGTATGGCGACCCAAATCAGAGAAACAGGAGAAGTAGGATTATCCCTTGTTTTAGATTTTAAAAAAGGCTTTGGTCAACCGACCAAAGCCCTCATTTTTTCAAGTCCTTTTTTAGCTACTGCCAATGCGTCCTCTTTCCAATAGTTCTGATTGAATAACTCCAGCGACAAAACTTTGGGTCCACCCATTTGAGTCAGTGTAGACAGGATCTGCTTCATCGGTGCTGCTCCATCTCCAGGATAAACCCTGTCTTTGTCTTCTTGCTTTTCCCTTGGGATACTGTCAACAAAATCATTCATGTGGAATATCTCAACCATTTGGCCCTTTAGCATCTTTAGACCTTCATATCCCGACCCTCCTCTATAAAGATGATATACATCAGCAAGAATACGGACATCCGGATCATTTGCAGCAGCAGCTACCATCAATACCTGCCCAAGATGATTGAAATAGGGGAAAGCACCCCAAAACTCCAACTGCGGCATGACCCCGGTTTTTCGCCCAAGGTCCAATAGAGCCTTGTACCGCTGTCCTGCTTCCAAAAGGTCCAAATGGCCAGTGACTCCAGCAGCCGGCGCAGCTACCCTTGTGCAACCCAGTGCTGCAAGGATTTCCATTTCTTTTTCCATTTGCTGCATTCCTGCTTTACGCTTATCTTCATCATCTACCATCCAGGGGGCAAAGCCGATTGCATTTTCAAATTTCAACTTTGAATCCTGAATATATTTCTTTAACCCTGATATAGAATTGCCTGCATCCAAGTATTCCTGAATGTCCCGAATCCAAAGCTCGACACCATCATAGCCTGCTTTGGCTGCAATATCCAGATATCCTTTAAGCCCAGGCTTCTGACCTTGGATCGTACTGGTGTTGAGACAAAAGCTAAACTGCACTTTTTTCTTTGGGGCCGCATCAGCAATTGTTGTAGGCAGTATTGCTGCTGCCCCTCCTAAAGCGAGGAATTTAAGAGATTCTCTTCTTGATGTCATATGTGTTAAATGGTTTGAATTGATGGGACTACTGTCAATGTAAAGAGATTTTTGACTGAAGAAATCTCCAGCTGCTTTCCGGTGGGAAAATACATCAATATGAAATAAATTTTTAACCTTTTGTGTAATTATGAAAATGGCACAATTTTCCACGAAAAATTTCAATAACTTGACAGAAAATATTGCCTCACAACAAAAAACCCATGAAAAGCATTTTTTTCCTCCTGTTAATATATTGGTTTTGTTCACATGCTCCAGCGCAGTCACTCCCCGCAGCATTAGCAACATCTTATAAAAACATTATCCCACTGCATCAAGAAATTATCAGCGGCGGCTATTATGGCGAACCTCCAAGAGAAATTGAAGGTCATCCATATTTCGAATTTAAATCATTCGAAAACGGTAAAATCACCATCAATGGAATTGCTTATGAAGATGTCCCATTGGCCTACAACATCTATACTGATGACGTACTTACTTTTCAACCCATTCACAATCAGAAGATATTGATCAGACATGACAAGATCAATGACTTTGACATGATGTCCTTGCAGAATTATCACTTTGTAAGAATTGATGCCAATCCCGGCTATTCCTACCATCGCAACGGGATATATCAAGTGCTTCAAAATGGCCCAGCACAACTACTCGCCAAACATTATAAGCTGACAAAACCAAAAAGAGAAATAGGCAGATATGTGGGAGAGTATTATGACAACAAGGACCTTTTTATCTATAACTCTGGAAAAATTTCTCTGATCAAGAAAAAAAAGCAAGCTTTTGAGGCACTGGGACTTGACAAAAAAGAACTCAAGAACATCTTAGCAGACCAAGACATCAGATATCATGAATCTCCAGAAAAGTTCATCATCTTTTTGGTACAAACCTATAATGCCAACCAACAATGAATTTCAGTAAATCTTTATTGCTTATTTGCCTAATGTTGTTGGCTCAATCCGGATTCGGACAGGATAGACAGCAGGAAAAAATTTCCGGCCTTTTTGCAGGAATCACCTTTGAGCGCTTTGCCAACCAAATTGAAAATACCACCCCATATCGGATATTTTATAATGCAATTGATGTCCAGGATCTACGCGTCAGTATCAGTGCCAAGGAGAATACCATCCAACAAGTGCTGGAAGGCATTCTGGAACAAACAGACCTGAAGTTCAGCATCGATAGCCAAAACCGGATTTTCATTACCAAAAGCCAGAAATTGGATTTTGCATTTGCTCCTGGATTTTTTGATGCCAATCGTCAACTGGATACTACAGATAGTATAGGCAGATTACAAGATGTAGACAGGGTCTTTTCTCGTAACAAACTTTACCAAATAGGAACCCCTGGCAGCTCTTCCTCTACTGAAGCTATTTTAAGCGGTAAAATAACAGGCTTGGAAACAGGAGATCCTATGTCAGGAGCGCTTGTTTTTGAAAAGGTTAACTACACAAGAGCAATTTCCAACCAAGAAGGCTATTATACCATCAAACTTCCGAAAGGCCGTCATACTATTTTCATCCAAAATTTGGGCGGTTTTATCGAACAGCGTCAGATCAACCTTGTTGGGGACGGTGTTTTGGACATTTCTATAGAAGAAAACATCATGTCTCTTTCGGAGTTCGTCCTCAGTTCAGAAAGAATGACCAATATTTCAAGGCCAGAAATGGGAGTTCAAAAGCTCAGCATGAACAACATGAAAAAAATACCGGCTGTTCTTGGTGAAGTAGATGTCATCAGAAGCATCTTAACTTTACCAGGGGTTCAGACAGTAGGTGAAGCAAGTGTAGGTTTCAATGTTCGTGGAGGAGCCGCAGATCAAAACCTGATTCTGTTCAACCATGCCACTATTTACAACCCCTCGCACTTGTTTGGGCTTTTTTCGGCATTCAATCCAGATGTTGTAGAGTCTGTGGACCTCTACAAGGCAGGCATACCTGTTCAATATGGCGGAAGACTTTCATCAGTTCTTGATGTCAATGCAAAATATGGAAACTCCGAAAAGATAAAAGTTTCCGGTGGTATAGGATTAATGACAGGCCGTCTGACCATTGACGGACCAATAGGTGAAAAAACCAAGTTTCTATTGGGAGGTAGATCCACTTACTCCAATTGGCTATTTGATTTACTTGAACAGAATACTGATTTCAATGAAGGCAGGGCCGCCTTTTATGATCTCAACTTCAACCTATCGCATCAAATAGACAACAAAAACATCCTTTACCTCAACGCATACAACAGCAAAGACAATTTCCGCTTTGACAGGGACACATTATTTACTTATGAAAACATCAATTTCAATTTAGGTTGGACCCATTATTTCTCAGATGACCTAGAAGCACAGGTGTTTATCGGAAGAGATCGCTACAATTTTGGTATTGAAGGAAGAGACAATCCATTCAATGCATATAATTTCGGATTCAATGTCCAACAGGATTTTGCCAAAGCAAATTTCTCTTATGCCTATACAGAGCGACATAAATTCCAATTTGGATTGAACAGCATCCGCTACCAACTAAAGCCCGGTAGCTTGTCTCCCTTCGGAGAATCTTCAATAGTTATACCCGAACAGGTACGTCAGGAACAAGCCTTAGAAACAGCTATATATTTTGGGGATAACATTGAAGTAAACGAGAAATTATCACTGAATGTAGGTTTTAGATATGCGCTTTATCAATTTCTTGGGCCTAACGTACAGCGGGAATATCAGGTAGGTGAACCAATAAGCACCACCACGCTCATCAGAGAAACCAATTTCGACAGAGGCAAGGTCATCAACAGCTACCATGGGCCAGAATTCAGAATATCCGGCAGGTATATTTTGAGCAATCAGTCTTCAATCAAAGCAGGATATAACACAAACAGGCAGTTTATCCATTTGCTTACCTCCAATTCAGCTATTGCTCCCACAGACACTTGGAAACTCAGCGACCCAAATATCCGACCTCAATGGGGGGACCAGCTTTCTTTGGGTTATTATAGAAATATGAAAGGTGATAAGTATGAGTTTTCTATTGAATCCTACCACCGAAGCATGAGAAATGTGTTTGATTTCAAATCCGGCGCAACATTGGTATTGAACAACAGCATAGAGCAGCAAATACTCAGAACTAAGGGCAGAACCTACGGGGCGGAGGTAATGCTGAAGAAAAACTCCGGTAAACTTAACGGTTGGGTTAGCTATACTTACTCAAGATCTTTGCTTCAGACTGATCCTCAAGAGGCCGGAGAAAAAATAAATGGAGGCAAATGGTATCCCAGCAACTTTGATCAACCTCACAATGCTGTACTTGTCGGCAACTATGAACTGAGTAAAAGATTCAGCACTTCAATCAACGCCAGCTACAATACAGGAAGACCCATCACACTTCCCGTAGCAAAATTTGAGTATGGAGGATCAGAACGTGTATTTTTCTCAGAAAGGAATGCCTACAGAATCCCTGATTACTTCCGATTAGATGCTTCAATCAACTTAGAAGGAAACCATAAAGTCCAAAAACTTGCCCATTCATCCTGGTCACTTGGCGTATACAATGTTTTGGGCAGAGCCAATCCTTATTCGGTATTTTTTACGCCTGTAGATGGAAGACTCCAAGGATATCAATTGTCCATTTTCGCCAAACCTATTCCTTTTATCACCTATAATTTCAGATTCTGATGCCAACGACCAATTTTACAATCAGCATTTTCTGGCGTCGCATATACACCATCATGCAAAACTTGTTTGCCTATCCCAGAATGAACTTGCTTTCGCCCCTTCGCGCATACAAATTAGTACTTCCTGTTTTCCTGTTTATCCTGACGTCTTGCAAAGAAGAGTTTAATCCAAGTCTTTCGAATTCAGATGTAGACTTGCTTGTGGTAGAGGGCTATATCGATATCTCAGGTGATGATTCTTTCATTCAACTTAGCAGAACCCAACCTGTCCAAAGCGAGCTTCCTTTTGTGCCTGAAACAAATGCCAGGTTGACTTTGACAGACGAAGCCGGAACCTCTTGGGCCTTCAATGAAGTAGCACCGGGGAAATATTTGATCAATGTCACAGTTGGACAGACTGGAAAATACAGGCTTGGCATCCGGTTATCCAATGGCAAAGAATATTTGTCTGATCCAATTACACCAATCGTTACTCCTGAAATTGAAGAACTTGGTTACATAAAGGATGAGGCAGGGGTAGAAATCTTTGTAAGTACAAAAGGGAATGAAAAGGCTCAATACTTTTTATGGGATTATGAGGAGCATTGGATTTTTAGACCTGGTGTTCTGACCTCCTATAAATATAATCCATTGACACGTGATGTAGATTTCAGAGATCAGAATGACAGAATTGATCTCTGTTGGAACAGCAACATGTTCCCAAAATTGATTTTACAGAATTCTGCCCGCTATGATGACAACAGAATTCTGCAACGTGAATTGGTACGCATACCTTTACAGTCCGAGAAATTAATGCAGCGCTATAGCATTCAAGTGCGGCAGCGCGCAATTGACAGTCAGACTTTCCAGTTTTGGGAAATCATGAAAAGAAACTCAGATGATATTGGGGGGATTTTTAGTCCATTACCATCTTTGCTAACTACAAACATCCATGATGTACAAAGTGGTGGTTCCAATTCTGCAATTGGCTACGTCAGTATGGGCATTGCAAGTTATAAGAGGATTTATATCGACAACTCAGATGTAAGGCCATGGCAGGCTGTTCAACCTGAATACCTCAATTGCAGGATAGAATCAGATACGGTACTTGTCGCGCAGTATGACAATGCCTTCCGTTCCGGAACATTTATTCCAGCAAGGCCCATCATCGTAGTCACCACTACTATAGGATACCTGGGTGTAGATGTAAAATGTGCGGACTGTACCTTAAGAGGAACAAATGTAAAACCTGAATTCTGGGAGGACTGACAAGATGAGAAATCAATATTTAATCTACAAAATATGGTGGCTTTTATACCTATTGCCACTATTTGGATATACCCAAACAAGGGATTCAGAACATATTCACGCTCATTTTTCCCATTCCATAGCCATTGCGGGGGAGATAGTCTGGCTGAAATGCTATAGCATGACCACCGAGGGGCCAGCTGCGTCCAAAATAGCCTATGCAGAACTGGTCAATAGAGATGGAGAAGCTGTACAACAAGTGATGTTTGACATGGAAAATGGTCAAGGTTTTAGTCATTTGGAAATACCTTCGCATCTTCCTTCCGACCATTATCTTATCAGGTGCTATACAAGGATAAGTCCTTTGATGGGAGAAAAAGGAGTTTTTAACCAATTCATTACAATCATTAACCCTAAAGCTCCCCCTGCGTATCAGGTCCCCAATCAGTCTAAACCTGTAGCATTTACACCTCCTCAACATACCCCTGTGCCTTTTACACCCAACAGGGCAAAATCAAATTCAGCTATACAGCTGAACCTTCCTGCATTGGAGAAGCAAGATGATGCCTTACTTTCCATATCCCTGAAAAACCCGTTCCTCCCTTCTCACTTGGAAGGTTATGTTCATGGTCAGATTTATGAGTCACCACAAAACTTTCCGTTGATCCCGGAATTGTTTGGGCACATCGTATATGGAAAAATCAACGAACCTGTAAATCAACAGGAAACATATTATCTTTCTGCACACGGTAAACAATCTGTATTATATTCTGACAGAGCCAATGCTCAGGGAGAGCTGTTCTTTGAACTGGGTCCGATGAAAGAATACAATTACTTTATTGTACAGTCAGCTGATTTCGAAAAGCAACTAGACTTTCAGGTAATTTCACCTTTCATCAAGTTGAAGTTTAAATCTGGATTTGACTTTCCTCCTTTACTTTTAAATCAATCAGATAAGCCTTTTCTGGAAGAGTTGCTCACAGCCGGGAGAACTGCTACATATTTCACCGAAATCAAAGCTGACAGCCGTCTTCCGATAGTCACAGGCTTTATTGCTGACAAAACCTACTTGCTGGATGATTATACTAGATTCGAAAGTGTGGAGGTCACATTGAGGGAATATGTACCTGATGTTTTGGTAAGGAAGAGAGGCAAAAAAACAGTTTTCAAGTTATTGAACAATCCACTTGGCTCAGTATTCGATAACAACCCCCTACTCCTTATTGATGCAATGCCTGTTTTTGACAGTGATCAGCTTGCTGCCTTTGACCCCAAAAAGATCAAAATGCTAGAAGTTCTCTCCCGTGAATTCTCCTTCAACCTTGATAAATTTGAAGGAGTGCTAAGCTTCAGTACTTTTGACAATGACTTTGGCGGCTATGAAATCCCAGCCAATGCCCTTTATCTCAACTACCCTTCCTTTCAGCCCAATTTGATTCCGGAGATTGGACGAATATCCTCAATGCCTCATTATCCAAATTTCAGAAATGTTTTGGCTTGGCAGCATCTGTCAATTGATCAATCGATTTCTTTTTCCACAGCTGAGACTTCAGGGTTATATGAAATCAGACTCAGCCAGTTGAGTACCGGAAATGGTTTTCAACAATATAAGCATGAATTTGAGGTGACAAAGTAACTAAAGCGGAAGCTTGAATTCTTTGAATCTAAACGCATCTCTGACATAAATGACATATTCATTTTGTGCAGCGGCATAGCGGAGTTCAATACTTCCCGAACCGCTTATGGGCTTAGTATTGAGGAGTTCACCTTTAAGGTTGTATAGATATATGAAATCCTGATTGGAATCACTTACGACAAAAATGTTCTTATCTGAGCCAAAAGAAAAGAACTGGAATCCCAACTGGTCTGAGAGAATTGCTTTCTCAAAAAGCACTTTCAACTCTTGATCCAGCACACTGATTTTGTTGTATTCATGGACCACAAATAAATACCTGTCTTCTTTTTGATCTTTGATCAAATGAAACCTCGTCTCTCTATCAGGTCTTAGAAGTTGATTCCGATAAGTGATTTCTCCCAAGAAGTTGGCCTGAACGACCTCTCCTTCTTTAGTCACTGTGACCAGCCTAGTCTCTTTGGCACTGCCTCTTTCTATGATTACATAATTGGTAGACAGTCCCTCTCCAAGTCTGATTGGGCTTCCTAATAAAGGTTCGGCTCTCCTATTGAAAAAGTAAAGTTCACCTTTTTGCCCAAGCGCCACCATTTGATCCCCAATTCCTGCAATTCTGTGATGCGCAGGGCTGACAGCAGGAGGTGAATTGAGAACCTTCGGGGCCCATCCTTCAAGCATATTCCCTGCCTTGTCCAACAAGAACAGCTCTCCCCTACTGTTCCCAATAAAAAACCTATAGTCTTTTGAGTTGCTATAATCAACAAGGTTGAGATGGGTAATTGGTTCTGTACTGGGAGAAATAGGGAAACCTGATACCAAGTTCCCCAGCCTGTCTATCACATACACTTTACCCGCAGTTGCAAATAGCAGCTGAAGTTTACCATTTTTGAAATAATCTATCTGAAAAATGTCGGATACAATCTGACCATCCAAAGCATAAGTAAAAACAGATTCACCTTCAGAAGTAAGGAGATATAGCTGATTCTGCTCATCCTGTAGCACAAATTCAAGACTCCTGTCAGTAAAATTCTGAATGGGCTTAGGTCCATAGACCAATTGATCCTTAAACTGTATGGATTTATTCTCTGTCAGGATTACATCTTGGACAGATTTGAAGGGATCCAGGTGGTAACTAAGCGCAACACTCATCCGGTTTCTCCCATTATCATCATTGAGTTGAACACTCACTTGGTCTATAGATTTGAGTTGAGGTCCATATTTTTGAAAAAATGCTCTCCAACTCGGGGTACTGGACTCAAGAATGCTATTCCAAATTTTGGGAATATTGATTACAACATTAACCCCGGCTTGGCCGGAAATACTTTCAAGGTAGTTTTTTTGCTGTATTGACTTTCCCCAAGTGAAATCACTGCTGAAATCATCAAGAAAGAGTTTGATAGCTTTGCTGCTATTGGCAAAAACAAGCAAATCCCCCCACCCAGTCACATAGGTATCGTCAAATCCTGTAAACCTTCCTGAAAACAAATGAGCTGGAAATTCCTGAGAAGCGATTACAAATAGCTCTTTATCTAAATAATAGTCCACTGGTGATTCGGGGTTTCCCACCACCTTTTGGTCTATACCAAACTTTTTTAATAAGGAAAGTTGACTTGAAAGATCATCGGTCTTAAGCAACAGAATCTGATCCTGACTCTCTTTGCTGACTGTCTCAAATAACAAATGTCCTACTTCGTCCTTTAAGCGATCAAAAAAACCTTGTTCAATCAGCTGTTTTTCTACATCTCCTTTGAGCGTGCTGATTGGCTGAAAACCTGAATTTTGAAAAATATTGTTTTGGATTGCTTTAGGATTGCTGTATTCTACAAAAACTGCGGTTCTATTGGAGATAAAAGGTGCAAAGGCTGTGCTTTTCTTCGAGGAAGACGCTGCAAAATCGTTGGCTGCCCCATTTGCAAAGTAGGAATAACCAGTCAGTAAAATCTTATTGTCTGCAAAACCAAGTTCAAGGTTGGCTGAAATATCCTGATCTTCAAACCGTCGTGCCAAAGGCAACTGAGCGTCTCTTGACAGTGTACCAAATAACCGGGCTAATCCAGAGCTTGTCAGCCGTACAACGCCCAAACCCGATGGTTTGGACACCGCTTTGAATAGCTGAGGGTTTTTGTTCCGAAAGTTTGATTCATTTCTATTCTGAGATAGCCGTATGGCTTCTTCAACCAAAAATGAAGTGTAGCTTGCTACCAAGCTATTATTGATCCTGGCATAAGTGAAATTCCGCTCTAAATCCGGGTTCTGGACCTCTTTAATGGTAATGTTGGCATAACTCCGGGTAACTATCCTGGTCAAAGGAGGAAGGTTTTGCTCCAGCCTCTCGATAAAACCATCACTGCCACTGTTACTAAACGATATTGTATATAGAAAATCAAATTCCTCCTTACTCACAGGATGGAGTGAAATGGCAAATTGATTGCCTCTCAGACTTCGGTCAAGATTACCTGATCTGCCTACTAAGCTATCCAAGGTTAGAAGCTGTTGTTGTGCATTGTTGACCGAGGGCAATTCTGAAAGCCTATCCCAGATGGGTTGACTTACCAATTGGTTCCAAGCCATTACAGGCTCGGTGGTTTCAAAAACAAATATAGCATCAGCAGCCACCAACTCAAGTGGATGAAAAGACCTACCTTTCCAGAAAATTCTATAGCTCAGATAAGCCGTACTGAATAAGGTCAAGGTAGCCACCACGAGCAGAATCACCCTGTTTTTTTTCACTATACTTTTGTTTAATATTTTACTTTTCCGAACTGACAAAACTCAAAATCCCGCAGACTGTGCGGGATTTTGGGGATTTGAAAATTAAATATATGATTATTTGGAGGACAAATTATCCAACACATTCATCACTTCTTTCACGTGACCTCTTGATACTTCCAATAGTTCTTTTTCTTCGGCGTTTAGGTCAAGTTCAATTACTTTTTCTACACCATTTCTGCCAAGAATTACAGGAACACCCAAGTAGCAGTCATCGATTCCATATTCACCGTCAAGCTTGATACACACAGGGAACACTCTTTTTTGGTTTTTTACAATAGACTCAACCATTTGAGCAGCAGCAGAACCTGGGGCATACCATGCGGAAGTACCCATTAATTTCACGAGTTCTCCTCCACCGAATTTCGTTCTTTCAATAATGGCATCAAGTGTGTCTTTAGCGATCAATTCAGTCACTGGAATACCGGCTACTGTCGTATATCTTGGAAGAGGCACCATGGTATCGCCATGTCCACCCATTAGGATAGCCTGGATTTCTTTGGATGAAATGTTCAGTTCTTCTGCGATGAAAGCCCTATATCTTGCAGTATCCAATATTCCAGCCATACCGATAACTTTCGTCCTTGGCAGCTTGGAGGTGATATGTGCTTGATAGGTCATGACGTCCAAAGGATTGGAAACTACAATGATGATGGCATTTGGAGAATGCTTGATGACATTTTCTGTTACAGATTTTACAATACCGGCATTGGTTTCGATCAAGTCATCACGAGTCATTCCAGGTTTTCTAGGAAGACCTGAAGTGATCACTACGACATCGGAATTGGCGGTTTTGGCATAATCATTTGTACTTCCAACAGTCCTGCTGTCATATTGGTTAATGGGTGCTTTTTGCCAAATATCCAAAGCCTTGCCTTCAGCTATGCCTTCTTTGATATCAATCAAAACAATCTCTTCGGCAATTTCTCTATAAGCCAATACATCGGCACAAGTTGCGCCAACATTTCCAGCTCCAACTACGGTTACTTTAGTCATATTAGTAGAATGAATTTATTGTTGTGTTTTTTCTTTAAAATGCGTTGCTAAGGTATTAAACAAAGCACATTTTATAAAACAATCAGCGGGATTAGTTGCGAATTGCGCAAAGGTTGTTGCAAAATACTATAGATGGAATTTGAATGGGTGATGTAAACTTGCCCAAACCTGCTAATCTTTGCTGAACATCTCCTTGAGATTGAAAAACCCCATTGAATTTCGATATGATTTAAACAGCTTGAGATTGTTTTCATTGTAATATTCCGCAAGTGCATTTAACATTTTGGCCTTGATCACCGGCTGGCTTTCGAAGATTTCCTGAATGGCAAAATGAGGAATCACCCACAACTCTGCCGCCTCGGAGCTTACCAATGCGGTGTATATCCTGTTGGTATTTTCCAATAGGGCATTTTCTCCAAAAGCCTCCCCTTTGCGCACATCAGAAATGGTTTCAAATGAGTCCCGGATGTCTATGGTCAAACGGATATTTCCCCGCTTGAGAAGATAAAGCGCCTGACTTGGATCCCCCCTGAAAAAAACCACTTCATCCTTACGGTATGTCCGTTCATGGATGGCTGGCAGAAATCTCGCCATTTCGGCATTTTTTAACTGGCTGAAAAACCTGATCTGTGACAGGAATTGAAATGACTCTAATTCTGCAGCATTGAATGTTTTAGAGAAAGGGTTTTTCATGTCATTTTTTTTTAAAATAAGTGATCAGCTTACTGCTGTCATCACATTTAAATCGTTCACTGATCCTATAACCAACTAACCATGCGATCTGTCCATTGGAACACAAAACCTGAATTTTGTCTTTTTGGACCAGTGGGACTTTCATGTCCACAAGCAGGTCACTGATCTTTTTTTCTGTTTTCATACCTAGGGGAATCATGCGGTCACCTTCTTGCCAAGGCCTTACTTCCAATGGAAATTCAAGTTTTTGAAGGTCTAGCATGGCATTTTCAGGATTACGGTCCAATGCAATCGGTACATGAAGCTTGATGACTTCATATCTCCCTATCCCAAATTCTACTTCAATGTCATGGGCGGAGATCATAAAAGGGGACAGAACTGGAGCAATCTTCACCAGAATCAATTGTGTTCGGTCAAGATTCAAGATGTACCCTGATCCCAAAAATTTCTTACCCACTTGGCCAGTTTCAACGGCTTGCACCAGGTCCTGTACTGTGGCATATGTAAAGCCAAAATCCCTTAGCCAATAATAAAGCAACATCACCTTACCTGGTACATGCCTCAGTTCATCAATTTCAAGGTATTGACCTTCTGGTAAGGTTTTGATTTTCCCTTCTTTCCAGCTTTGATATAGATGGAAAAATGCCTTCCCCGTTTCCTTTAGTCTACCAAAACTTTGATCTAGTGATGCTATCCCCTCAGTAAACCCCTCCTGAATCACAGGAATGATTGCATTCCTGACATAGTTCCGTTTATAAAGTGTCTTTTTGTTGCTACTGTCCTCCCGCCAAGAAAATCCTCCCGCCTGCATATACGCTGCCAGTTCATTTCTCCTAAAAGGCAAAAGAGGCCTTATGATTTTCCCTCTTCTTTCAGCCATCCCATAAAGGCCTTCTATACCAGTTACCCTCAATAAATTGAGCAAAACTGTTTCAATCTGATCTTCAAAATGATGGGCTACAATCACACCTTCAAACCCTTCTTGCTCACAGAGATTGTCAAACCAGCTATACCTCAATTCCCTTGCTGCCATCTGAACGGACTGGCCATCTTTTTGGATTTCATCTACTTGAGGCTTGAAGACAAATAATTGGACTCCCCATTCCGCAGCAAGCTTTTGGACAAAACGTTCGTCTTCATCACTTTCTTCTTTTCTCAGTCGGTAATTGACATGAGCCAAGTCAAAATTGATTCCGGCAGTATGGAGTAGGTGCCCGAGACATACGCTGTCTATTCCTCCGCTTATCCCCAGAAGATACCGACAATTGTCATCCAAAAGATTTTTTGCACGTATATGTCTGAGAAAGCGCTCTATCATACCCCAAAAATACCATTTTTGGTTAATTTTGTGGCCTACCAAAATTCGAATGCTAAAAAACCTTCTCATTTGTTTCCTGCTATCGGTAAGTTCCTTTTCACTCATGGCACAAAACCGGAACATGTTGGAAATCCAATCCGCAGATTTACTACAAGGAGCTGGCGGATTCGAAAGACTGATCAACAATGTCCGGATGCGGCACCAGAACTCAATCATCTATTGTGACTCGGCACATTTTTATAGGGCTGACAACATGGCCAAATTGTACGGCAATGTACGTATTGTAGACCAGCAAGACCCAGTCGTGACCACAAGTCGATATGCAGAATACGATGGCAATACCAAGATGGCCAAGCTGCGTAACAAAGTGGTTTTCACCAACAAGGAAACAAAGTTATACACCGACTTTTTGGATTATAACAGAGAAACAGGCATTGCCAATTACTTCAACAGCGGAAAGGTGGTAGACAGCACCAATGTGCTTACTTCAGAATATGGCAAATACGAAACGCAGACGGAGAAAATCACATTTACGGATAATGTCGTGCTGATCAATCCGGACTATACCTTGAAGACAAACTTCATGATTTACCTCACCGTACCGAAGACATCTGAAACTGTAGGCGTGACCAATATTCTTTCTAAGGATGGCGAAAAACTCAATGCGCAAAAAGGCAGCTTTTATGACACTGAAAACAAACGCTTCAGGTTTTATGACGGAGACGTTGAAACAGAAACGAGTATTGTATATGCAGAGACCCTTTTTTATGATGAAGCCCAACAATATTATGAAGGAAAAGGCAACATCAGTGTATTCAACAAAGAACGTAATGTAGAGATTTTCGGTGAGGAAGGAAGCTATTGGGAAGACCGTAAATACAGCAAAGTATATGGCAATGCGCTTGTCAAAAGATATTTTGAAGTCGACACCATGTATATGACTGCAGACACGCTGATCAGTCAGGACAGCAGCGACGACAAAGAAAGATATCTTCTCGCATTTAAAAATGTCCGGCTGATCAAATCAGACTTAAAAGGACGATCTGACTCTTTGGCTTACATTTACTCCGACTCTACTATCCACATGTATCGTGACCCTATTCTTTGGGATAAAAAAAGTCAAATCACTGCGGACAGTGTCAGGTTTTTGATTTCAAATGAGGAAATAGACAGAGTGTATTTGGATCGACAGGCCTTTTCCATAACCACAGACACCGTGAAGAATTTCAACCAGATCAAAGGGCGAAGGATGGAAGGCTATTTCAAGGACGGACAGATCAGCAGACTCCTGGTTACAGGCAATGGGGAATCCCTATATTTTGACATGGCCAATGACAGCACACTCAGGGGCATGAACAAATTACTCTGTGCCAGTATGGACATGTATTTTGTGGAAGGACAGATCCAAAAAATCAATTATATGGTCAAACCGGAAGGTTTTTTTACTCCCCCCCACATGCTGAAGGAGGATGAAAGAAAATTGGAAGGGTTCAAATGGAGAGAAGATGAAAAGCCCACTATGGAAATCATCAACGCCTGGAGGACGCCCAAAATCAGGGACAAAAATCTGTTCAACTTCTTCAATGAACCGGACATAACTTTAACCCTTCCAGCAGACGAGGAAATACAAAAATCCATAGACGAAAAGGTAAAAAACGAACACGAG